>NZ_JABEMG010000006.1 GCF_013004695.1 Promicromonospora citrea
CCCGCGGCCACGCCGCGGCGGGCCTGCGCGCCGCGACGGCCGACCGGGTCGCCAAGCGGCTCGGCCTGGCCCGCTCGGCCGACGCCGACACCGTGGTCGACGCCGTCGTGACCGCGACCGACCGCCCGTCGCAGCAGGTGGCAGACCTGCTCTACGGCCCACCCCCCGCTGACGACGCCGCGCTCGCCGAGCTCGCGCGCCGACTCGACATCCTGGAGAGCGAGGTCCACCGACCGTGACCGAACCAGCCACCCCTCAGCCGACGCCGCCGACCGCCGAGCCCGCCGCCGCGCAGGCTCCCGCGACGCCCGACCGGCCCGCCGACGCACCCCCGGCGCCCTCGCAAGAGCTGCGCAGCGCGCTGGCCGCCGTGCGCACGGAGGTGGGCAAGGCCGTCGTGGGGCAGGACGCCGCCGTGACGAGCCTGCTCATCGCGCTGCTGTGCCAGGGGCACGTGCTCCTGGAGGGCGTGCCCGGCGTGGCCAAGACCCTGCTGGTCCGCACGCTGGCCGCCGCGCTCGACCTGGACACGCGGCGCGTCCAGTTCACGCCCGACCTCATGCCCGGTGACGTGACGGGCTCGCTCGTCTACGACGCCCGGACGGCCGAGTTCTCGTTCCGCGAGGGCCCGGTGTTCACCAACCTGGTGCTCGCCGACGAGATCAACCGCACGCCGCCGAAGACGCAGTCGTCGCTGCTCGAGGCCATGGAGGAGCGTCAGGTCTCGGTCGACGGCACCCCGCGGCGCCTGCCGGACCCGTTCCTCGTGATCGCCACGCAGAACCCTGTCGAGTACGAGGGCACCTACGCGCTGCCCGAGGCGCAGCTCGACCGCTTCCTGCTCAAGCTCGTGCTGCCCCTGCCCGAGCGCGACCAGGAGGTCGAGGTGCTGGCACGGCACGCCGCCGGGTTCGACCCGCGCGACCTGGCCGCGGCCGGGGTGCGGCCCGTGGCGGACGCGGCCGTGCTCGAGCGCGCCCGCGCCGAGGTGGCCCAGGTGCAGGTCTCGCGCGAGGTGCTCGGCTACGCCGTCGACGTGTGCCGGGCGACCCGCTTCTCGCCGTCCCTCTCGCTCGGCGTCTCGCCGCGCGGCGCGACCGCGCTGCTGCGCACGGCCCGCGCGTGGGCCTGGCTGTCGGGTCGTTCCTTCGTGACGCCGGACGACATCAAGGCCCTGGCCCACCCGACGCTGCGGCACCGCGTGCAGCTGCGCGCCGAGGCGGAGCTGGAGGGCGTCACCGCCGAGGGCGTGCTGGACACGGTGCTGGCTTCCGTGCCCGTGCCGCGCTGAGGCGGCCCGCATGGTCGTGACGTGGCGGGCCGCCGCCCTCATGGGGCTCGGCGTGCTGCCCGTGCTGCTGCTGCCCGCGACGGGGACCGTCCTGGTATGGGCCGCCGTCGTGGTCCTCGCGTGCCTGGCCGACGTCCTGCTCGCGGCCTCGCCGCGCCGGGTCGCGGTCCAGCGCCGCGTGCCCGCTTCCGTGCGCCTGCACGCCGAGACCACGAGCGAGCTCGTGGTGCGGAACGTGTCCGGCAGGAGGCTGCGCGCCGTCGTCCGGGACGCGTGGCCGCCGTCGGCCGGCGCCGGTCCGGGCCGGGGGAGCGGCGACCGGGCGCGCCCCGCGCCCGGCGGCCCCGGCAGGCACCGCGTGACCCTGCCCGACGGCGAGGCGGTGCGGCTGCCCACCACGCTCGTACCGACACGGCGCGGTGACCGGTCGGCGGGCGGCGTGACCGTCCGCAGCCTCGGTCCCCTCGGGCTGGCCGGCCGCCAGGTGACCCTGCCCGTCCCCGGCGTGCTCCGGGTGCTGCCGGAGTTCGCCAGCCGCAAGCACCTGCCGTCGCGGCTGGCGCGGCTGCGGGAGATGGACGGCCGCGCGGCCGTGCAGATCCGCGGCGAGGGCACCGAGTTCGACTCGCTGCGCGAGTACGTCGTGGGCGACGACGTCCGCTCGATCGACTGGCGTGCCACGGCGCGGCGCCGGGAGGTCGTGGTCCGCACGTGGCGGCCCGAGCGGGACCGCCGCGTGCTCGTCGTGCTCGACACGGGCCGCACGTCGGCGGCCCGTGTCGGCGCCGAGGACTCGACCGGCGCCCCACGCCTCGACGCCAGCATCGAGGCGGCGCTGCTGCTCGCGGCACTGGCCGGGCACGCGGGCGACCGGGTCGAGCTGGTCGCGTACGACCGCACGGTGCGCGCCCGGGTCGCGGGCGCGGCCGGGCCGCGGCTCATGCCGGCGATGGCGCAGTCGCTCGCGACGGTCGAGCCCGCGCTGCTCGAGACCGACTGGCCGGGTGTGGTCACGCAGGTGCGCACGCGCATGACACAGCGCGCGCTCGTGGTGCTGCTGACCACGCTCGACCCCGCGGCCGTGGAGAACGGCCTGCTGACCGTCGTGGACCAGCTCACGCGCGACCACACCGTCGTCGTCGCCTCCGTGGCGGACGAGGAGGTGGCGCGGCTGCGGGACGGCCGCGAGACCGTCGCGGAGGTGTACGACGCGGCGGCCGCGGCGCGCGGCGACCTCGAGCGCACGGCCGTCACGACGATGCTGCGCCGCTACGGGGCCGACGTCGTCGAGGCGCTGCCGGACGACCTGGCACCGCGGCTGGCCGACGAGTACCTCGCGCTCAAGGCCGCGGGGCGGCTGTGACGGGGGCTGTCGCCTCGCCGGTCGCCGGCCCGCGCAGCGCGCCGGCGTAGACGTCGAGCAGGCGCCGGGTCTGGGCCGACTGGAGCAGGCCCTCCGACACCGCGGCGGGTACGCGGGGCGCGGCGTCCGACCCGACGGCCCGTGCGGCGGCGTCCAGCGCACCGGCGAGCGACGCCGCGGACCGGCCCGGCGCGTGCCGTACCCAGGCGGCGTCGCCCAATTCGCGGGCGATGTCGGGGTCGCGCACCACGACCGGCACGCCCAGCGCCAGCGCCTCGTAGACCGTCATGCCCTGCGTCTCGAAGCCCTGCGAGGTCTGGACGAGCAGGTCGGCCGCCGCGATCGCGCGCAGAGCCTCGGCGTGCCCGACGGCGCCGTGCAGGCGCACCCGGTCGGTCAGTCCGAGGGCGTGCACCGTGCGGCGGGCACGCTCGAACAGCACGCCCGTGCCGTAGAGGTCGGCCTCGACGCGCGGGCCGGTCGCGGCGAGCGCGTCGAGGAGCTCGAGCGGGCGCTTCTCGGCGCTGAACCGGCTCAGCCACACGACGCGCACGGGGTCGCCGGGGTGGCGCGGGGCGCGCTGGTCCGGCAGGTCGTCGGCGCGGTCGTGCCGGCCGGCCCCGTGCCCGGCAGCGCGCAGGCCGCGCACGTCGTCGTCGTGCCCGCCGGTCGGGACGACCGCGGTGACCGGCACGCCCGCCGCCTCGAGGCGGGCGGCGAAGTGGGTGCTCGGCGCCACGACGGCCGCGGCGCCCGAGGCGAGGGCGCGCAGGTAGTCGTAGCCGGCGCCGAGCCCGGACCTGCGGGTCCGGTTGCCGGTCACCAGGCGCTGCCACGCCGCGACGGCGCGCAGGCCGATCCCGGCGACGGGCCCGGCGACGGCCCGGAAGGACGCGTCGACGTTGGTGTGCGTGGTGAGCACGACGGGCGTTCCGTGCCGCGCGGCGAACCGTTTGCCCAGCCAGGCGCCCCAGAAGTCGCCCTGGAGGTGCACGAGGTCGACGGGTCCGCGGGCGCCGAGCTCGCGGTCGACCAGGGCGTCGAGGCGCCGGCCGGGCAGCGCGGCGGTGTACTGGCCGCGCGCGACGGTGGGGCCGGGCAGCGCGACGACGCCGGGGTCCGCGACCTGGGGGTCGACCGGCGACCGCGGCGCCACGACCGTCACCGTGTGTCCCGCGCGCTCCAGGAACGTGCGCTGGAGCTGCACGGACGCCTGCGCGCCCCCCAGGGTGCGGGGGTGCTGGTCGGTGAAGAAGCAGATGTGCAGCCCGCTCACGTCAGGCTCCCCTCGAGCGCGGGGGCCGGCGCCGCGGCGGCCCGCGTGGTCGCCTCGGGGTGGTACTTGGCGAGCGTGATGACGCCCGCGACGGCGGCCGCGGTCGCGAGGCCCATCACCGACCAGAGGCCGAGCGGCGTGCCCGCGCCCTCGCCGAGCAGCGCGGCCCCGAGCAGCACGGCGACGATGGGGTCCACCACGGTGAGGCAGGCGACGACGACGGCGGGCGCCCCGGCGGCGTACGCCTGCTGGACGAGCCAGCCCCCGCCCACGGTCACCACGAGGACCACGAGGGCCGCCAGGAGGATCCCGGGGTCGAGCAGCTCGGCCTCACCGGAGGTCACGCGCAGGGAGACCGCCCGCACCAGCGCGGACACGAGGCCGAACGCGGCGGCCGCCGCGGTCGAGTAGGCGACGCACCGCAGCCAGCCCCGCGTGACGAGACCGCCGAGGGTGAGCACGAGGGTGACGGCCGCGACGACGGCGCAGGCGACCACGAGCGCCGTCGTCTCCGGCGGCGTGCTGACGGTCGTGCCCGCCGAGACGACGACGAACGCGACCACGCCGGTCACGGCGAGCGCCGCCCCGACGAGCACCCCGCGCGCGGGCCTCACCCGCATGCGGGAGGCGGTGAGCAGCACGGCGATGGGCACGGCGAGCACGCCGATCGGCTGGACGACGCGCAGGGGCGCGAGCAGGAGGGCGACGGCGTGCAGGGTGACGGCCAGCCCGCCGAGCGCGATGCCGGCCAGCCAGCGGCGCCGTCGCACCACGCCGAGCAGGCTGCGCAGGCTGAGGTGGCCGTCGTCGTGCCGGTCGGAGACGGCGTGGTGCTGGAGCGTGGCGCTGAGCGCGAAGCACACCGCGTCGACGAGGGCGAGCCCCACCGCGACGGCGGTCAGCGCCGTCACGCCACGGCTCCCGGGTGCGGGGCGGTGTCGTGGCGGTGTCGATCGGTGTGTCGATCGGGCCTCGGCGCGGTCATGCGGCCAGTGTTCCGTCCCGGCGCCCCCGAGACCATCGGGTGATCCCCCGAGTGCACCCCCAGCAGCCCCTCCTCCCGCGGGGGGATACCCCGACGACGGGTCATCACACCCCCAGGTACCGCAGCACGGCCAGCACGCGGCGGTGGTCGGCGGCGTCCTGCGGCAGGTCCAGCTTGGTGAAGATCGCGGCGACGTTCTTCTCGACGGCGCCGTAGGACAGGTGCAGCAGGTCGGCGATCGCCCCGTTGGACCGGCCCTGTGCCATGAGTCCGAGCACCTCCCGCTCGCGCGCCGAGAGCCGGTCCAGGCCGTCGTCGGTGCGGGCGGAGCCCATGAGCTGCGAGACGACCTCCGGGTCGAGCACCGTCGTGCCGCGCGCGACGCGGACCAGGGCGTCGACGAAGTCGCGCACGTCGGCCACCCGGTCCTTGAGCAGGTAGCCGACGCCGCGCGCGTCGCCGGCGAGCAGCCTGCTCGCGTACCGGGTCTCGACGTACTGCGAGAACAGGAGCACGGGCAGGGCCGGGTGCCGGGCCCGCAGGCCCAGCACCGCGCGCAGGCCCTCGTCGGTGAACGAGGGCGGCATGCGGATGTCCGCGACGACGACGTCGGGCAGCGACTCCTGGCGGGCGAGGCGGTCGACCTCGCGCTCGAGGGCGACGCCGTCCCCGACCGTCGCCACGGCGTGGCCGCGGCGGGTCAGGAGGGCGGCGAGGCCGTCGCGGAGGATCGCGGAGTCCTCCGCGAGCACGACCGTGAGCCCGTCGGCCGGCCGCGCGGGGCCGGGGGTGCCGCTCGTCGTGCCGCTCGTCATGCCGAGCCCGGTGCGGTCGTCGTCGGGAGGTGCACGGTCACCACCGTAGGGCCGCCGGCCGGGCTGGACAGGTCGAACGTGCCGTCGACGGACCGGACCCGCTCGACGATGCCGGCCAGGCCCGAGCGCAGCCCCGTGCCGTCGGGCGGCACCACGCGGGCCCCGCCGCGCCCGTCGTCGCGCACCTGGATGCGTACGCCGGCTCCGCGCTCCTGCGCCGGGCCCTCGACCCGCACGTGGACGCTGCCGGCCCGGGCGTGCTTGGCCGCGTTCGTGACGAGCTCGGCCACCGTGAAGTACGCGATCGACTCCACGGCGGGCGCCAGCCGGCCGTCTGACTCCACCGCGGGGTCGACGTCGACCACGACCGGCAGCGGTGACCGCGCGGCGAGCGTCTCGAGCGCGACGGTGAGGCCGCTGTCGAGCGCCGGCGGGTGGATGCCGCGGGCCAGCTCGCGCAGCTCCGTGAGCGCCTCCTTGGTCGACGTGTGCGCGGTGTCGAGCAGCTCGGCCGCCTCGCCGACGTCGCCGCCCTCGGCGAGGTGCTCGCGCGCCTCGCCGAGCTGCATCGCGACGGCGACCAGGCGCGCCTGCGTGCCGTCGTGCAGGTCGCGCTCGATGCGGCGCAGGCGGGCGTCGGCGTCGTCGACCGTGCCGGTGCGGGAGCGCTCGAGCTCCGCGACGCGCAGGCTGGCGCGGGTCGGGCTGAGCAGGCCCTCCGTGAGCACCTGGAACAGCAGCGTGAACATCCGCACGAGCCACGGCCAGCAGAACAGGAGCACGACACCGGCCAGCGCCAGCAGCGCGATGCGCGGCGGCGTGTCCACGAAGTAGGAGGGGCCGAACTGGGCCCCGCGGTGCAGCGCGCCGTCGGCGCCCTCCTGCTCGGGCAGGAACCGGAACCACAGGCCGTAGGTGATCGAGCCGAGGGCCGTCGCCAGCACCGTGACGCTCACGACGAAGGACAGGAGGGCCAGCGGGAACGTGACGAGCAGGAACAGCAGCGCGCGCCAGCCCGCCGCGTCGCCGAGCAGCGACCCGAGGGTGCGCCAGAAACCCCGCGGACGCACGTAGGGGGCGGGCGCGGGCACGTCGGTGTCGAGCAGCTCGCGGGCCAGGCCGCGGTACGCGCCGCCCCAGCCGCGCCCGCCGAGCACGACGGCGCCCGACACGAACAGCCCCACCACCGTCACGCCCACACCGGCCGTCAGACCCACGCCGAGCACGGCGTACGTGAAGGCGAACGGGGCGAGCAGGAGCACGAGCGTCAGGTAGGCCTGCTCGCGCCAGGTGCGGCCCGCGAACGGGGCCGTGAGGAAGCCGGGCCCGCGCCGCGGGGTGCGCCCGGCCGGGGCGGAGGTGCCGGCCGCGTGCCGGTCGACGGTCATGGAGGTCATGGTGCCAGGGTGGACCGCGGCGGGTCCGGCGCGACATGGTGCCGGCCGCCCGGAGGGGCCGGGGGTTGTCCCCCCTGTCGTGCCCCGCCGCGGGTGAACCTGGGCCTCCCGCGGGCCGCGCGGCGGCCGCGGGACCGGCTTTGCTGGACCGGCCTGGCACACTGGAGGGCATGAAGGTACGAGTTCTCGTCGTCGACGACGACACAGCCCTGGCGGAGATGATCGGCATCGTCCTCAAGGGCGAGGGCATCGAGGCCATCTTCTGCGCCGACGGCGACTCCGCGCTGGGGATGTTCCGCACCCACCAGCCGGACCTCGTGCTGCTCGACCTCATGCTGCCCGGCAAGGACGGCGTGCAGGTGTGCCGGGAGATCCGCGCCGAGTCCGGCGTGCCGATCATCATGCTCACCGCCAAGTCCGACACGCTCGACGTGGTCGTGGGCCTCGAGTCCGGGGCGGACGACTACGTCTCCAAGCCGTTCAAGCCCAAGGAGCTCGTCGCCCGCATCAAGGCGCGCCTGCGCCGCAGCGAGGACCCGGGCCCCGAGCGCCTCGTCGTCGGTGACGTCGAGATCGACGTCACCGGCCACACGGTGACCCGTGGCGGCGAGCGCATCGCCCTCACGCCGCTGGAGTTCGACCTGCTCGTCGCCCTGGCCCGCAAGCCCTGGCAGGTGTTCACGCGCGAGGTGCTGCTCGAGCGTGTCTGGGGCTACCGGCACAGCGCCGACACGCGCCTGGTCAACGTCCACGTCCAGCGCCTGCGCTCCAAGATCGAGCGGGACCCGGAGAACCCGGAGATCGTGCTCACGGTCCGCGGCGTCGGCTACAAGGCTGGCGCGACCCGCTGATGCCGTCCGGCCTGGCCGCGCGGCTGCGCCGAACGGTCGCCAGGTCCCGGGTGGCCGCGGTCCGGGCCACCCGGCGGGCCGTCGCGCAGTGGCGCTCGTCGCTGCAGCTGCGCGTCGTCGCCACGGCGCTCGCGATCGGCCTGGCCGCGATCACCGTGCTCGGCCTGTACCTGTCGACCTCGGTGCGGGACGGCATCTACGACCAGCGGCTCGCGGCGATCGACCGGGAGTCGGCCGGGCTCACCGCGCAGGTCGCCGAGAACTTCGCGACGACCTCGACGACGTCGGACGGCGAGCTGCAGACGCTCCTGTTCGACACCATCGCGACGCTGTCGGTGACCAGCGGCTCCACGGCCGACGAGTACTTCCTGCTGCAGGAGCCGGGGGGCACGTCGCAGGCGGCGGACGTCGCCTCGCGGGCCGACCTGACCGACGTCGTGATCAGCGACGAGCTGCGGGAGGCGAACCTCGCGTCCGAGGACGACCAGCTGCTCCAGGCGGTCGCCATCCCGTCGCGGAACGACCCGAACGTGGTGCAGCCGGGCGTGATCGTCGGCTCGACGGTCCGCGCGGCGCCCGACGCGACGTACGAGATCTACTACCTGTACTCGCTCGCGCCCGAGCAGGAGACCCTCGCGTTCGTGCACCGGGTGCTGCTCGCGGGCGGGTTCGGCATGCTGGCGCTCCTGGGGGTGGTCACCTGGACCATGGCCCGGCAGACGGTCACGCCGGTGACGCGCGCGGCCACCGTGGCGGAGCGCCTGGCCGAGGGGCACCTGTCCGAGCGCATGCCGGGCACCCGCGGCACCGACGAGATGGCCAGCCTCGCGCGCTCCTTCAACGAGATGGCCGAGAGCCTGCAGGACCAGATCCGCCGCATGGAGGAGCTGTCCGCGATGCAGCGCCGGTTCGTCTCCGACGTGTCGCACGAGCTGCGCACCCCGCTGACCACCATCCGCATGGCGAGCGAGATCATCCACGAGTCCCGCGGGGAGCTCGACGCGGACGCCGCGCGCTCGGCCGAGCTGCTCCTCGGGCAGATCGACCGGTTCGAGTCGCTGCTGTCCGACCTGCTGGAGATCAGCCGGTTCGACGCGGGCGCCGCGGTGCTCGACGCGGAGCGCCGCGACCTGCGCGACCTGGTCATGTCCGTCGTCGAGCAGGCGGCACCGCTCGCCGACACCAAGGGCGTCCCGGTGTCGGTGCGCCTGCCGGACGCCGACGCGGCGGCCGACTTCGACCCGCGCCGCATCGAGCGCATCCTGCGCAACCTCGTGGTGAACGCGATCGAGCACGCCGAGGGGCGCCCCGTCGAGGTCACCGTGGCCGAGGACGACCGCGCGGTGGCCGTCGTCGTGCGCGACTACGGCGTCGGCATGACGCCGCAGGAGGTGGAGCACGCGTTCGACCGGTTCTGGCGTGCGGACCCGGCCCGGGCGCGCACCACCGGCGGCTCCGGGCTCGGCCTGGCGATCGCGCTCGAGGACGCGCACCTGCACGCGGGCCGGCTCGACGCGTGGGGCAGGCCCGGGCAGGGCGCGAGCTTCCGGCTCACCCTGCCGCGCAGCGCCGGCGTCCAGGTCGGCGAGCCGCCGATCCCGCTCGCGCCGCCGTCGCACGACCCGTCCCCGCGGACCGGCCAGGTGCCGGTGGTCCACCCCACCGCAGGGCCGACGCCCACCGCGATCCCCGACCTGTCCGAGCCCGAGCACCGTGTGGAGGTGCGCTGATGCGTCGACTCGTCCGCCGGGGTGCTGCCGCTGCCCTCGCGCTGGCCGTCACGGCGACCCTGGGCGCGTGCGCGCAGATCCCGATGTCGGGTCCGGTCCGCGTCGGCAACGCCGACGTCGACCCGCCCGCCGACATCGCGATGCTGCCGCAGGGGCCCGCTGTCGGCGCCACGCCGCGGCAGATCGTGTCCGGCTTCCTCGGCGCCGCCGTCGCCGCGACCACGTCGCCCGAGGAGTTCGAGACGGCGCGCGAGTTCCTCACCGAGGAGGTCGAGAGCACCTGGGACCCGGCGTCGGCGGTGCGCGTGGTGCGCGAGACCCCGGTCGCCGAGCCCGTGGGGCAGGACGACGAGGCGAACCTCGACGAGGCCGAGGTGGTCGAGATGGTGGTGCGCGCGACGACGATCGCGACGCTGGACACCTCCGGCGCCTACTCCGAGGTCGGCAACCCGCGCGAGCTGGGCTACCGGTTCACCCTCGTGCGCGTGGGCGGCGAATGGCGCATCTCGGTGCTCGACGACGGCGTCCTCGTGCCGGCCAACCTGTTCGCCAACCAGTACCGCGCGACGCGCCTGTACTTCCCCTCCGCCACGGACACGAAGCACCTCGTGCCGGACCTGCGCTGGTTCCCGCGCCGCAGCTGGCGCAGCGCCGCCGTGCAGCAGGTGCTGGCGGGCCCGCCCGAGTGGCTGCAGGGCGCGACGCAGTCCCTCGTGCCCGAGGGCACCCAGCTCAGCTCGGCGGCGGTCCGGGAGTCCGACGGCGAGGAGGCCGTCGCGGTGCGCCTCAGCGAGCAGTTCGGCACCGTGGCCGGTCCGCAGCGCGCCGTGATCGCGGCCCAGCTCTCCGCGACGTTCTCCGAGGGCGCCGGGCGGTCCGTGCCCGTCGAGCTGTACAGCGGGACCAACCGTCTCTCGTCGGCCGCGGCCTCGGTCACCCTGCCCGCCACGACGGGGCAGGCCATCGTGGTGCAGGACGACGACTTCTACCTCGTGCGCGACAGCACGCTCGAGACCTACGAGACGACGTCGGACCTGTCCGCGGTCGCGGACCCGACCGCGTTCGCCGTGAGCCCGGCGGGCGGGCCGATCGCCGTGCGCGACGGTGACGACCAGATCGTGAGCCTCACCCCCGAGGGCCCCGTCGAGCTGTTCGAGGGACCCGACCTGGCCGCGCCGTCGGTCGACCGGTACGGCGCCACGTGGACCAGCGGGGGAGCGGGGGAGCTACGCGTCCTCGGGTCGGGCGAGGAGGTGACCCTCGATCCCGAGTGGCTCGCGGGCCGCAAGGTCATCAGCGTCGCCGTCTCGCCGGAGGGCGCCCGTGTCGTCATCGTGAGCGAGGCGCCGTCGGGCACTCACGTGCACGTGGCGGGCGTGGTGCGCGACGAGGACAAGCAGCCGGTCGACCTGTCCACCGGAGCGGTCTCCGTGGCGGCGCCGGTGACCGGCGTCGAGGCGGCCCGCTGGTCCGGCCTGACGACGCTCGCCCTGCTCACGCGGGGCGGCGACGGCGGGTCGGGCGTGTGGACGGCCGGGGTGGGCGGGCTCGCCGGGACGGGCGGCGCCACCAAGCAGCTCACGGGGCTCACCGACGTCGAGCACCTCGCGGCCGGGGTGACCGAGCAGGGCATCCTCGTCGTCACCGCCGACGGCAACCTCGAGCACGAGGAGGCCGGCGTGTGGCAGCCCCTGGCCGAGGACATCGACCTCGTGGCCTACCCGGGCTGAGGCGCTCGGCCGGGCGGGTGGCCCGCCCGGCCTGCGCCGGCAGGTGGTCGGGACCTGTCAGGTCAGGTCGGTGACGGGCGCGCCCGTGCAGGGGTTGTCGAGCTGGATCACGCCGAAGGTCCAGCCCTTGCGCTTGTAGAGCACCGACGGCCGCGACGTCTCCTTGTCGATGAACAGGTAGAAGTCGTGACCCACCATCTCCATCTCGTAGACGGCGTCGTCCAGCGTCATCGGGTCGGCGTGGTGCAGCTTCTGGCGGATCACCACCGGCGAGTCACCGATGGTCGTCTCGACGGAGTCGCCCGGCTCCGACAGCGCCGCGGGCGTCGAGATCTGCGGTTCCGCCTCGTCCGTCCCGCCGTCCTCCGTGAGGATCTCGTCGAGGGGGCGGACGTCGACGGGCGGGGTCACCTTGGTGTTGCGGCGGTTCTTGCGCCGGTCGTGGGCACGGCGCAGCCGCTCGTTGAGCTTGTCGATGGCCAGGTCGAGGGCTCCGAACCGGTCGTCCGCCGCGGCCTCCGCGCGGATCACCGGGCCCTTCGCGCGCAGCGTGAGCTCGACGCGTTCCCGGTTGTCGGACAGCCTCGGGTTGTTCTCACGCGTGATCTCCACGTCCACCCGACGCACGTACGGGGACAGCAGCTCCACCTTGGCGAGCTTCTCCTCGACGTGCTGGCGGAACCGGTCCGCCACCTCCGTGTGCCTGCCGACTACGACAATTTCCATGTGCGTCACTCCGCTCCGGGAACCTGGGCACGCCGTCCCTTGCCGGCGGCGTGGCCCGTTGCTACTCGGTCTGGCACCCCCTGCCGGTGCCGGGCACGAACCACCTCCCGTCGCTGCGACCGCCGTCGACCTCGACGGGGCCCGCGGATCTCGCCGTGGGACGTTCAGGCTAACTCCGTCGCCTGGGTAACGACAGCCCCAACTGTCAGTGAACAACCTGACAGTTCTCTGTCACACTTTCAGGTTCGGCGCCCGAGCCCCTCGCGACCTCCGGTGCCGCCTGCCGGGGCGCGCGACGCGCCCTGCCGGCCCCGTCGGGGGCCGGCGTCGCTGCCAGCACAGTTGCGCCGAGCACGGCGTGCCCGTGCCGCTCGAGCGCGCGTTCGACGGCGGCGAGCGTCGCCCCTGTCGTGAGGACGTCGTCCACGAGGACGCACGGCGCGCGGTGTCCGAGGGTTCGCCGCCCGCGTCTCGTCATACGGACGCTCCCCGTGAGGTTGCGCCCGCGGGCCCGGGCGCCCAGACCGACCTGGTCGCGCGCCCGGCCGCGCCGCGCGAGGGCGGGCACCACGCGCGCGGGCAGCCCGGCGTCCCGCAGCCCGCGGGCGACGGCGCGCGCCAGGACCGCGACGGGCTCGCGCCCCCTGGTGCGGCGCGCCGCCGCGGTGGACGGCACGGGCACGACAGCGACGACGAGGTGTCCGCGCAGGTCATCCAGGTCGTGGTCACCGAGGAGGCGGCCGATCCACCGCGCCGCCCGGCGCATCGCCGGCGCGAGCAGGCGGTCCAGGTCCGCCCGCTCGCGGTCCTTCCAGTGCACGACGACGTCGCGCACCGGGCCGGTGTACGCCGTGAGCGCCCACACCGGCACCGGCGCCACCCCATCCATCCGGTCGAGCCGCGGGGCGCCGGCCTCGACCCGCACCGGCGGGCCTGCCAGGAGCCCGGCGCAGCGCGCGCACCAGCGCACGTCCGGCTCGCCGCAGGGGCAGGCCACGGGCAGCAGCAGGCGGACGAGCTCGCGGACGGGACGCATCCCCCCAGCCTGCCGCGTCGGCGGGGGGGTCCGGCGGGTTGTCCACAGGGCGTCCCGCGGGCGTGGGCGCGCGGGAGTGTCAGTGGTCGGCGGCAGGATGGGGACGTGGAAACCGTCTCGCTGTCACTCGAACAGGCCCGGCTCACCGCCGTCGCCGCGCAGGGCCTGCACCGGCCGCGCGTCGACGGGCCGCGCACGATGCGGCACGTGCAGGGCGTGATCGACCGGCTCGGCGTGCTCCAGATCGACTCCGTCAACGTGCTGGCGCGCGCCCACCTCCTCCCGCTGTTCGCCCGGCTCGGGCCGTACGACACCGACCTGCTCGACCGGGCGACGGCGTCCGGCCGGTACGCCCGCCGCCGTGGCCGCGCCGTCGTGGCCGAGCGGCGCCTGGTCGAGAGCTGGGCGCACGTGGCCGCCTACGTGCCGCCGCGGGCCTGGCCGTTGCTGGCCTTCCGCCGCCGCTGGTTCGCGCAGGAGCACGACTGGGGCGAGCTCGACGGCGTGCGGCTGCCCGACGCGCCGCAGGTGGCCGAGGTCCGCGAGCTCGTGGCGGCGGAGGGGCCCCTGTCGGCCTCGCAGGTCCACGACCGGTTCGTGGCCGACGGGCGCTCCGTGCGGCGCAAGCGGGGCACGTGGTGGGGCTGGACCACCGAGAAGCGGGTGGTCGAGCACCTCTTCCTCACCGGCGAGGTGGTCTCGGCCGGGCGCAACGCGCAGTTCGAGCGGCTCTACGACCTGCCGGAGCGCGTGCTGCCCGCCGAGGCGCTCGGCGAGGTGCCGGAGGCCGACGCGAAGCGCGCCCTGCTCGAGCTCGGCGCCCGGTCGCACGGCGTCGCCACGGCGCGGGCGCTCAAGGACTACTACCGGCTCACGGGCGCCGTGGCCGACCAGGCCCTCGCCGACCTCGTCGAGGAGGGCGTGCTGCTGCCCGCACGCGTCGAGGGCGGCACCGAGCGATGGTTCCTGCACCGGGACGCCGCGCGGCCGCGGCGGGCGGCCGGGCAGGCGCTGCTGGCGCCCTTCGACCCGCTCGTGTGGGAGCGCCGGCGCGTCGAGCGGCTGTTCGGCATGCGGTACCGCATCGGCATCTACACGCCGGCGGCCCAGCGCGTGGACGGGTACTACGTGCTCCCGTTCCTCGAGGACAGCAGGCTCACGGCACGCGTCGACCTCAAGGCGGACCGGGCGGCCGGCGTGCTGCGCGTGCAGTCGGCGCACGCCGAGCCGGCGCTGACGGACGCGACGCCGGAACGCCTGGCGCACGAGCTGCGCACGATGGCGCGGTGGCTCGGCCTCGACGAGGTGTCCGTCGAGGCCAGAGGCGCTCTTTCACCCGCCCTGGCGTCCGCGCTGACCCTTTCCTGAAACACGCGGCACCTAAACTCGGCCCATGGTGACCGCTGCGATCTTCCTGGTGACCGCGGTCGTGGCCGGGCTCGGTGCCGTCCTGCTCCGCCTGCCCCCGCTCGTCGGGTTCCTCGTGGCGGGGTTCGTGCTGCACGCCGTGGGCATCGAGGAGCCCGGGTACCTCGAGACCGTCGCCGACCTCGGGGTGACGCTCCTGCTGTTCGGCATCGGGCTCAAGCTCGACGTCAAGACGCTGCTGCGCAAGGACGTCTGGTTCACCACCGTCGCCCACCTCGCGGTCAGCGTCGCCATCGCCGTCGGGTTCCTCGGCCTGCTCGGCGTGCTCGGCTTCTCCATGCTGGGCGGCGAGGGCCTCGGCGTCCTCGCCCTGCTCGGCCTGGCCCTGTCCTTCTCGTCGACCGTGTTCGTGGTCAAGGTGCTCGACGGGCGGTCCGACCAGTCCGCCCTCTACGGCCGGATCGCCATCGGCGTCCTCGTCATGCAGGACCTCATCGCCGTCGTCTTCCTGTCCGTCGCGTCGGACCACCCGCCGAGCCCCTGGGCGCTCGCTCTCGTCCTGCTCGTGCCGGGCGCGTGGCTGCTGCGCAAGGTCTGGTCCCGTATGGGCCACGGCGAGCTCCAGGCGCTGTTCGGCGTCGCCGTCGCGCTCGGCCCCGGCTACGCGCTCTTCGACGCCGTCGGCCTCAAGGGCGACCTCGGCGCGCTCGTGCTCGGCATGCTGCTCGCCGGCCACCCCGCCGCCACCGAGCTCTCCCGCACCCTGTTCACGGTCAAGGAGCTGCTGCTCGTCGGCTTCTTCGTGTCCATCGGGTTCTCCGGCGCGCTCACCTGGCAGGCCGGCGTCATCGGCCTCCTGCTCCTGGCCATGCTGCCCCTGCAGGGCATCGTGACGGCGGTGCTGCTGCGACTGATGCGCCTGCGCAAGCGCACCGCCATCCTCACCGGCCTCGTCCTGGCCAACTACTCGGAGTTCGGCCTCATCGTCGTCGCGGTCGGCTCCGAGGCCGCCCTGCTGCACGACGAGTGGCTCGTCGTGCTCGCGGTCGCCGTCGCGGGGAGCTTCGTGCTCTCCTCCGCGGTCAACACGCGCGGCAACGAGCTCGCGATCCGGCTCGCCGGACGCTTCCCGTCGCGGCCCAACGCGTGGCTGCACCCGGAGGAGCAGCTCATCGACGTCTCCGGCGCCGAGGCGCTCGTGCTGGGCATGGGCCGCGTCGGCCGCGGTGCCGTGCGCCAGCTCCGCGAGGACTACGGCATGGACGTCATGGGCGTCGAGCACGACCCGGCGCGCGTCGCGGCCCTGCGCCGCGAGGGCATCACCGTGGTGCAGGCCGACGCCACCGACATCGAGTTCTGGGGCCGCGTGCGCAGCGCCGGAGCCGTCCGGCTCGCCATCCTCGCCATGCCCTTCCACGCCGCCAACCTCATCGCCCTCTCCCAGCTGCGCGCCAGCGGCTTCGACGGCACGGTCGCCGCCGTCGCCCGGTACGACGACGACGTGGCCGAGCTCGAACGGCACGGCGCGGACGCCGTGTTCCACCTGTACGGCACGGCGGGCCAGGCGCTCGCGGACGAGGCGGCCGAGGCCGCGCTCGGCTACGCGGCCGCCGAGCGTCTGCGCGACGCGCAGGCCGCGCTCCGCGCGGCGGAGTCCTCGCCCGGCACTCACGAGGAGCCCGCGCGGCCGGTCACCGGCGCCTGAGCGGAGCGACGGCGGGCGGTCGGCCCGGGCGCGCCGGGAGCGCGTCTCCGGGCAGCGCTCAGGCCCCGGTGTCGGTCCGCGGCGTCGCGGTGTCTGCCGTCTCCTCGGGCTCGTCCGCCGAGCGGACGTGCGCCGGGTCCACCTTTCCGGTGCGCAGCCCGGCCCGGCCGACCATGTGCGCGGCGACGGGCGACGTCAGCATCTGGAAGAGCATGACGAGCACGAGCATGCTCGCCGCTCCGCGGTCCTGGAGCCGCAGCGCGACCCCGGCCAGGAGCAGCAGGAGCCCCAGCACCTGCGGCTTGGCGACGACGTGCAGCCGCGCGAGCAGGTTGTCGAACCGCACGACACCCATGCCGGCCGAGAACGAGAAGAAGGCGCCGAGCAGCAGGCAGAGGCCCGCCAGCACGTCGGTCACGACGGTCATCACGTCGGAGATCACGGCGTCTCCCGCCCTTCGGTCACGGCCGGCGTCGCGGCGTCGGCGTCGGTCTCGGCCCCGCCGGCGGACCGGGGTTCACCGCCGGACCGGGCCTCGCCGCCGGACCGGGCCTCACCGCCGGGCGCGGCCTCGAGCGCGGTCCGGGCCAGGGCGTCGGGCGAGGCCTCGCGCCTGCCGTCCGGCTCCACGCCCACCCCGCCGGCACGCCCGCGACGACGGCGCGGCGTGCTCCGCGACCCCGGCGCGCCGTCCTTGGGCGGCTCGACGGCGGCGAACCGTGCGATGGTGACCGACCCGACGAATCCGACCATCGACAGCACGACGAGGATCGGCACGAGCTCCGTGCGGCGCGAGAGCGCGGCCTCGACCGCGATGGCGCCGACCAGGGCGGTCGTCAGCACGTCGAAGGCGATGGTGCGGTCGAGCATGGAGGGGCCGCGCTCCAGCCGGACCACGGCGAGCAGGGCGGCCGCGGCCAGCAGGAGGGTGGCGATCACGGCGACGGCGATCATCATCGTCGGGCCTCCCGTCCGGCGGGTCGTGCGTCGGGTCCTGTGTCCGGTCCTGTGTCCGGCCCAGTGTCCGGCCCAGTGTCCGGCCCTGCGTCCGGCCCTGCGTCCGGCCCTGCGTGCGGCCGGTCGTCGGGGTCGTCGTCCGCCCGCGGCGCCGGGCGCCGGGCGACCCGGCCCAGCTCGTCGTCGGGCGCGAAGGCCAGCAGCACCCGCTCCTCGAGCTCCTGCGTCGCGCGGCGCACCTCCACGGCCCCGCCGGACTGCTCCAGGTCGAGCACGTGCAGCCGCAGGGTGCCCTGCTTGCGGTCGAGGTCGACCACCATCGTGCCGGGCACCATCGAGGACAGCCCCGCAGTCGTGGCGATGAACAGGTCGGAGCGGGTGCGCAGCGGCACGGTCACGAGCCCGCCCTCCGGCGTGGGTCCGGGCACGACGGCACGCCAGGCCACCTGGAAGGAGGCGAGGGTGAGGTCCGCGAAGAACCGGCCGACGAGGCGCAGGAGGGGTCCGGGGCGCACGACCGTGCCCGTGGCGACCGGCGGCAGCGGCAGCGCGAGGGCCACGAGCGCACCGAGCACGAGTCCCGCCAGCACGTTCGCCCAGGACAGGTCGCCCCACAGGAGCACCCACAGCACGGCGCCCACGATCGCCGTCGGCCACATCGCGCTCACCCGGCGCACCCAGCGCCGTCGCGGGCCCTCGGTGCCCGGTGCGCCGCCGTCGTGCTCCGCGTCCCAGGAGGCTGCGCTCACGGGGTGCTCCCCTCGGTCTCGTCCTGCACCTCGTTGGACTCGCCCGTGCCACGCGGCGCCCCGTCGGGGAACACCGCCTCGACGTAGGTGCTGCCGTCCATCACCATGACCGCCGCCCGCTCGGCGTACTTCCACAGCGGGCCGGCCAGCACGGTGAGGCTCACGCCCACGGCGACGAGCGCCGCCGTCGGGCCGATCATGCCCAGCGGGATGGGCGCGCGGGCGGGGAGGGAGCGCTCGTCCGGGCACGGCTGCCAGAACGCCTTGTTCCAGGCGCGGATCACCGCGTACAGGGTGAGCAGCGAGGTGACGACCGACCCCACCACGAGGATCCAGGCCAGCACCGACCCGTCCACGACACCGGCCTCCAGGAGCCCGACCTTGCCGAGGAAGCCCGACAGGGGCGGGATGCCCGCGAGGTTCATCGCGGGCACGAAGAAGAGCACGGCGAGTCCCGGCGCCATTGTGGCCAGGCCGCCCAGGCGCTCGAGCGACGTGGTGCCCGCGCGGCGCTCGATGAGGCCGACCACGAGGAACAGCGCGGTCTGCACGGTGATGTGGTGCACCACGTAGAAGATCGCGGCGGCGGTGCTGGCCTCGGTCGCGAGCGCGACGCCGAAGATCATGTAGCCGATATGGCTCACCAGCGTGAACGAGAGCAGACGTTTGACGTCGTCCTGCGCCACCGCGCCCAGGATGCCGACGAGCATGGTCGCCAGCGCCAGCACGAGCAGGACGGCCTCGAGCTTCTCGTCGTGCGGGAAGAGCATGGTCTGCGTGCGCAGGATGGCGTAGACGCCGACCTTGGTGAGCAGGCCCGCGAACACGGCCGTGACCGGGGCGGGTGCCGTCGGGTAGGAGTCGGGCAGCCAGGCCGACAACGGGAAGATCGCCGCCTTGATGCCGAAGGCGAGCAACAGCATCGTCTGGATGCCCAGGCGGACGCCGGGGTCGATGTCGGGCAGGCGTTCGGCGAGCTGCGCCATGTTCACCGTGCCGGTGGCCGCGTAGACGAGCCCGACGGCGAGCAGGAACACGATCGAGCTGAGCAGCGCGACCACGACGTAGACGCTGCCCGCCCGGATGCGCTCGCTCGTGCCGCCGAGCGTCAGCAGCACGTACGACGCCGCGAGCAGGATCTCGAACCCGACGTACAGGTTGAACAGGTCGCCGGCGAGGAAGGCGTCCGCCACCCCGGCGGCCAGGATGAGGAACGTCGGGTGGAAGATCGCGACGGGCAGGACGTCGCGGCGGCCGGACTCGTCGGCGTCGGCGTCCTGCGCCTGCAGGGTGCGTCGCAGCTCCTCGGCGCCGCGTGCGGCGGGGACGGTGCGGCCGTCGCCGTCGGCGATGCCCTGCGCCATCGAGTACAGCAGCACGCAGAGCAGCATGATGCTGCTGATCAGCAGCATCAGCGCGGCCAGCGGGTCGGCGACGAGGTTGACGCCGACCGGCGCGGCCCAGCCGCCGAGGTCGTTGACCACGGGGCCGTCGTGCGCCGCCACCACGAGGCCTGCCGCGGCGGCCACCGCGACGGACAGCGCGGCGACCGAGATGAACCGCTGGGCCCGCTCGTGCCGGTGCAGCGCGAGTGCGAGCCCGGCGGCGAACAGCGGCACGAGCACGGGCAGGGGGACGAGGGTCTGCACGGTCCAGAGGTTCACGCGTCCTCACCTCCGCCCGTGCGCTCGCCGGCGGCCGCCGGCCGCGTCGCCGTGTCCGGCGGTGTGCCTTTCGCCGTGTCCGGCAGTGTCGCCTTCGCCGTGTCCGGCAGTGCGACCTCGTCCCGCGTCGCCTCGGCCTCGACGTCGAGCGTGACGGCGGGCTCCTCGGCGTCGGAGTCGGCGTACGACGGCGCGTCCTGGACGGCGAGCCGTGCGATGCGGGTGTCCTCGACGTCGTCCTGGACCTCGTCGTGGCCGTGCAGCTGCCAGGACCGGTAGGCCATGGCGAGCACGAAGGCGACGAGCGCGAGCGTGATGACGATCGAGGTCAGGATCATCGCCTGGGCGAGCGGGTCGCTCATCGGCTCGTCCGTCACACCGGTGATCGGCGGGGCGCCCGCGCGCCCGCCGGCCAGCAGGAGCGCGAGGTTGGCGCCGTTACCGAGCAGGACGAACCCGAGCAGCACGCGCGTGAGCGAGCGCTCGAGCAGCAGGTAGACCCCGGCGGCGAAGAGGACGCCGACGGCCAGGAGGAGCGCGCCGGAGGGGACGTTGTCGAGGACGATCATGTGCTCCGACCCCCCGACCGGGCCCCGGTGCCCGCGCGCTCGCCGGGCTCTGTGCGTTCGCCCGCTGATCCTTCGCGCTCCGGCTCTTTGCGGGCATCGGACCGCGAGCCGGCGGTGGCGAACGGGACGCGCACCCGCGACCCCGCCGTCGCGGCGTACGGCTCCGCCTGCCGGTCCAGCTCGGCGCCGAACGTGCGGAGGATGTCGATGACCAGGCCGATGACCACGAGGAACACTCCGATGTCGAAGAACAGGCTGGTGACGAGGTGCACCTCGCCCAGGAGGGGCAGGTGCAGGTCGACGATCACGCTCTCCAGGGCCGCCTGGCCGGCGAGCAGGGCGACGAGGCCGACACCGGCCGACAGGAACAGGCCGGTGCCGAGCACGAGACCGGGGTGCACCGGGGCGGCCTCGCCGAGCTCGTACCGCCCGCCGGCGAGGTAGCGCACCGCCAGCGCGAGGCCGGCCACGAGCCCGGCCGCGAACCCGCCACCGGGGGCGTTGTGCCCGCTGAACAGCAGGAACAGCGCGAACAGCACCATCGGGTAGAAGAGCATCCGGGTGACCACCTCGAACATGACGGAGCGTGCGCCCGCGTCGAGGGTCGGCCCGGCGACCAGCCACGTGCCCGGCCGCACCTGACGGGACCCGGCGCGCGCCGTCCGGCCTCTCGGCTCGTCCCCCGTCGGGTCGAGGCGCAGGACGTCGCCGCTGCGCTGGCGCAGGAAGACGAGCGACGCGACGCCGGTCGCGGCCACCAGCAGCACGGAGATCTCGCCCACCGTGTCCCAGGCGCGGATGTCCACGAGGGTCACGTTGACGACGTTGTGCCCGCCGCCGAACGTCTCGGCCTCGGCCGGGAAGTCGACCGAGATGGGCACGTGCACGCGGGCCAGCGGTGCGACGGCGACGAACGCCATCACGACGAGGCCGGTGAGCACCCCGATGCCGAGCCGCACCCAGCGGCTGGCCGCGAGCGGACGGTCGGAGAAGTACGGGGGCAGACGCCGCAGCACCAGCACCATGACGACGAGCGTGATCGTCTCGCACAGCACCTGGGTGAGGGCGAGGTCCGGCGCGCCGTGCAGCAGGAACAGCGCCGCGTTGCCGTACCCCGCGACGCCCGCGAGGAACACCGCCTTGAGCCGCCGGCGCGCGCGGGCCACGAGCACGGCGGCCACCACGACCACGAGGACGACGGCGAGCTGGGCGGGGCGGTCCCACGGCACGACGGCGAACGGCCCGAGGCGCAGCACGTCGGGGCGGTCGGCGGCGTCGGCGGCCACGGCGAGCGCCCGGTCCCCGCGGGCCCCGACGAGCCCCGTGGCCAGCGCGACGCCGGGGCCGACGGCCAGGACGAGCAGGATGACGCCGAGGTAGAAGGGCAGGGAACCGCGCTGGGTGCCCGCCGTGACGTCGCTCGCGATCCGGTCGAGCTTGCGCATCGTCCTGCGGTAGACGGCGTCGGCGCCCTCGGGCATCCACAGCGCGCCCTGCAGCCGCTCGACCCGCTCGCGCTGCCAGAACGCCAGGGCGCCGGCGAGCAGCACGGCGACGGTGAGCGCGAGCACCGGCGTGAACCCGTCCCAGAGCGCGAGGTGCCCGGGCTCACCCGTGGGGTACGTGTCGGCGTGCGGCCCCAGCAGGTCCTCGCCCACCTGGGGCACGAGCGCGACGCCGAGGCCGAGCAGGGCCAGGACGAGCGGCGGGGCGACCATCCAGAACGGCTGGGGGTGGACCGTCGTCGGCGCGTGCTCGGCGGGGGCGGGCAGGCGTGGCTTGAAGGCGCCCCACAGGAACCGCAGCCCGTAGGCGACCGTGAGGGCGGAGCCGACGGCCACGACGACGATCATGACCGTGCTCAGCGGGTCGTCCTCGTGCGCCCAGGCGGCGAGCGCCGCCTCTTTGGCCACGTACCCCGCGAACGGCGGCAGGCCGATCATCGAGGCGGTCGCCAGCACGGCCGCCGTCGTGGTCACGGGAAGCTTCTTCGCGACGCCGGCGAGCTTGCGCAGGTCGCGCGTGCCGGTCGCGGCGTCGACCACGCCGACCACGAGGAAGAGCGAGGCCTTGAACAGCGCGTGGGCGCCCAGGAGGGCGAGCCCGGCGAGCGCCGCGGCGCGCGTGCCGTAGCCGAGCAGCAGGGTGAGCAGGCCGAGCTGCGAGACGGTCCCGAACGCGAGGACCAGCTTGAGGTCGTGCTGGCGCAGGGCGCGGTACCCGCCCAGCAGGAGCGTCGCGCCGCCCAGCACGAGCACGACGACGCGCCAGGCCGTCAGGTCGGAGAACGCGGGGGCGAAGCGGGCGATGAGGTAGATGCCGGCCTTCACCATGGCGGCCGCGTGCAGGTAGGCCGAGACCGGGGTCGGTGCCGCCATGGCGGCGGGCAGCCAGAAGTGCGTGGGCACGAGCGCCGACTTGGTGGCGGCCCCGGCCAGGAGGCAGACCACCGCAGCGGTCACGACGGGACCGGACGGTGGGTCGGCGACGACCGCCGACACGCTCCACGTGCCCGCGGTGACGCCCAGCACGACGATGCCGACCAGCATCGCGAGGCCGCCCGCCGTCGTCACGACGATGGCCTGCATCGCGGCGCGGCGCGACGACGTGCGGTCCGCGTAGTGACCGATCAGGAGGTAGGAGAAGACGGTGGTGAGCTCCCAGAAGGTGAACAGCAGGAGCATGTCGTCGGCGACCACGAGGCCCGCCATCGACCCGGCGAACGCCACGAGGATGCCGCCGAACTTGCCCAGGCCGCGCGCCTCGCGGGAGAAGTAGGCGCCGCAGTAGAGCATGACGAGGGCGCCGACACCGCCGACCACCAGCAGCATGACCCAGGACAGCAGGTCGAGGCGGAGGTCGATCGCGAGCCCGAGCGGTTCCACCCACTCGATGCGTTCGGCGGGGGTGCGCCCGTCGAGCACGGCGCGGGTCCGGACGAGGGCGTAGGCGGCGGCGGAGGCCGGACCGAGGGCGAGCACCCAGAAGGCGCGCCGGCCCATGGCGGCGACGAGTGCGGGGGCGGCCAGGGCCAGGACCCCGTGGGCGATCAGTACGAGGAGCACGTCCGTACCGTCCTGTCTGGGGCGGTGGGACAGGACGTCGTGACCGGCGGGTGCGAGGACCCGGGTCGAGCACGGTGCGGCTTGCCCCACGAGCGGCGGGCGGGTGGGCGGTGCGACCCAGTTTATCTGCTACCGCCCTGTGGTCGGACCGCATGACGCTCCGCGCGAACACGCCGAGCGTCACCTCGGCCCCGAGGAACCCTGGGACGCCCGCGCTCGTTACCCCTGGAGCGAACCGCGCCGGTCCGCCGTCCGTCAGTGGGCCGTCGGCCCGCCTCGGGGGCCTACGATGGACGACGGCGAACTTGACGACGACCTGGGAGAACCCGCGTGTCCATCCTCGACAAGGTCCTTCGCATCGGCGAAGGACGTGTCCTGAAGAAGCTGCAGTCCGTGGCAGCGCAGGTCAACCGCTTGGAGCCCAGCTTCGTCGAGCTGAGCGACACGGAGCTGCGCGAGGAGACGGCGCGCTTCAGGGAACGCCTGGAGCACGGCGCCACCCTGGACGAGATCATGCCCGAGGCGTTCGCCGCGATCCGGGAGGCGTCGAAGCGGACGCTCGGGCAGCGGCACTTCGACGTCCAGATCATGGGCGGTGCGGCGCTGCACCTCGGCAACATCGCCGAGATGCGCACCGGTGAGGGAAAGACGCTGGTGGCGACGACCGCCGCGTACCTCAACGCGCTGACCGGCAAGGGCGTCCACGTCATCACGACGAACGACTACCTGGCCAAGTACCAGGGCGACCTGATGGGCCGCGTCTACCGGTTCATGGGCCTCACGACGGGTGTGATCCTGTCGGGCCAGACGCCGGCGCAGCGCCGCGAGATGTACGCGGCCGACATCACGTACGGCACCAACAACGAGTTCGGCTTCGACTACCTGCGCGACAACATGGCGTGGTCGGAGGACGACCTCGTGCAGCGCGGCCACAACTTCGCGATCGTCGACGAGGTGGACTCGATCCTCATCGACGAGGCGCGCACGCCGCTCATCATCTCCGGCCCCGCGGCCGGTGACGCCAACCGCTGGTACACCGAGTTCGCGAAGGTCGTGCGCCGGCTGGTGCCGACCGTCGACTACGAGGTCGACGAGAAGAAGCGCACCGTCGGCGTGCTCGAGCCGGGCATCGCGAAGATCGAGGACTACCTCGGCATCGACAACCTGTACGAGTCGCTCAACACGCCGCTCATCGGGTTCCTCAACAACGCGATCAAGGCCAAGGAGCTGTTCAAGCGCGACAAGGACTACGTCGTGCTGAACGGCGAGGTGATGATCGTCGACGAGCACACGGGCCGTATCCTCGCGGGCCGTCGCTACAACGAGGGCATGCACCAGGCCATCGAGGCCAAGGAGGGCGTGGAGATCAAGGCGGAGAACCAGACGCTCGCCACGATCACCCTCCAGAACTACTTCCGCCTCTACGACAAGCTGTCCGGCATGACCGGTACGGCCGAGACCGAGGCCGCGGAGTTCCAGAGCACCTACAAGCTGGGCGTCGTCCCGATCCCGACGAACAAGCCGCCGCAGCGCATCGACCAGCCCGACCTCGTCTACAAGAACGAGGAGGGCAAGTTCAACGCGGTCGTCGCCGACATCGTCGAGCGCCACGCCTACGGCCAGCCCGTGCTCGTCGGCACGACGAGCGTCGAGAAGTCCGAGCTGCTCAGCGCCAAGCTGAAGAAGGCCGGCGTGCCGCACAACGTGCTCAACGCGAAGGAGCACGAGCGCGAGGCGAAGATCGTCGCGATGGCGGGCCGCAAGGGCGCCGTCACGGTGGCCACCAACATGGCGGGCCGCGGTACCGACATCATGCTCGGCGGCAACGCCGAGCACATCGCGGTGGACGAGCTCGCCGAGCGCGGCCTCGACCCCGTCGAGACCCCGGAGGAGTACGAGGCGGCCTGGCCCGAGGCGCTGGAGAAGGCCAAGGCGCGCGTCGCGCAGGAGCACGAGGAGGTCAAGGACGCGGGCGGCCTCTACGTGCTCGGCACCGAGCGCCACGAGTCGCGCCGCATCGACAACCAGCTCCGTGGCCGGTCCGGCCGTCAGGGCGACCCGGGCGAGTCCCGGTTCTACCTGTCGATGCAGGACGATCTCATGCGCCTGTTCAACTCGGGCCTCGCCGAGTCGATGATGAACCGTGCCGGGTTCCCCGACGACATGCCCCTCGAGTCCAAGATGGTCACGCGGGGCATCATGTCCGCGCAGGGCCAGGTGGAGTCGCGCAACTTCGAGATCCGCAAGAACGTCCTCAAGTACGACGACGTGCTCTCGCGGCAGCGCAGCGTCATCTACGCCGAGCGCCTCCGGGTGCTCAAGGGCGAGGACCTGCGCGAGCAGGTGCAGCACTTCCTCACCGACACGATCACGGACTACGTGACGAACGCGACGGCGGCGGGCTCGCCGGAGCAGTGGGACCTCGACGCGCTGTGGACGGCGCTCAAGGCCGTCTACCCGGTGTCGCTGACGCCGGAGGACATCGTCGAGGAGGCCGGCGGCCTCGACCGTCTCTCGCCCGAGATGCTGCTCGAGGAGATCCTGTCCGACGCGCGGGTCGCCTACCAGCAGCGCGAGGAGGAGCTCACCCCGCCCGCCATGCGGCAGCTCGAGCGCCGCGTCGTGCTGTCCGTGCTGGACCGCAAGTGGCGCGAGCACCTCTACGAGATGGACTACCTCAAGGAGGGCATCGGTCTGCGCGCCATGGCGCAGCGCGACCCGCTGGTGGAGTACCAGCGCGAGGGCTACCAGCTCTTCCAGGCGATGACCGACGCCATCAAGGAGGAGTCGGTCGGCTTCCTGTTCAACCTCGAGGTCACCGTCCAGCAGCCGGGCGCGCAGGACGAGGGGCAGCCGGCCGACGGCGGCTCCGACCTCCCCGCCGCCGGCCCCGTGCCGCCGCGCGGGCGGCTCGGCACCAACCGGCCCGAGGCCCCGCCGACGACGCAGATCCCGGCCGTACAGCCCGCCGCGGCGCCGCGTGAGCCGCAGGGTCAGCAGCCTCCGGCGCCGCGTCAGCGCCGCGCCGCGGGTGCGGCCACCGAGCCGATCCTGCTCGCCAAGGGCCTGGACGCGCCGAACCGCCAGCAGCCGCTGACGTACTCGGCGCCCAGCGAGGACGGATCGGGCTCCGCGTTCGTGCAGGGGTCCGACGGCGCCCGCCGTCGCGCCGCGCTGCACGGCGAGGCGACCTCGGCGTCGTCCGACGGCCGCACCTTCCCGGGCACGCCGCGCAACGCGCAGTGCCCGTGCGGCTCGGGCAAGAAGTACAAGGTCTGCCACGGCGTCAACGAGTCCTGACACCCTCGCCGCCGAGGTAGTCACGTGGCGAGGTAGTCACCCAGCACGCGCTGAGTGACTACCTCGCCCCATGACTACCTCGGCGGAGGCGGCGGTGAGACGGGGGCCGCGGGGGGCGGGGGCTCCGGTTACCCTGATCGCAGGCGGCCGGAGCTCAGCGCACCGGCCCGCGCGCGGGCCGTGCCGCCCGCCCCGACGAGTCTCCCGACGAAAGCAGGACCGCCGTGCCCGTCCCCGTTCCCGAGCCCGCACGCGGGCTGCGTGTCGCCCTGCTCGGCTGCGGTGTCGTGGGCACCGAGGTGGCGCGCGTCCTCCTCGAGCAGCGGGAGGACCTGGCCGCCCGGGTCGGCGTGCCGCTCGAGCTGGCGGGCATCGCGGTGCGCGACGTCGAGCAGCCCCGCGACCCGGTCGTCCCGCGCGAGCTGCTGACGCGGGACGCCGCGGGGCTCGTGGACGGCGCCGACATCGTCGTGGAGGTCATGGGCGGCCTCGAGCCGGCGCGCGGCCTGCTGCTGCGTGCCATCGAGGGCGGCGCCGCCGTCGTCACCGCGAACAAGGCCCTCCTCGCGGCCGACGGCCCGACGCTCTACAAGGCGGCGGACACCGCGGGCGTCGACATCTACTACGAGGCCGCGGTCGCCGGTGCCATCCCGATCGTCCGCCCCGTGCGGGAGTCCCTCGCGGGCGACCACGTGCGCCGCGTGCTCGGCATCGTCAACGGCACGACGAACTACGTGCTCGACCAGATGGCCACGGGCGGGCTCGACCTCGCGGAGGCGGTCGCCCAGGCGCAGGAGCTCGGCTACGCCGAGGCCGACCCGACGGCCGACGTCGACGGGTACGACGCGGCCGCCAAGGCGGCCATCCTGGCCAGCCTCGCCTTCCACACGCGGGTCTCGGCGGACGACGTGGCGCGCGAGGGCATCCGCGGCATCACGTCCGACGACGTCGCGTGGGCCGCGCGCACCGGCCACGCCGTCAAGCTGCTGGCCATCGCCGAGCAGACCGGCGAGGGCGTCGCGGTGCGCGTGCACCCGGCGCTCGTGCCCGCCGACCACCCGCTCGCGGGGGTGAAGGGCGCGTTCAACGCGATCTTCGTCGAGGCGGACGGCGCGGGCCCGCTGATGTTCTACGGCCAGGGCGCCGGCGGGCGCCCGACGGCGTCGGCGGTCATGGGCGACGTCGTCTCGGCGGCGCGGCACCGCGTCCTCGGCGGCAAGGGCCCCCAGGAGTCCACGTACGCCGCGCGACCCCTGCTGCCGCCCGACGCCGCGGTGACCCGCTACCAGGTGCGGCTGCTGGTGGCCGACCTGCCGGGCGTGCTCGCCCAGGTCGCCGGCGTCGTCGGCGACCACGGCGTGTCGATCGACACCGTGCGCCAGACGGAGCCCACCGAGGGCACCGCAGAGCTGGTCCTGACCACCCACGCCGCCCGCGAGGCGTCGCTGGCCGCCACCATCGCGGCGGTCCGCACGCTCGATCCGGTCCGCGAGATCACGTCCGTCCTGAGAGTCGAAGGCTGAACCGTGCCCGTGCTGCCCGCTGAACCGAACGTCCCCCCGTCCGCCACGACCGGCCCGCGCCTGTGGCGCGGCGTCATCGCCGAGTACGCCGACCGTCTGCCCGAGCACCTCCGACGGACGATCGTGACGCTGGGTGAGGGCGGTACGCCGCTGGTCCCGGCCCCGGCGCTGTCCGAGCGCACGGGCGCCGATGTCTACGTCAAGGTCGAGGGCATGAACCCGACCGGCTCGTTCAAGGACCGCGGCATGACCACGGCGATCTCGGCCGCCGCCGCGCGCGGCGCCCGGGCCGTGGTGTGCGCCTCGACGGGCAACACGTCGGCGTCGGCCGCCGCGTACGCGACGCGTGCGGGGATGGTGTGCGCCGTGCTGGTGCCGGACGGCAAGATCGCCATGGGCAAGCTCAGCCAGGCCGTCGCGCACGGCGCGCGGCTGCTGCAGGTGGACGGCAACTTCGACGACTGCCTCGTCGCCGCGCGCAAGCTCGCCGACACGCACCCGGTCGAGCTCGTGAACTCCGTGAACCCCGACCGGATCGAGGGCCAGAAGACCGCAGCCTTCGAGATCGTGGACGCGCTGGGCGACGCGCCGGACATCCACGTGCTGCCCGTCGGCAACGCCGGGAACATCACGGCCTACTGGAAGGGTTACACCGAGTACGCCGAGGCGGGCGTCGCGAGCAGGACCCCGGCGATGTGGGGCTTCCAGGCCGCGGGCGCCGCGCCGATCGTCAAGGGCTACCCGATCGACGAGCCGGACACCATCGCGACGGCGATCCGCATCGGCAACCCCGCCTCCTGGCAGCTCGCCGAGGAGGCACGGGACACGTCCGGCGGCGTCATCGAGGCCGTGACGGACGAGCAGATCCTCGCCGCCCACCGCATCCTGTCGGCCGAGGTGGGCGTGTTCGTCGAGCCGGCGTCGGCGTCGGGCGTCGCCGGGCTCCTGGCCCGGGCGGAGCGCGGGCTGGTGCCGCAGGGGGCGCGCATCACGATCACGGTGACTGGCCACGGGCTCAAGGACCCGGGCTGGGCGCTGCGGACCCCCGACGGCGGCGAGGTGGAGCCCGTGCGGGTCTCCGCCGACGTCGTGTCGATCGCCGACGCGCTGTCGCTCTGATGCAGCTCGGCGCCGACCACGTGCGGGTCAGGGTGCCCGCCACCAGCGCGAACCTCGGCCCGGGGTACGACGCGCTCGGTCTCGCCCTCGCGCTGTACGACGAGGTGGAGGTTCGCCTCGTCGCGCGCGACGAGGTGGTCGTCGAGGTCGAGGGTGAAGGAGCGGGTGAGGTCAGCGTGGGGGAGGACCACCTGGTGGTCCGCGCCCTGCGCCGGACGATGGACCTCGCGGGGGCCGTGCCCACCGGCCTGCACATGACGTGCCACAACGTCATCCCGCACGGCAGGGGGCTCGGTTCGTCGTCGGCCGCCGTCGTGGCCGGCATCGTCGCGGCGCGGGCCCTGCTGGCCGACCCGCGGGCGATCGACGCGGCCACGGTGCTCGCGCTGGCGACCGAGTTCGAGGGGCACCCGGACAACGCGGCGCCCGCGATCCAGGGCGGCGCGACCGTCGCCTGGACCACGGACGCCGGAGCCCGTGCCGTCGGGCTCGACGTGGACCCGTCCATCGAGGCCACGGTGCTGGTGCCGGACGTGCGGCTGGCCACCGCCCGGGCGCGCGCCGCGCTGCCCGCGCGGGTCGCCCACGGCGACGCCGCGTTCACCGCCGGCCGGGCGGCGCTCCTCGTCGAGGCCCTGGCCCGGCGGCCGGAGCTCCTGTTCGACGCGACGGAGGACCGGTTGCACCAGTCCTACCGCGCGGGCGTCCTCGGTGCCTCCAGCGAGCTCCTGCGCGCGCTGCGGGAGGCGGGCGTGCCCGCGACCGTCTCGGGTGCGGGGCCCACCGTCCTGGTGCTCGCCGGACCGGAGCACCGCGCGCGTCGTGACGAGGTGCTGGCCGACCTGGTGGACGGGGCGGCGGGGTGGCGCAGGCTCAGTCCCGGCATCGACCTGGCCGGCGCGCGGGCCAGGAGAGTTTCCCGTAACACGGGTGCGCTATCGTCCGGCTCGTCAGGTGCAGCCGGTCGACCGACAGCGGGCCGTGTCGGCCCATGATCTGGGGCAGTGCGGGGTGGTAGTATGCAGTGAACCTTCGGGATTTCACGTCCTGAGCCATGGTGGCGAGAGCCCGGTTCGTCCTCGGTTCCTCACCGCCTGACCGGCAGGGTTTCGATCCAGTGGACCTCGGCCGCTCATCCGTGCCCGTTGCAGGTCGTCACGCACGGCCACCGCATCTCACGAGAAGGCAGACATCGCCCCCGTCAGCCGTCGTCGTCGTACCACTGATGCGAGGTTTTCCGCGCTCCGGCCGTCCGCGCCGGGCGCCCACTATCCCGCGGCCCGCGATCACGCGTCACGCCGCAGTTCGAGGGGGAAGGGTCCTTCGTGACAGACACCACCGATAACGCTCAGGAAGCAGCCGGCCGTACCGCCGGAGCGCTGAGCAGCATGCGCCTCGCCGAGCTCCAGGCCCTCGCCGGAGACCTGGGCGTGAAGGGCACCTCCAGGATGCGTAAGAGCGACCTCGTGGAGACCATCCGCGAGAGGACGGGCGGCGCGACGAAGCGTCCGGGCCGTGCCGCCACCACCGCGGAGAAGAAGCCCGCCGAGACGTCCGGCGCCGACAGGAACGGCGTCGACCTCCCTGCCCGTGCCGAGGCACCGGTCGCCGCCGCCGAGGTCGCCACCTCGGGTGTGCGCGCCGACGCCAACGCCGAGGCGGAGAAGGCCGCCCGCCTGGCCCAGCTGGCCGAGGCCGTCGCGGCGCCGCGTGAGCAGGGCCGCCGGTCCGGTCGCGGCCAGGGTGCCGCCGACGCGAACGGCGAGAAGACTTCCGACGGCCGTGGCCAGTCGGGCAACACCCGGGGCTCGCGCAACGGCGAGCGCGGCAACGACCGCAACGCCCGGGGCGAGCGGAACGCCGAGCGCGGTGCGGACCGCAACACCAACGACCGCAACGCGGACCGGAACAACGACCGCAACGCCGACCGGAACAACGACACCGACGACGAGCGCGGCTCGCGCCGTCGCCGCGGTCGCGACAGGGGCCGGGACCGCAAGCGCGGTCGCGGCCGCCAGGGCCCGGACGTCGCGAGCCTCGAGCAGGTCGACCTGCGCGAGGACGACGTCCTCCTGCCCGTCGCCGGCATCCTCGACATCCTCGACAACTACGCGTTCGTCCGGACGTCGGGCTACCTGCCGGGCAGCAACGACGTCTACGTGTCGCTGAACCAGGTGAAGAAGGCCGGCCTGCGGCGCGGCGACGCCGTGACGGGCGCCGTGCGCCAGCCCCGCGAGGGCGAGGAGCCGCCGCAGCAGCAGTCCGGCCGCAACGCCAAGGTCAACAAGTTCAACGCCCTGGTGCGCCTGGACACGGTCAACGGCATGACGCCGGAGGAGGCGCGCGAGCGCCCCGAGTTCACCAAGCTGACGCCGCTGTACCCGCAGGAGCGCCTCCGCCTGGAGAACCCCGAGGCCACGAAGCTGACGCCGCGCGTCATCGACATCGTCGCCCCGATCGGCAAGGGCCAGCGCGGTCTCATCGTCGCGCCGCCCAAGGCCGGCAAGACGCTGATGATGCAGCAGATCGCCAACGCGATCACCACCAACAACCCTGAGGTCCACCTCATGGTCGTGCTGGTGGACGAGCGCCCGGAGGAGGTCACCGACTTCGAGCGCTCGGTCAAGGGCGAGGTCATCTCCTCCACGTTCGACCGCCACGCCGGCGACCACACGCTGGTCGCCGAGCTCGCGATCGAGCGCGCCAAGCGCCTCGTGGAGCTGGGGCAGGACGTCGTGGTGCTGCTCGACGGCATCACCCGCCTGTCGCGCGCCTACAACCTGGCCGCGCCGGCGTCGGGCCGCATCCTGTCCGGTGGTGTGGACGCCGCGGCGCTCTACCCGCCCAAGAAGTTCTTCGGTGCCGCTCGCAACATCGAGGACGGCGGCTCGCTCACCATCCTCGCGACGGCTCTCGTGGAGACCGGCTCGAAGATGGACGAGGTGATCTTCGAGGAGTTCAAGGGCACCGGCAACATGGAGCTGCGCCTGTCGCGGTCCCTGGCCGAGAAGCGCATCTTCCCGGCGATCGACGTCAACGGCTCGAGCACCCGGCGCGAGGAGATCCTCATGTCGAAGGACGAGCTCGCCATCGTCTACAAGCTGCGCCGCGTCATGGGCGCGCTCGACCAGACGCAGGCCGCCGAGCTGCTGCTCAACCAGCTCAAGAAGACCAAGTCCAACGTCGAGTTCCTGCTGCACGTGCAGAAGACGACGCCGGGCGGTCTCACCGAGGACGAGAACGTCGGCGAGACGGTCTGACCGACCCATCTCACACCCCGCCGTGTCGCCCGACCGGGCGACACGGTGGCAGAATGACTGGCTGGCTCGCTGGTTCACGCGCCTGCGCTTCCGTAGGGCGACCCAGCGGCAATCACACCAAGGAGCATCATGAAGGCCGGTATCCACCCCGAGTACGTCGTCACCCAGGTCACCTGCACCTGCGGTAACACCTTCACCACGCGCAGCACCGAGACGTCCGGCAAGATCAGCGCCGACGTCTGCAGCGCCTGCCACCCGTTCTACACGGGCAAGCAGAAGATCATGGACACCGGCGGCCGCGTGGCCCGGTTCCAGGCGCGCTACGGCAAGAAGGCCGAGAAGTAGCGACCCTGCAGCGCCGGTGGTCCGGCCCGACAACCTCTCCAGGGGCAGTCGGGCACGGACCACCGGCGCTGTCGTCTGTCCGGCCGACCCCCGCTCAGTCCCTGCCCAGCCCTGTGGAGTAACCGTGACCGAAGCCTTCGCCGCCGTCGGGCCGCTGCTGAGCGAGCACGCCGAGATCGAGGCGGCGCTGGCCGACCCGGCCGTGCACGCCGACGCGGGCCGTGCCCGCACCCTCGGCCGCCGGTACGCCGAGCTCAACCAGGTGGTCGGCGCGTACCGCGCCTGGCAGCAGGCGCACGACGACGCCGAGGCCGCCGCGGAGCTGGCCGCGGAGGACGCGTCGTTCGCCGAGGAGCTCCCGGTCCTGCGCGAGGCGGAGGCGGCCGCGGAGGAGAAGCTGCGCCGCGTGCTCGTCCCGCGCGACCCGGACGACGGCCGCGACGTCATCCTCGAGATCAAGGCGGGCGAGGGCGGCGAGGAGTCGGCGCTCTTCGCCGGCGACCTGCTACGCATGTACCTGCGCTACGCCGAGCAGCGCGGCTGGTCGACGCAGCTCCTCGAGGCCACGGAGTCGGACCTCGGCGGCTACAAGGACGTGCAGGTCGCCGTGAAGGCACGCGACGTGCAGGGCCCCGAGGACGGCGTCTGGCACAGCCTCAAGTACGAGGGCGGCGTGCACCGCGTGCAGCGCGTGCCCGTCACGGAGTCGCAGGGCCGCATCCACACGTCGGCGGCGGGCGTGCTGGTCTTCCCCGAGGTCGACGACCCGGGTGAGCTGCAGATCGACCCGAATGACCTGCGGATCGACGTCTACCGCTCGTCGGGCCCCGGCGGGCAGTCGGTCAACACGACGGACTCGGCCGTGCGGATCACGCACCTGCCCACCGGCATCGTCGTCTCGATGCAGAACGAGAAGTCGCAGCTGCAGAACCGCGAGCAGGCGATGCGCGTGCTCCGCGCCCGCCTCCTGGCGGCGCAGCAGGAGGCCGCCGCCGCGGAGAACGCCGAGCTGCGCCGGTCCCAGGTGCGCACCGTCGACCGGTCCGAGCGCATCCGGACGTACAACTTCCCGGAGAACCGGATCGCGGACCACCGCACCGGCTACAAGGCCTACAACCTGGACCAGGTGCTCGACGGCGACCTCGGCCCGGTGGTGCGGTCCGCGATCGAGGCCGACGAGGCCGCGCGCCTCGCCGACGCATCCGGTGCCTGAGGGGCCCGCACGCGGCACGGCCGCGACGCCGCTGCTCGCGCGGGCCCAGGCCGAGCTCGCGACCGGGGGCGTGCCGTCGCCGCGGCCCGACGCCGAGACGCTGCTCGCCCACGTGCTCGGCGTCGACCGCTCCGAGCTGCTCCGGCGGACGCTGCTCGGGCACGACGTGCCGCCCGAGGCGGTGCGCGTGTTCGAGGCCCTGGTGGCTCGCCGCGCCGCGCGCGAGCCGCTGCAGCACCTCACCGGCCGTGCCGCCTTCCGGCACCTCGAGCTCGCGGTGGGTCCGGGCGTGTTCGTGCCGCGCCCGGAGACCGAGCAGGTGGCGCAGGTCGCCGTCGACGAGGCGGTGCGGGTCGCCGCCGCACGGGACGACGCCGGTGCGGTCGTCGTGGACCTGTGCACCGGGTCGGGCGCGATCGCGCTCGCCGTGGCGACCGAGGTGCCGCGCGCGCGCGTGCACGCCGTGGAGCTCGACCGGGACGCGCACGCGTGGGCGGAGCGCAACGTGACGGCCGTGAGCGACGGCGCCCCCGCGCCCGTCGTCCACCTCGTCCGGGGCGACGCGCGCACCGCGCTGCGCGACCTCGACGGGACGGCCGACGTCGTGGTCTCCAACCCGCCGTACGTCCCGCCGGACGCCGTGCCGACCGATCCGGAGGTCGCCGGGCACGACCCCGCCGTCGCGCTGTACGGTCTGGGCCCCGACGGGCTCGAGGTGCCGCGGGGCGTCACCGCCGCGGCCGCGCGCCTGCTGCGGGCGGGCGGTCTCTACGTCATGGAGCACGCCGAGGTGCAGGCGGCGGCGGCCCGCGCGATGGTCGCGGCGGTGCGGGACGAGGACGGCCTGCCCGTCTTCGCCGGGCCGGAGACCCGCACCGACCTCACGGGAAGGCCCCGGATGGTCGTCGCGCGCCGCCGAGGGCCCGAAGCGTGAAAGACTGGTCCGCGTGAGTGTGCCTGTGCAGCCTGTGCTCGACGCCACCGACCCCCAGACCTGGGGCCCCGCGATCGACGAGGCGGTGAATGCGATCTCCCGTGGCGGGCTCGTGGTGCTGCCCACCGACACCGTGTACGGCATCGGCGCCGACGCCTTCGACAAGGAGGCCGTCGCGGCGCTGCTCGCGGCCAAGGGCCGCGGGCGCCAGATGCCGCCGCCGGTCCTGGTGGGCGACGTCGCCACGCTCGACGGACTGGCCACCGACGTGCCGGAGGACGCCCGCCGGCTCGTCGAGGAGTTCTGGCCGGGTGGGTTCACCGTGATCCTGCGCGCGCAGCCGTCGCTGCAGTGGGACCTCGGCGACACCGGTGGCACCGTCGCGCTGCGCATGCCGGACCACCCGGCCGCGCTCGCGCTGCTCAAGCGGACCGGCCCGCTCGCGGTCTCGAGCGCGAACAGGTCCGGCAGCCCGGCGGCGCAGGACGTCGCCGACGCACGGCGCCAGCTCGGCGAGTCGGTGGCGATCTACCTGGACGGCGGTCAGGCACCGGGCGGCGTCGCCTCGACGATCGTCGACGCCACGGGCCCGGCGCTGCGGGTCGTGCGCGAGGGCGCCGTCCCGCTCGAGGAGCTGCGCCGCGTCGCCGACGTCGAGGGCCTCGACGACCCGCCCGCCGGCCGGATGGCCGAGCAGCCCGCCGAGCAGACCGGGCCCGCGGCGGGTGACCCGGAGGACGACGAGTGAGGGTGTACCTGCTCCTGATGCTCGTGGCCGCCGCGGTCACGTTCCTGACCACGCCCTTCGCCCGCTGGGTGGCCCTGAAGACCTCCGCCATCTCCGCGGTGCGCGCCCGCGACGTGCACCTCGTCCCGACGCCGCGGCTCGGCGGCCTCGCCATGCTGATCGGGCTCGTCGTCGCGGTGCTGCTGGCATCGCAGATGCCGTTCCTGTCCGGCGTGTTCGAGCCGGGCGAGGTGTCGCAGGTGTGGGGCATCGTCGGCGGGGCCGCGATCGTGTGCGCGCTGGGCTGGGCCGACGACAAGTGGGACCTCGACTGGGTCACCAAGCTCGCGGGCCAGGTGCTCGCCGCGGGTTTCATGGCCCTGCAGGGCGTCCAGCTCATCACGCTGCCGATCGCGGGCACGACGATCCCGTCGTCGCGGATGTCGCTCGTCGCGACCGTCCTCGTCGTCGTGGTCGCGATGAACGCCGTGAACTTCGTCGACGGGCTCGACGGCCTGGCCGCCGGCCTCATCGCCATCGGCGGCAGCGCGTTCTTCCTCTACACCTACCGGCTGACCGCCGAGGCGACGCCGGACGACTACGCGAGCCTCGCCTCGCTGGTGCTCGCCGCCCTCGTGGGCGTCTGCGTCGGCTTCCTGCCGCACAACTTCTTCCCGTCGCGCATCTTCATGGGCGACGCCGGGTCGATGCTCATCGGTCTGGTGTTCGCCGGTGCGGCGATCACCGTGACCGGCAACGTGCAGCCGGACGTCATGACGGGGGCCCAGTCGCTGCCCGCCTTCATCACCCTGCTGCTGCCCGTCGCGGTGCTCATGCTCCCGCTGCTGGACATGGGGCTGGCCGTCGTCCGGCGGCTCGCGGCCGGCAAGTCACCGATGGCCCCCGACCGCATGCACCTGCACCACCGGATGATGGCCCTCGGCCACTCGCACCGTCGCGCCGTGGTGATCCTCTACGTCTGGACCGCGGTGTTCGCGTTCAGCGCCGCGGCCCTGGTGGTCTGGGACTGGGAGGTCGTGCTCGTCTGGACCGGGGTGTTCGCCGTGCTCTCGCTGCTGGCCACTCTCGGCCCGCTGCGCCACCGCGGCCGCTTCCTCGACGACGACGTCGCGCTGTCGGGCCAGGTGCCCGCCGTCGCCGTCGAGCAGGCCGTCGAGCTGTCGGCGCCCGGCGAGCCCGTGACCGTGCAGAGCGCACCCACCCCCAAGGAGACCGTCGAATGACCGAGCAGGTACCCCCCGCCCCCCACGCCGCGCGCGGAGCGGAGCAGGCGATGCTGCGCACCGCCCTGCGGGACAGCCTCGTCCTGGTGGCAGGCCTCGCCGTCCTCGGCTCGGCGGCGGGGCTGCTGATCGCCGGCGTGCCGGGCCTGTGGGGCGCGCTGATCGGCGCGGCGCTGGCCGCGTTCTTCTGCGGCGCCACCGTGCTGTCGATGCTGTGGACGGTCGGCAAGGGCGCCGTCACGATGGGCGCCGTCGTCATGGGCGGCTGGATCGCCAAGATGGTCGTGCTGATCGTCGTCATGGCGGTGATCACGCAGTTCGACTTCTTCGACCGCGTGGTGCTGTTCGTCGTGCTCCTGCTGGGCGCCGTCGGGTCCGCCCTGCTCGACTACCGCGCTGTCCGCAATGCCCGGATCACGTATGTCGATCCGGATGCGGGATCCTGAGGCGCGCCGCACGGGCGTCCGCAGGGTCGCCGCGAGGTTGCGCAATAAGTCACAAGGGGCCGCGCCATGCCGTTCCGCGGCAAGATTCACACCGCGGATAGGTTAGGCTTACGACGAATCCATGACGGCCAGGCCCGATGGCGCGCCCGTTCCGCCCCGTTGCGGTGATGCGCGCCGGGCCTAATGACCACCTGGGAGTCCTTCTGTCCACGTATGCGACGTCCGCCATCCTCGCCGCCGCTGGAGGCCACGAGGGTGAGGGCGGCTTCCACACGCCGTCGATCGCCGACTTCTTCCCGTCGGGAATCCTCTTCGAGGGCACCATCTTCCAGATCGACCGCATCTGGATCATCCGCATCGTCGCCACGCTCGTGCTGCTGTCGGTCTTCGTGATCGCCGCGCGCCGGGCGAAGGTGGTGCCGGGTCGTTTCCAGGCGGGGGTCGAGTTCCTGCTCGGCTTCGTCCGGGTGCAGATCGCGGAGGAGATCCTGGGCAAGGAGAACGCCCGGCGGTTCGTCCCGATGCTCACGACGATCTTCCTGACCATCCTTGCGTTCAACGTGACGAGCGTGATCCCCGGCCTGAACCTGGCCGGGACGTCGCGCATCGGCGTGCCGCTGCTGCTCGCGCTCTGGGTGTTCGTCACCTACTGGGCCGTCGGCATCCGCAAGCACGGTCTGGGCGGGTACCTCAAGGCGAACCTGTTCCCGCCCGGGGTCCCGTGGCCGATCTACTTCATCCTGACGCCGATCGAGCTGCTCCAGCTGGTGATCATCCGGCCGGGCTCGCTCGCGGTCCGACTCGTCGCCAACATGGTGGCCGGGCACATCATGCTCGTGCTCTGCTTCGCGGCGACCCAGTTCTTCCTGATCGACTCGGCAGGCAGCGGCCTGATGGCGTTCGGCGTGCTCACGCTCCCGGCCGGCATCTTCGTGACGCTGTTCGAGCTCCTGGTCGCGTTCCTGCAGGCGTACATCTTCGCGCTGCTGGCCGCGGTCTACATCAACATGTCGCTGGAGGAGGAGCACTGACGGTGCTCGCTCCTCCGGGCGGCGCTGCATAGCTTCACCTGGAAACCCGCGACGGGCGCACCAGCGCCTTCGCACACCACGCGACGCCGGACCACACCGGTCCGGCGCCCAACGGAAGGAAGACGCAAGTGGACGTCACCACTCTCGCCGAGGTCACCGGTAACCTGAACGCTGTCGGCTACGGCCTCGCGGCCACCGGCCCGGGTATCGGTCTCGGCATCCTGATCGGCAAGACCATCGAGGGCATGGCTCGCCAGCCCGAGGTCGCCGGCCAGCTCCGCGCCACCATGTTCCTGGGTGTCGCCTTCGTCGAGGTGCTCGCGCTTCTCGGCCTGGTCGCCGGCTTCCTCTTCCCCGCCGCGTGATGGCTGCGCTCCCGGGCGCTGCCGCCGTACTGGCAGCAGACGAGGAGCCCGCGGGCATCCAGCTGTTCCTGCCCGCCGGGTACGACCTGCTCTGGTCGGCCGTGATCCTCGTGGTCATCGCCGCCGTGTTCTACAAGCTCGTGCTGCCCCGCATGAACGCGGTGCTGGACGAGCGTGCCTCCCTCATCGAGGGTGGCATCGAGAAGGCGGCCGCCGCGCAGAAGCAGGCCGACGAGGCCCTGGCCAAGCAGCAGGAGCTGCTCGCCGAGGCCCGCGCGGAGGCCGCGCAGGTCCGTGAGGAGGCGCGTGCCGAGGGCACCGCCATCGTCAAGGAGCTGCGCGCCAAGGCGAACGAGGAGGCGGAGCGGATCACCGAGACCGCGCACCGCCAGATCGAGGCCGAGCGGCAGTCCGCCGTGGTCTCGCTGCGCACCGAGGTCGGGTCGCTCGCGACCGAGCTCGCGTCCAAGATCGTCGGCGAGTCCCTCGAGGACTCCGCCCGGCAGTCGCGCGTGGTGGACCGCTTCCTCGACGAGCTCGAGGCGAGCCAGGCCGTGGCAAGCACCAAGGAGGCGTGATGCGGGGAACGAGCGGGGCATCGCTGAAGGCGGCGCAGGAGCGCTTCGAGCCGGTGCTGCGTGCCGCGGGTGCGGACGCGCTGACGCTGGGTGAGCAGCTGCTCACCGTGGTGTCGGCGCTGGACGACTCGGCGGCGCTGCGCCGCTCGCTCGCCGACCCCTCGCGCGACGGCGACGCCAAGGCCGGCCTGGTGGCGAGCCTGCTGGGCGGCTTCGACGAGCGTGTCGTCGACCTGGTCTCCGGCCTGGTCCGCTCCCGCTGGGCGGACGAGTCGGACCTGGCCGACGCGATCGAGCGCCTCGGCGTCGACGCCGTGCTGGCGTCCGCCGAGGCGCGCGGGGCGCTCGAGACCGTGGAGGACGAGCTGTTCCGGATCAGCCGGTCGCTCGACGGGCAGCGGGAGGCCAAGCAGGTGCTCTCCGACGCCACCACGGCACCGGAGCGTCGCGTGGCTCTGGTGGACGCGCTGGTCGCCGGCAAGGCGGACGAGGTGACCCTGAGCCTGGCCCGGCGTGCGACAGCCTCGCTGCGCGGCCGGCGCTTCGTGCAGACGCTCGGCTGGTTCGGCGAGATCGCGGCCGAGCGCCGCTCGCGTCTCGTGGCCACCGTGACCAGCGCGACCGTGCTGACGCGTGCGCAGCAGGACCGCCTCGCGGCGATCCTCGAGCGCTCGTACGGCAGGTCCGTCCAGCTGAACGTCACCGTGGACCCCGCCATCGTCGGGGGCCTGCGCATCCAGGTCGGCGCGGACGTCGTCGACTCCACCGTCCTGTCGCGCCTTGCTGACGCCTCGCGTCGTCTGGCCGGCTGAAAACGTGAACAAGAACCTTCCGCCGCGGCTCTCGCGGCCACGACAGGAGAAGAGCAATGGCTGAGCTGACGATCCGGCCGGACGAGGTCCGGGCCGCACTGGACAGCTTCGTGAAGGCCTACGAGCCCCAGGAAGCTGCCACCGAGGAGGTGGGCCGCGTCGCGTACGCCGCGGACGGCATCGCCCGCGTCGAGGGCCTCCCGGGCGTGATGGCCAACGAGCTGCTGCGCTTCGAGGACGGCACGCTCGGCCTCGCGCAGAACCTGGACGTCCGCGAGATCGGTGTCGTCGTCCTCGGCGAGTTCACCGGCATCGAGGAGGGCCAGGAGGTCCGCCGCACGGGTGACGTGCTCTCGGTGCCCGTGGGCGAGGGCTACCTCGGTCGCGTGGTCGACCCCCTGGGCAACCCCGTCGACGGCCTCGGTGCGATCGAGACCGAGGGCACCCGTGCCCTCGAGCTCCAGGCGCCCGGCGTCATGCAGCGCAAGTCCGTGCACGAGCCGCTGCAGACCGGCATCAAGGCGATCGACTCGATGATCCCGATCGGCCGCGGTCAGCGCCAGCTGATCATCGGCGACCGCCAGACCGGCAAGACGGCGATCGCGGTCGACACCATCATCAACCAGAAGGCGAACTGGGAGAGCGGCGACCCCACCAAGCAGGTCCGCTGCATCTACGTCGCCGTCGGCCAGAAGGGCTCGACCATCGCCTCGGTGCGTGGCGCGCTCGAGGAGGCCGGCGCCCTGGAGTACACGACCATCGTCGCGGCTCCCGCGTCCGACCCCGCCGGCTTCAAGTACCTGGCCCCCTACACCGGCTCGGCCATCGGCCAGCACTGGATGTACTCGGGCAAGCACGTCCTGATCATCTTCGACGACCTGTCGAAGCAGGCCGAGGCGTACCGCGCCGTGTCGCTGCTGCTGCGCCGCCCGCCGGGGCGCGAGGCCTACCCGGGTGACGTCTTCTACCTGCACTCCCGCCTCCTGGAGCGTTGCGCCAAGCTGAGCGACGACCTGGGCGCCGGTTCGATGACCGGTCTGCCGATCATCGAGACCAAGGCGAACGACGTGTCGGCGTACATCCCGACGAACGTCATCTCCATCACGGACGGCCAGATCTTCCTCCAGTCCGACCTGTTCAACGCCGACCAGCGCCCCGCCGTGGACGTCGGTATCTCCGTGTCCCGCGTCGGCGGTGACGCGCAGATCAAGGCGATGAAGAAGGTCTCCGGCACGCTGAAGCTGGAGCTCGCGCAGTACCGCTCGCTCGAGGCGTTCGCGATGTTCGCGTCCGACCTCGACGCCGCGTCCCGCGCGCAGCTGCAGCGCGGCGCCGTGCTGACCGAGCTGCTCAAGCAGCCGCAGTACACGCCGTACGCGGTCGAGGACCAGGTCGCCGTCGTCTGGGCCGGCACGAAGGGCAAGCTGGACGACGTCGCGGTCGAGGACGTCAAGCGGTTCGAGTCGGAGCTGCTGGACCACCTGCGCCGCAAGAGCGACGTCCTGTCGACGATCCGGGAGTCCGGCAAGCTGGAGTCCGACACGGAGGAGGCGCTCGCCTCCGCCGTCGACGACTTCCGCGCGGGCTTCCAGAAGGGTGACGGCACGCCGCTGGTCGGCGGTGCGGTCGACGACGGGCCGGTCGACGTCGCGCAGGAACAGATCGTCGTCAAGAAGAAGGCCTGACCCATGGCCGGTGGATCCCAGCGCGTCTACAAGGCACGGATCAGGTCGACGCAGTCGCTGAAGAAGATGTTCCGTGCCCAGGAGCTCATCGCGGCGTCCCGCATCGGCAAGGCCCGTGCGAAGACGGCGGCGGCGGCTCCCTACGCGCAGGCCATCACGCGTGCGGTCTCGGCCGTGGCGACCCACACGAACATCGACCACCCGCTGACGCAGGAGGAGGGCGGCAACCGCGCCGCCGTCCTCGTGGTCTCGTCGGACCGCGGCATGGCGGGCTCGTACCCTGCGTCGATCGTGCGTGAGGCCGAGCGGCTCACCCAGCAGCTCGAGGCCGAGGGCAAGGAGGTTCTCCTCTACGTCGCCGGCCGTCGTGCGGTGTCGTACTACACCTTCCGCGGCCGCGACATGGTTCGCACCTGGGTGTACGGCTCGGAGCGCCCGACGCCGGAGACGGCGGAGGAGATCGCTCAGGCGCTGCTCGAGAAGTTCCTCCTCACGGAGGACGAGGACGGCGTCTCGGAGCTGCACGTGGTGTCGACGCAGTTCGTCAACATGGTCACGCAGCGCCCGCACGTGGTGCGCATGCTGCCGCTCGAGGTCGTCGAGGGCGTGTCGGAGGCGGAGGAGAACGAGGCCCTGCCGCTGTACGACTTCGAGCCCTCGCCCGAGGCCGTGCTGGACTCGCTCCTGCCGCGCTACGTGGAGCAGCGGATCTACGCCGTCCTGCTCGACGCGGCGGCGTCCGAGCTCGCGGCCCGGCAGCGCGCGATGCACACGGCGACGGACAACGCCGAGGACCTGATCCGCACGTACACCCGACTGGCCAACCAGGCCCGTCAGGCGGACATCACCCAGGAGATCAGCGAGATCGTCTCCGGTGCCGACGCCCTGGCGTCCTGAACAGACAACAGACTCCCCGCCGGAGGACCCTCCGGCCCACCGAAGCGAGGCAAGTATGACCGCCACCACCGTGGAAGCCACGGTCGACCACACGAGCGGGCCGGCGACCGGCCGGGTCGCTCGCGTGATCGGCCCCGTCGTGGACATCGAGTTCCCCGAGGACGCGATCCCCGACATCTACAACGCGCTCACCACCGAGATCGACCTCTCGGGCGAGGGCACGGACTCCTTCACCCTGACCCTCGAGGTCGAGCAGCACCTGGGCGACTCCCTGGTGCGCGCCATCGCGCTCAAGCCGACCGACGGCCTGGTCCGCGGTGCCGTGGTGACCGACACGGGTGCGCCCATCACCGTGCCCGTCGGCGACATCACCAAGGGCAAGGTCTTCAACGTCACGGGTGACGTGCTCAACCTCGCCGAGGGCGAGCGGTTCGAGGTCAACGAGCGCTGGCCGATCCACCGCAAGCCCCCGGCCTTCGACCAGCTCGAGTCGAAGACCCAGATGTTCGAGACGGGCATCAAGTCGATCGACCTGCTCACCCCGTACGTGCAGGGTGGCAAGATCGGTCTCTTCGGTGGTGCGGGCGTCGGCAAGACGGTCCTCATCCAGGAGATGATCCAGCGCGTCGCCCAGGACCACGGTGGTGTGTCGGTGTTCGCCGGTGTCGGCGAGCGCACCCGTGAGGGCAACGACCTGATCGGTGAGATGGAGGAGGCGGGCGTCTTCGACAAGACGGCGCTCGTGTTCGGCCAGATGGACGAGCCGCCGGGGACGCGTCTGCGCGTCGCCCTGTCGGCGCTGACGATGGCGGAGTACTTCCGCGACGTGCAGCAGCAGGACGTGCTCCTGTTCATCGACAACATCTTCCGCTTCACGCAGGCCGGCTCCGAGGTCTCCACGCTGCTGGGCCGCATGCCCTCGGCCGTGGGCTACCAGCCGAACCTGGCCGACGAGATGGGCCTCCTCCAGGAGCGCATCACCTCGACGCGTGGTCACTCCATCACCTCGCTGCAGGCGATCTACGTGCCGGCCGACGACTACACCGACCCGGCACCGGCCACGACGTTCGCCCACCTGGACGCCACGACCGAGCTCTCGCGCGAGATCGCGTCGAAGGGCCTGTACCCCGCGATCGACCCGCTGGCCTCGACGTCCCGCATCCTCGACCCGCGCTACGTGGGCCAGGAGCACTACGACGTCGCGACCCGCGTGAAGTCGATCCTGCAGCGCAACAAGGAGCTGCAGGACATCATCGCGATCCTCGGTGTGGACGAGCTCTCGGAGGAGGACAAGACGGTCGTCGCGCGTGCGCGCCGCATCGAGCAGTTCCTCTCGCAGAACACCTACATGGCCGAGAAGTTCACGGGTGTGGTGGGCTCCACGGTGCCTCTGTCGGAGACCATCGAGGCGTTCAAGAAGATCGCGGACGGCGAGTTCGACCACATCGCCGAGCAGGCGTTCTACAACATCGGTGGCCTCGAGATGCTCGAGGAGAACTGGGCCCGTATCCAGAAGGAGTACGGGGCCTGAGCCTCGGACATCCCCGGGCGTGATGCCGCCCCGCCGGTCGTGCCACAATCAGGCCGACCGGTAGGGGCGGCATCACGCAGCGACATCGGAAGGAGCTCTCGTGGCAGAGCTGAGCGTGGACCTCGTGTCCCGCGACCGTAAGGTCTGGAGCGGTGCGGCGACGCAGGTGAGCGCGCCGTCGGCGGACGGCCAGGTCGGCATCCTGGCGAACCACACGCCGCTGCTGGCTGTGCTCCGCCCGGGCACGATCACGGTGGACACGGCGTCGGGTCCGGCCCTGGAGGCCCAGGTCACCGGCGGTTTCATGTCCGTCGACAACAACCTCGTCACCCTCGTGGTCGACGAGATCTCCCTGGTCTGAGGGAGGACGCGGGTGCCGGGCGTCATATGGATCGCGATTGCGGTGCTCGGCGCGCTCGCGCTCGTGCTCGCGGCGGGCATCTCCCGCCTGCGCGCGCTCTCCCGCAGGGTGGGCTCGTTCAGCTGCAACGCCCGGCCGACCGGTAACCCCGAGGGGTCCTGGACGCCGGGCATCGCGCAGTACGCGGTGGGCCGGATCGAGTGGTGGCGGTGCTGGTCGCTGTCACCCCGTCCGGCCCGCACGTGGTACCGCGAGCGGCTGACCGTCACGGGCCGCACCCCGCTGGACCCGGACGAGCGTGGTCAGGGCGACCACTACCTCGTCCAGTGCCGGTACGACGGGCTCGACTTCGAGCTCGACCTCGCCGCCGGCGACTACTTCGGCCTCGCCTCCTGGCTCGAGGCCGCCCCACCCGGACGACAGGATCTGGTTCTCTGATGCGGCTGGTCGTCGCCGACTGCTCTGCTCTGTACACCGGACGTCTCACCGCCATGCTGCCGCGCGCCACGCGGCTGCTCGTGGTCAAGGCCGACGGCAGCGTGCTCATCCACTCCGACGGCGGCTCGTACAAGCCGCTGAACTGGATGAGCCCGCCGTGCACGCTGGCCGTGCGGGCGCCGTCGGACGAGGCCGCCGAGCGCGGCGTCACCGAGGTCTGGACGGTCCAGCACGCGAAGTCGGACGACCGGCTCGAGGTCGAGCTGTTCACGGTGCACCACGACTCGTCGCACGACCTGGGCATCGACCCCGGCCTCGTGAAGGACGGCGTCGAGGCGCACCTCCAGGAGCTGCTCGCCGAGCAGATCGCGCTGCTGGGGGAGGGACACACGCTCGTGCGCCGTGAGTACCCCACGGCGATCGGTCCCGTGGACATCCTGGCGCGCGACGCGACCGGCGCCACCGTCGCGGTGGAGATCAAGCGCCGCGGCGACATCGACGGCGTCGAGCAGCTCACGCGCTACCTCGACCTGCTCAACCGCGACCCGCTGCTGGCGCCGGTGCGTGGTATCTACGCGGCGCAGGAGATCAAGCCGCAGGCCCGCGTCCTGGCCAAGGACCGCGGCATCGCCACCCTCCTGCTCGACTACGACGCCATGCGCGGCGTCGACGACCCGGAGTCCCGGCTCTTCTAGGTCCGCCCCGCATCATCGGCTTCGAACCCGACGTTTCTCGGCTCTCGGGGCAGCCAAAGCCGAGAGACGTCGGGTTCGAAGGTGAGTGGCCGCTGCCGGGGCACGCGACGACCGATGGCAGGATGTCCGCATGAGTGAAGTCGTCGTCGTGCGCGGGCGGTTGGTTCAGGCATCGGCTCTGGTGGACGACGGCGTCGTCGTCGTGTCGGGCGACCGGGTCGTCTTCGCGGGGGCAGCGCAGGACGCCGCGGACGCGGGCTTCGGGGCCGACGTCGCGCGCACGCCCGCCGCGCCGGACGCGTACGTGCTGCCCGGGCTCGTCGACCTCCACAACCACGGCGGCGGGGGCGCCTCGTTCCCCGACGCCACCACGCCCGAGGCGGCACTTCCCGGCGTGCTGGAGCACCGCCGCCACGGCACGACGGCGCTGCTCGCGTCGCTGGTCACCGCACAGCCCGCCGTGCTGCTGGAGCGCGCGGCCGTGCTCGCCGACCTCGCGGACGCGGGCGAGATCGAGGGCCTGCACGCGGAGGGCCCGTTCCTCTCGCACCGCCGCCGCGGCGCCCACAACCCCGCTGACCTGCAAGAAGGCAGTGTGGAGCTGGTCAAGGAGCTGGCCGCGGCGGCGCGGGGATGGCTGCGTACCATGACCGTCGCGCCGGAGGTCCCCGGCGTCACCGGCGCGGGCGGCGTGGCGCAGGCGCTGGTCGAGCTCGGCGTGCTGCCCTCCCTCGGGCACACCGACGGCAGCACCGAGCAGGCAGAGGAGCTGATCGCGCAGGTCACGCAGGCCCTGGCCGCGTCGGGCGGCACGGCGTCGGGCGGCACGGCGGGGCGGATGACGGCGACGCACCTGTTCAACGGGATGCGTCCCTTGCACCACCGGGCGCCCGGACCGATCGCGGCCTGCCTCGCGGCCGCCGCACGGGGCGACCTGGTGGTCGAGCTCATCGGCGACGGCGTGCACCTCGACCCGGCGACCGTGCGTACCGTGTTCGAGACGGTCGGCGCCGACAACGTCGCCCTCGTGACCGACGCGATGGCCGCGGCGGGCGTCGCCGACGGCCGCTACGAGCTGGGGCCGATGTCGGTCTCCGTCCGCGCAGGGGTGGCCCGCATCGTTCCCGACGACCCGTCGGCCCCCGCCGACGACGGCGCGATCGCGGGCGGCACCGCCCACCTCGTCGACGTCGTGCGGCACGCCGTGGCCGCCGGCGTCCCCCTGGTCGACGCCGTGCGCTCCGCGACCGCCGTCCCGGCCCGCGTGCTCGGCCTCACCGGGCAGGTCGGCGCGCTGGTCGACGGCGCCCGCGCGGACGTGCTCGTCACCGACACGGACCTTCGCCCGGTGCGCGTGCTGCGGCACGGGCTCGACGTGGCGGGGGTGGCCGCATGAGCGGTCCCGTGCTCCGGCCCGGCCAGACCGTCGTGCGCCGCGAGATCATGCGCGGCGAGCCGTGGATCGCCATCCCGCAGGTCTGCGTCCAGGACGACGGCGACCTGCTCGTCACCTACACGCCGGGCGGCACGCCGCTGGCCTATCCCGCCTCGGGGACGTTCCCGGTCGGCGAGCACCCCTGGAAGCTCGCCGGCTCCACCGCGTGGCGTGGCCACGGTCGCCTCGAGCTGCACTGGACCGGGGTGGAGCACTCGCTCTTCCTGTTCTGGTCCGGCCCCGAGCGCACCTTCCAGGGCTGGTACCTCAACCTCGAGGACGCGCCGCGGCGCACGGCCATCGGGTTCGACACCCTCGACCACGAGCTCGACGTCTGGTGGGCCGCCGACGCCGAGACCTACGAGTTCAAGGACGTCGTCGAGTTCGAGGAGACCGGCCCGGCCCGCTACCCCGGCCGGATGGACGCGATCCGCGCGGAGGGCGCACGGATCGCCCGCCTGCTCGACGCCGGCGACCTCTGGTGGGACAAGGCCTGGGCGGACTGGACTCCCGACCCCTCCTGGCGGCCCCGCGACGTGCCGCCCGGGTGGGAGAGCGTGCCGTACGAGGGCCGCTGAGGCCCACTTCACCCGGCGTTTCACAGCGCGCAATCTCCGCCTCGCCCGGATCACGCAATTCGGGTGGCACGCCGGGAACCGGGCGCTACGGTCGGAGCGTGCCCTCCACACCCTCCGGTCCCGCCCCCGGACCTGTCTGGCCCGTGACCACCGGCCGGCTCCGGCTGCGCCCCGTGACGGCCGCCGATGCCGAGGCCTTCCTCGCCTGGCGCTCGCGGGCCGACGTCGTGCGGTTCATGTACCAGCAGCCCTGGGACCGGGCCGCGGCCGAGCAGAAGCTGCGGGCTTGGGCGAGCGCGCCGTTCGCGGACGCGGGTGACGTGCTCGTGCTGGCCGTCGAGGTCGACGGCGTCGTCGTGGGCGAGACGATGCTCAAGCGCGCCCAGGGGCCGCGGCAGGCCGAGCTCGGTTACGCCGTGCGCCCGGACGCCGGGGGCAGGGGGCTGGCGACGGAGGCTGCTCGTGCGACGCTCGCGCTGGCGTTCGGCGTGTACGGCTTCCACCGCGTGTTCGCCCGCATCGACGAGGAGAACGCGGCGTCGATCCGCGTGGCGCAGCGGCTCGGGATGCGCCAGGAGGCGCGCCTGGTGGAGAGCGACCTGCGCGACGGGGTGTGGTCCACCGAGGTGGTCTACGCGATCCTCGACCGGGAGCACGCGAGAGCCGCGCACGTCGGCGCGGCGAACGCCTAGCGGGCCGCCGGCCCGGGCGCCGAGCTCGCGCGCTCGGTGAGCACCGGCGCGAGCAGGCGCGTCTCGGACGGCTGGTCGCCGCCGAGCCGCGCCATCACCATGTCGACCGCCACCTTGCCGATGTCCTCGGCCGGCAGGTCGATGCTCGTCATCGGGATGCGCTGGGCGAGCGCGACGTCGGTGGGGCACACGGCGACGACGGACACGTCGGTACCGGGCACCCGGCCGCGCTCGGCCAGCCGCGCGAGCACGTGGGGGAGGGCCGCCTCGTTGTGCACGATGACGCCGGTGGTGTCCGGGGCCGTGTCCAGCAGGGTGTCGACGGCCTGCACCGCGCCGGACGGCGTCGAGTCGCACGCCTCGACCGTGACGGCCGCGCCGGAGCCGGCGGCCTGGTCGCGCAGCCCGCGCATGAGCCGCTCGGCGTAGGACGTGTGCCGTCGCAGCACCTCGGGCGGTGACCCGATGAGGGCGAGGTCGGTGTGTCCGGTGCCGACGAGGTGCCGCACCGCGACCCTGCCCGCGGCCTCGAAGTCGAGGTCCACGCAGCTCAGGCCCTCCGGGTCCTGCGGCAGCCCGATGAGCACGGTGGGCTGCTTGGCGGCGGCGACCAGCGGGACGCGCGGGTCGTCGGCCTCGATGTCCATCATGACCAGCGCGTCCACCATGGAGCCGCTGGTGACGCGGTCCAGCCCGCTGACGTCGTCCTGGGTCAGGAGCAGCACGTCGTGCTCGAAGTCGCGGGCCCGGGTGACCACGCCCGCGACGAACTGCATGATGACGGGCACGTTCACGCCGACCCGCAGGGGCACCATGAGGGCGATGACGGCGGTGCGCGCCGACGCGAGCGCGCGGGCCCCGGCGTGCGGCCGGTAGCCGAGCTTCTCGATGGCCCGCTCCACCCGGGCGCGCGTCGGCGCGGAGATGGTCCGCTTGCCCGACAGCACGTAGGAGACGGTCGAGGCCGAGACCCCCGCGGCCTTGGCGACGTCGTCGATCGTTGTCATGGTGCTCCTCCTGTCAGGAGCAGTGTGCCTCATGTTGAGCAAGCGCTACGACACCGGGTCTCACGATCAGCCTGAGAATGCGGCTGGACACGAGGATTACCAACGGGCTAGCGTGTTGAACCGCTTCGACAACTGCCGTCGGGGACGAGAACCAAGGAGATGCGATGAAGCACCACGGGACAGCGGCCGTCACGGCGGCCGCCCTGGCCGGGGCACTTGCCCTGACCGGCTGCACGGGCCAGAGCGCCGGCGGTGGGGACACGGACGACAGCACGCTGACGATCTGGCACTACGAGAACGAGGACTCGGCGATGGGCAAGGCCTGGGCCAAGGCCATCGAGATCTTCGAGGAGGAGCACCCGGACGTCACGGTCGACGTCGAGAAGCAGACGTTCGAGCAGATCCAGAAGAACGCCAAGATCGTGCTGACGGGCGACGACGTGCCCGACGTCATGGAGTTCAACAAGGGCAACGCGACGGCGGGCCAGCTCGCCGCCCAGGGCCTGCTGGCGCCGCTCACGGACGCCGCGGAGGAGCGCGGCTGGGCCGAGAAGCTGCCCGGGTCGCTCGCGACGACGGCCCGGTACGACGAGCAGGGCCTCATGGGCTCCGGCGACTGGTACGGGGTTCCCAACTACGGCGAGTTCGTCGGCGTCTACTACAACAAGGACATGTTCGCCGACCTCGGTCTCGAGGTCCCCACGACGCTCGACGAGCTCGAGGACGTCCTGGCCGCCTTCAAGGCCGAGGGCGTGACGCCCCTGGCCGAGGCCGGCGCGGAGTACCCCCTGGGCCAGCTCTGGTACGAGCTCGTGCTCGCCCACGGCGACCGCGCCCTCGTGGACGACTACCAGCTCTTCGCGAACGACGTCGACTTCCACGACGACGCCATGACGCAGGCCACCGAGACGCTCGACGAGTGGATCGACAAGGGCTACATCGCCGCCGACTCGGCGGCGCTGACGGCGGAGGACATGGGGGTGTCGTTCATCGACGGCACCTACCCGATCATGGTCAGCGGCTCGTGGTGGTTCGGCCGCCTCGCCACCGAGATGCAGGCGGACTGGGGCCAGTTCAACTTCCCGGGCAACACGCTGCACACGGGCTCGTCCGGCAACCTCTGGGTCGTGCCGGCGAACGCCGACTCGCCGAGCCTCGCCGAGGAGTTCATCGACATCACGCTGCGTCCCGAGGTGCAGGACGTGCTCGCGGTCGAGGGCGGCCTGCCCGTGGCGGGCGACGCGTCGGCGATCGAGGACGAGCGCACGCGCGAGCTGACCGAGAACTTCCAGGCGATCCTCGACGAGGACGGCCTCGCGTACTACCCGGACTGGCCGGTGGCCGGCTACTACGACGTGCTGGTGAGCGAGCTGCAGTCCCTCGTCAACCGGTCCAAGACGCCGGACGAGGTGCTTGACGGGCTCCAGGGCTCGTACGAGGACGGCAAGGCCGACCTGCTCGATGGCTGACACCGTCCTGGCCGAGCGGCGCGCGCGGGCGGACGAGCGTCCGCGCGCGCCGCGCCGGGCGCGCCGCCGCCCGGAGTGGGTGGGCTACCTGCCCTACCTGCTGCCGGGGGCGGTCGCGTTCGGCGTGGTGATCGGCTACCCGCTGCTGACCAACGTGTACTTCAGCCTGTTCAAGTGGCGCGGCGGCATGGCGCCGCTGCGCTGGTACGGGCTGGGCAACTACGTCGACCTGCTGGGCGACGACAAGTTCTGGACGTCGTTCGGCAACTCGCTCGCGATGATCGTGGCGATGGTGCTCGTGCCCACCCTGCTCGGGCTCGTCCTGGCCGCCGTGCTGTTCGACTACCTCGGACGGCGCTTCGGCCCGCGCGTGGCGTCGGTGCTGCGGGCCACGTACTACCTGCCGCAGATCCTGCCCGTGGCGGTGGCGGGCGTGCTGTGGAACTGGATCCTGAACTCCCAGACCGGCGCCCTCAACGTGATCCTGCGCGGGCTCGGCGTGCAGACGCCGCCGAACTGGCTCGGCGACCCGGACACCGCGCTGCCCTCGGTGATGCTCGTGCTCATCTGGGTCCAGATGGGCTACCCGGTGGTCATCTTCATGGCGGCGCTGCAGCGCGTCGACCCCGAGCTGTACGAGGCGGCCGAGCTGGACGGCGCGGGCTGGTGGGACCGGTTCCGGGCGATCACGGTGCCGCAGATCCGCCCCGAGACGTTCGTCGTCACGCTGACCTGCACCGTCGCGGCGCTCAAGGTGTTCGGGCCGATCTACGTGCTGACGCGGGGCGGCCCGGAGAGCTCGACGCTCGTGCCCAGCTACTACTCGTACCTCAGCTTCTTCGACAAGTCCCAGGTCGGCTACGGGTCGGCCATCGCGACCGTGCTGACGCTCGTGATCGTCGTCGTGGCGCTGGTCATCCTCGGCCTGCAGAACCGGGCCGAGCGGCGTGAGAGGGAGGGGGTCTGAGATGACCGTCGCCGCAGATCTTCGATCCACCGGGATCGACTCCCGGTACCGCCGCGGGGCCGCCCGCTGGCTCGTGCTGGCCGCCGCCGTGCTGGTGGGCCTCGCCGTCCTGGCGCCGTTCGGCATCATGCTGCTCAACGCGTTCAAGTCGCCGCAGGACTACGCGGCGAACGGCCCGCTGTCCCTGCCGTCGGCGCTGTACCTCGACGGCGTGGTGGGCTTCTGGGAGCGCACCGACTTCCCCGTCAAGCTCTGGAACTCGGTCTTCATCTCGGCCCTCGTCGCGGTCGGCGGGGCGCTGCTGTCCCTGCTCAACGCGTACGCGATCGGCATCGGCCGCATCAAGGGGCGGCTGTGGATCGTCGCGCTGTTCCTGCTGGCGAACATGCTGCCGCAGGAGGCCTTGATCTACCCGCTGTTCACGATGGCGCAGGCGGTGGGCCTATCGAACTCGCAGTGGTCGGTGATCATCATCTTCACCGTCATCCAGTCGGCGTTCGGCACCTACCTGCTGTCCTCCGTGCTCGGCACCTTCCCGCCCGCGCTGCTGGAGGCCGCGGCGCTCGACGGCGCGAGCCGGTGGCGCATCCTCTGGCAGGTCGTGTTCCCGATCGTGCGGCCGACCCTCTCGGTGCTGATGATCTTCTTCTTCATCTGGACCTGGAACGAGTTCTTCATCCCGCTGGTCATGCTCACCAGCAACGACACCCAGACCATCCCCATCGCCCTGGCCTCCCTCCAGGGCGACCGCATGATGGACGCGCCGACGATCAACGCGGGCTCGCTCGTGTCGCTCGTGCCCGCCGTCCTGTTCTTCCTGATCTTCCAGCGCACCCTGACCCGGGGCGTGACCGCAGGGGCGGTCAAGTGACGGCGTCCCACCGAGAGGCAACGAGGTTCCACCCATGAAGTTCACCGACGGCTACTGGCACCTGCGGCCCGGGGTCGAGATGCTGCGGCCCCGCGACGTCGACGCGGTCGAGGCGGGCGACGGCACCCTGACCGTGTACGCGCCGACGGCGCCGATCACCAAGCGGGGTGACACCCTCAACCGCCCGCTCGTGACCGTCACGTTCGACGCCCCGGCCGACGACGTCATCGGCGTGCGCATCGAGCACCACCAGGGCCGCCGCGACCGGGGACCGCACTTCGCCGTCCACCGGCAGCCGGGTTCGGTCACGGTCACGACGCCGGCGGCGCCGGGCGAGGGCCCGGCCGAGCTCACGTCGGGTGGCCTGACCGCGCGGGTGTCGACCGACGGGCCGTGGCACGTCGACTTCGTGGCCGGCGGCCGGGTGCTCACCACCTCCTCCGAGCGGAGCATCGGGGTCGCCTCCACGCCGGAGGGCGACTTCGTGCACGAGCAGCTCGGGCTCGGCGTCGGCGAGCACGTGTACGGGCTGGGCGAACGGTTCGGGGCGTTCGTCAAGAACGGCCAGAGCGTCGACATCTGGAACGAGGACGGCGGCACCGCGAGCGAGCAGGCCTACAAGAACGTCCCGTTCTACCTCACCGACCGGGGCTACGGCGTGTTCGTCGCCCACCCCGAGCGGGTCTCGTTCGAGGTCGGGTCCGAGGTCGTCAGCCGCACGCAGTTCTCGGTGCCGGGCCAGGCGCTGCAGTACTACGTCATCCACGGGCCCACCCCGGCGGACATCCTGCGGCGGTACACCGCCCTGACGGGGCGGCCCGCCGTCGTCCCGGCCTGGTCGTACGGGCTGTGGCTGTCGACGTCGTTCACCACGAGCTACGACGAGGCCACCGTCACGAGCTTCATCGACGGCATGGCCGAGCGCGGCATCCCGCTGTCGGTGTTCCACTTCGACTGCTTCTGGATGCGGCAGTTCCACTGGTGCGACTTCGTGTGGGACCCGGCCACGTTCCCCGACCCCGAGGGCATGCTCGCCCGGCTCCACGAGCGCGGCCTCAAGGTGTGCGTGTGGATCAACCCGTACATCGCCCAGCGCTCGCACCTGTTCCGCGAGGGCATGGAGAAGGGCTACCTCGTCACCACGCCCGAGGGCGACGTCTGGCAGTGGGACCGGTGGCAGGCCGGCATGGGCCTGGTCGACTTCACCAACCCCGAGGCCACCGCGTGGTACCAGGACAAGCTGCGCGTGCTGCTCGACCAGGGCGTCGACTGCTTCAAGACGGACTTCGGCGAGCGCATCCCGACCGACGTCGTCTGGCACGACGGCTCCGACCCGCAGCGCATGCACAACGCCTACGCCGACCTGTACAACAAGGCGGTCTTCGAGCTGCTCGAGCAGGAGCGCGGGCAGGGGGAGGCGGTCGTCTTCGCGCGGTCCGCGACGGCCGGCACCCAGCAGTACCCGGTGCACTGGGGCGGCGACTGCGAGTCGACGTTCGTGGCCATGGCCGAGTCGCTGCGCGGCGGGCTGTCGCTGTCGCTGTCCGGGTTCGGGTACTGGAGCCACGACATCGGCGGGTTCGAGGGCACGCCCGACCCGGCCGTCTTCAAGCGGTGGACGGCGTTCGGCCTGCTCTCCTCGCACTCGCGCCTGCACGGCTCGGGCTCCTACCGCGTGCCGTGGGCGTTCGACGACGAGGCCGTCGACGTGACCCGCACCTTCACCCGGCTGAAGATGCGGCTCATGCCGTACCTGGGCGGGCTCGGCCAGGAGGCGGCGGGCCAGGGCACCCCGGTGATGCGGCCCATGGTGCTCCAGTTCCCGGGCGACCGGACGGCGGCAGCGGTCGACACGCAGTACATGCTCGGACCGTCGCTGCTGGTCGCGCCCGTCTTCGACGAGACGACCGCCGAGGTCTACGTGCCGGACGGCGAGTGGACCCGCCTCCCGGAGGTCGCGGCGGACGGGCTCGCCCCCACCGTCACCGGCCCGCGCTGGGTGACCGAGGAGCACGGCTTCGACACCCTGCCCGTCCTCGTCCGGCCGGGGACGGTCCTGCCCGTCGGTGATCGGGACGACCGGCCCGACTACGCATGGGCCGAGGGCGTGACGTTACGCTGCACCCGTCTGCCCGAAGGGTTCGACGAAGAGATCACGGTCCCCGGTGGCACCGGCGCCCCCGCGACGTTCCGCGTGCGGTGCGCCTCCGGCGTCGTCCGGGTGACCAGTGATGACGCCCCAGGTGAATGGGGCGTCGAGAGCGAAGGCAAGACCGTTCGGGCCACCGGCCCGGGAGAGGTGGCACTGTGAGTGCACGGAGTTTCCCCAGCGACTTCCTCTGGGGATCCGCGACCGCGTCGTACCAGATCGAGGGCGGTGCGACGGAGGGCGGGCGCGGCCCGTCCATCTGGGACACGTTCTCGCACACGCCCGGCAAGACGCTGAACGGCGACACGGGCGACGTCGCGGACGACCACTTCCACCGGTGGCAGGAGGACGTCGAGCACATCAAGAACCTGGGGCTGGGCGCCTACCGGTTCTCCATCGCGTGGCCGCGCGTGCAGCCGGGCGGGTCGGGCGAGTTCAACGCCGAGGGCATCCGGTTCTACTCGGACCTCGTCGACGCGCTCATCGCGGCCGGCGTGAAGCCCGTCGTCACGCTCTACCACTGGGACCTCCCGCAGGAGCTCGAGGACGCAGGCGGCTGGACCAACCGCGAGACGGCCTACGCGTTCGCGCGGTACGCGCGGCGGATGGCCGAGGAGCTCGGCGACCGCATCGACGTGTGGACCACCCTCAACGAGCCCTGGTGCTCGGCGTACCTGGGCTACGGGTCGGGCGTGCACGCGCCGGGCCGCACCGAGCCCCTCGCCGCTCTGCAGGCGGTGCACCACCTCAACCTCGCGCACGGCCTCGCCGTGCAGCAGATCCGCGAGGTGCTGGGCGACGCCGCGAAGACGTCGATCACGCTCAACCTGCACGTGTTCCGGCCGGACGACCCGTCGTCCGAGGCGGACCTCGGCGCCGTCCGCAAGGTCGACGCGCTCGCCAACCGCGCCTTCCTCGGCCCGGTGCTCGACGGCGCCTACCCCGAGGACCTGCTGCGGGACACCGCGTCGGTCACGGACTGGTCGTTCGTGCAGGACGGCGACCTCGAGATCACCCGCCAGCCGCTCGACGTGCTCGGCGTGAACTACTACTCGACCGCGCGCGTGCGGCACTGGACGGGCGAGGGCGAGCGGCAGCAGGCCGACGGCCACAAGGACTCCGCCGGCACCCCCTGGGTCGCGGCGGACGACGTCGAGTTCCTGCCCCAGCCCGGCCCGTACACCGCCATGGGTTGGAACATCGAGCCCGAGGGCCTCACGGACCTGCTGGTCTCGCTGCACGAGACCTACCCGGACCAGCCGCTCATGGTCACCGAGAACGGCGCGGCCTTCGCCGACACCGTGGTGGTCGAGGACGGCGTGGCGCGCGTGCACGACGTCGAGCGCGTCACCTACCTGCACGACCACGTCGAGGCGCTCGGCGTGGCCCGCGACCGCGGCGTCGACGTGCGCGGCTACTTCGCGTGGTCGCTGCTCGACAACTTCGAGTGGGCCTACGGCTACGACCGCCGGTTCGGCATCATCCGGGTCGACTACGACACGCTCGAGCGCACCTGGAAGGACTCGGCGCACTGGTACCGCCGGCTCGCCACGACGAACACCCTGCCGTCGGTGGACGACGTGACGCCCGCCTGACCCGCACCGGGCCCGGACGGCCGCCGCGCACACCCGTGCGCGGCGGCCGTCCGTCGTCACCCGCGCCGTCACCCACCGCGCGCGCCGGGCGTTAGGTTGTGCCCATGGACGGGGTCGTGGGCGGGTTCGAGGTGCTGGAGGGTCTGCTGGGGGACCTGCGGACGGCGTCGCGGGCACCCGCGCTGTCCGCCGCCGTCGGGCGCGGAGGAGCCGTGGCGTGGGCCGGGACCGCGGCGGACCCGGCGCTCGCGGACGCGCCCACGCCGGAGCACGCCTTCCGCATCGGCTCGATCACCAAGCCGATGGTGGCCGTCGCGGTGCTGCGGCTCGTCGAGGAGGGCAAGGCCGCGCTGCACGACCCGGTCGGCGCCCACCTGCCCGACGCCCCCGCGGCCGACGCCACGGTCGCGGAGCTGCTGAGCCACACGAGCGGGCTGCCCGCCGAACCCGCCGGGCCCTGGTGGGAGCGGGCCGGCGGCTCGACGTGGGAGCAGATCGTGTCCTCCCGCCTGCCCCGGCTCGCGGCCTCCGGCACCCGCTACCACTACTCGAACGTGGGCTACGCCGTGCTCGGTCGGCTCGTGGAGGTGGCGCGCGGCCGTGCCTGGCACGAGGTGCTGCGGGACGAGGTGTGGGCGCCGCTCGGCATGGCCTCGACCGGGCGCGTGCCCGTCGGTCCGCACGTGGCCGGCTACGCGGTGCACCCGCACGAGGACCTCGTGCACGCCGAGCCGGTGCCGGACTACCTCGCCCTGGGGCCCGCCGGCGAGGTGTGGTCCACGCCGTCGGACCTCGTGCGGTTCGGGACCTGGCTGGCCTGCCACGACACCCTGGGCGTCGCGGGGGAGGCCGTGCTGCCCCGTACGGCCCGGCAGCTCATGACCGCGCCCCGCGTGGTCGTGGACGAGCCCGGGGCCGCCTGGACGGGCACCTACGGTCTGGGGGTCCGCGTGCGCAACGACGTGCTGGGCCACGGCGCGCCGGTGCGCACGGCGGGTCACTCCGGGTCGGTGCCCGGCTTCACGTCCGACCTGCGGGTGGACCTCGCCACGGGGGACGCCGTCGCCGTGCTCGGGTCCAGCACGGGTGGCTTCGGTGACGGGACGGGGCTGCTGGCGGCGTGGCGGCGGTCGGCCGGCGCGGACTCGTCAGCGGGCGCTCCCGCGCGCGGGACGGGCTCCGGGCTCGCGGCCCGGCTCGTGGGGGACTGGTACTGGGGTCCTGTGGCCTACACGCTCGCCTGCGCACGGGGCGCCGCGGGCGAGCGGCTCGTCCTGGCGGGTGCGAACGGCGGCCGCGCGACGGAGTTCGTCCCGGCTGACGAGCCGGGCACCTGGGTGGGCGTGACAGCGGGCTACTGGCACGGTGAGACGCTCCGGCCCGTGGAGCGCGACGGGCGCGTCGTGGCCCTGGACGTCGGCACGTTCTGCTTCACGCGCACGCCGTACGCGCCGGAGGCGGAGATCCCCGGGGGGCACGACGCCACCGGGTGGCACGTTCTGTGACAAACCGCACGGTGTCGGATCGGCCGGCGCGACACGCCGACGGGCCGCGACACGCCGCGATCTGAATCTCTTCGCGGGGCCCTCCGACGGCCGCTCAGGTGCGGCTTCCCTGCCCTCCCGGCGGGGTGGCGGGAAGGGCTCCGGGAAGCGCGCGAGGCCGCCTCCCGTGCGGTGTCAGAGGGTCGTGGCAGCATGGTCCCAGGAGGCTCACGAGGCCCTCCCGGCCGCCCCGGCACGCTGTGGTGATCGGGGTCCGACCACAACATGTCGTAAGCGAGCGAGCGTCAGACACAAGGTGTAGTGTTTGGTCCAGCGGGAGACGCAGACCCGCGAACAAAGCACACCGGCGTAAGTTCACGGGTGTTCTTCGAGGTCAGAGGAGGCGGACATGAGCGTCACGGTCTACAGCAAGCCGGCCTGCGTGCAGTGCGACGCGACGTACCGGGCACTGGATCGCAAGGGTGTCGAGTACACGGTCGTCGACATCACGCAGGACGCCGAGGCGCTCGAGATGGTGCGCGGCCTCGGCTACCTCCAGGCTCCTGTCGTCGTGGCCGGTGACACCCACTGGTCGGGCTTTCGCCCCGACAAGATCAGCGCGGTCGCCGCGCTCCAGGCCGCCTCGGCCTGACCTGCACCACCGCGACGTCGGCAAGGGGGCGTGACGTGGGTTCTCTCGTCTACTTCTCCAGCGTGTCCGAGAACACGCACCGGTTCGTCCAGAAGCTCGCGCTCGACGAGCTCGGCATCCCGGTGCACCGGATACCCCTCCGCCCGGCCGACGGTTTCCTGCGCGTCGACGAGCCCTACGTCCTCATGGCCCCCACCTACGGTGGCGGCAACGAGGGCGGGGCCGTCCCGCGTCAGGTGAGGAAGTTCCTCAACGACGAACACAACCGGTCGCTCATCCGCGGCGTCATCGCCGCGGGGAACACCAACTTCGGGGCCGCGTACTGCATCACCGGAGACATCATCGCCGCGAAGTGTGATGTCCCGTACCTGTACGCCTTCGAGCTTCTGGGAACGGCGCAGGACGTCACGCGCGTCCGCAACGGATTGGGACGATTTTGGCAGCAACAACCACTGAGCCTCTCAGCCTGACCGGCGAGGGCGTGAGCGAGATCCCGCTCGAGTCACTCCAGCTCGACTACCACGCGCTCAACGCCATGCTGAACCTCTACGGCCCGGACGGGAAGATCCAGTTCGAGAAGGACCGTGAGGCCGCGCGCCAGTACTTCCTGCAGCACGTCAACCCGAACACGGTCGAGTTCGACTCGCTCGAGGAGAAGCTGGACCACCTCGTCGAGGCCGAGTACTACGACCCGACGGTGCTGGCCAAGTACTCGCGGTCGTTCGTCAAGGAGCTGTTCCAGCTCGCGTACTCGAAGAACTTCCGCTTCGAGACCTTCCTCGGCGCCTTCAAGTACTACACCTCGTACACGCTCAAGACGTTCGACGGCAAGAAGTACCTGGAGCGCTTCGAGGACCGCGTGAGCATGGTCGCGCTCGGCCTGGCCGACGGCGACGAGCAGATGGCGCGCGACATCGTCGAGGAGGTCGTCTCCGGGCGGTTCCAGCCGGCGACCCCCACGTTCCTCAACGTCGGCAAGGCGCAGCGCGGCGAGCCCGTGTCCTGCTTCCTGCTGCGCATCGAGGACAACATGGAGTCGATCGCGCGCGGCATCAACTCCGCGCTGCAGCTCTCCAAGCGCGGTGGCGGCGTCGCGCTGCTCCTGAGCAACATCCGCGAGCACGGCGCGCCGATCAAGCACATCGAGAACCAGTCGTCCGGTGTCATCCCCGTGATGAAGCTGCTCGAGGACTCCTTCTCCTACGCGAACCAGCTCGGTGCGCGACAGGGCGCCGGCGCGGTCTACCTGCACGCCCACCACCCCGACATCCTGCGGTTCCTCGACACGAAGCGTGAGAACGCCGACGAGAAGATCCGCATCAAGACGCTCTCGCTCGGCGTCGTCATCCCGGACATCACGTTCGAGCTGGCCAAGAAGAACGCCGAGATGCACCTGTTCAGCCCCTACGACGTCGAGCGTGTCTACGGCAAGCCGTTCGCGGACATCTCGGTGACGGAGAAGTACGACGAGCTCGTCGCCGACGACCGCATCCGCAAGACGACGATCAACGCCCGCGACTTCTTCCAGACGCTCGCGGAGCTGCAGTTCGAGTCCGGGTACCCGTACATCATGTTCGAGGACACGGTGAACAAGGCGAACCCGATCAAGGGCCGCATCACCCACTCGAACCTGTGCTCCGAGATCCTGCAGGTTTCGACGCCGTCGACGTTCAACGAGGACCTCTCCTACGAGACGGTCGGCCGGGACATCTCCTGCAACCTCGGCTCGCTGAACATCGCCAAGGCGATGGACTCGCCGGACTTCGGCCGCACGATCGACACCGCGATCCGCGCCCTGACCGCGGTGAGCGACCAGACGTCGATCGAGTCGGTCCCGTCGATCAAGCGGGCCAACGACCAGGGCCACGCCATCGGCCTCGGCCAGATGAACCTGCACGGCTACCTGGCTCGCGAGCACATCTACTACGGCTCCGACGAGGGCATCGACTTCACGAACATCTACTTCTACACCGTGGCCTACCACGCGATCGCGGCGTCGAACCGCCTGGCGATCGAGCGGAAGCAGAAGTTCGGCGGCTTCGAGGAGTCGAAGTACGCCACGGGCGAGTACTTCGACAAGTACACCGAGCAGGAGTGGACGCCGGCGACCGAGCGGGTCGCCCGCCTCTTCGCCGACGCCGGCGTGGCGATCCCGACGCAGGACGACTGGCGGGAGCTCAAGGCCTCGGTCATGGAGCACGGCCTGTACAACCAGAACCTGCAGGCGGTGCCGCCGACCGGGTCGATCAGCTACATCAACAACTCGACGTCGTCGATCCACCCGGTGCCCGCCAAGATCGAGATCCGCAAGGAGGGCAAGCTCGGTCGCGTGTACTACCCGGCGCCGTACATGACGAACGACAACCTGGAGTACTACCAGGACGCGTACGAGATCGGGTACGAGAAGATCATCGACACGTACGCCGCGGCCACGCAGCACGTGGACCAGGGCCTGTCGCTCACGCTCTTCTTCAAGGACACCGTCACCACGCGCGACGTGAACAAGGCGCAGATCTACGCGTGGCGCAAGGGGATCAAGACCCTCTACTACATCCGTCTGCGTCAGCTTGCTCTCGAGGGAACGTCCGTCGAGGACTGCGTCTCTTGCATGCTGTGAGCTTGAGATGAGTGCCGAAGCCCGCCAAAGAGACGGTTCAGTGGGGCGGATATACGGGATCCGGATTGAAGGATCGCGAGAGTACCGCTACATCGGGCTGACCACGAAGACCGTACGGGCTCGTTTCCAGAAGCATTTGCTGGTCGCGCGCTCTGGCAGGAAGACGCCGTTCTACGACTGGCTTCGGAAGCACGCACAGGAGGCGGAGGCCCTGGTCTTGGCCGACCACTTCCTCACGCTTTCGGAGCTGGGTCGTGCAGAGATCGACTACATCCGCTGGTTCAGGTCTGCGGGCCACGGCTTGCTCAACGTGGCCGAGGGTGGCTTGGGTCCGACGGGCGTGGTGTGGACGGAGGAGCAGCGGGAGGCCGCAAGACTCAGGTCGACAGGGCGCAAGGGCGTCAGCCGACCTGGCGCGCTGCATCCTTTCTTTGGGGGGCACCACACTGAGGAGCAGCGCGCCAAGTGGTCTGCGGAGCGGAAGGGAACGTTTGCTGGGGCTGCCAACCCGAACTATGGAAAGTTCGGTAAGGACCACCCGTCGTTCGGGCACCAGTGGTCGGTGGACTCTCGGAAGGCGCTCTCGGAGATGCGGAAGGGCGAGAAGAACCCCAACTACGGGAAGACCGCGAGTGCGGAGACGCGAGCCAACATGTCCGCCGTGCGAAAAGGTGTTCCCAGGCCGTCGAGCGCGCGGAGCGCGCACACTCGCTATCACACGAACACAGGACGTACGAGTCCCACATGCAGGTTCTGCATGGTGGACGACGAGTAACGGGCCGGCAACTAGGAAAAGGAACTGGCATGTCACCCACGGGCAAGCTCAAGCTCATCGATCGCGTGACGGCGATCAACTGGAACCGGCTCCAGGACGAGAAGGACCTCGAGGTCTGGGACCGCCTCGTCGGCAACTTCTGGCTGCCCGAGAAGGTGCCGGTGTCGAACGACATCCAGTCGTGGCACACGCTCAGCGAGCCCGAGAAGGTCATGACCACGCGTGTGTTCACCGGTCTGACGCTCCTGGACACGATCCAGGGCACGGTCGGCGCCGTGTCGCTCATCCCGGACGCGCTCACCCCGCACGAGGAGGCGGTGTACACCAACATCGCCTTCATGGAGAGCGTGCACGCCAAGAGCTACTCGTCGATCTTCTCGACCCTGCTGTCCACGCCGGAGATCGACGACGCGTTCGAGTGGTCCGAGAACAACGCGAACCTGCAGAAGAAGGCAGAGATCGTGCTCGACTACTACCGGGGCGACGACCCGCTCAAGCGCAAGGTCGCCTCGACCATGCTCGAGTCGTTCCTGTTCTACTCGGGCTTCTACGCGCCGATGTACTGGTCCTCGCGGGCCAAGCTCACGAACACGGCCGACCTCATCCGCCTCATCATCCGTGACGAGGCGGTGCACGGGTACTACATCGGCTACAAGTACCAGAAGGGCCTCGCGCTGGTGTCGCCTGCGGAGCAGGAGGAGCTCAAGGCCTACACGTTCGACCTGCTCTTCGAGCTGTACGAGAACGAGGTGGAGTACACCGACGCGCTGTACGGCGAGCTGGGGCTGACCGAGGATGTCAAGAGGTTCCTGCGGTACAACGCCAACAAGGCCCTGATGAACCTGGGCTACGAGGCGCTGTTCCCCAAGGAGGACACGGACGTCAACCCCGCGATCCTCGCGGCGCTCTCGCCGAACGCGGACGAGAACCACGACTTCTTCTCGGGGTCGGGCTCCTCGTACGTCATCGGCAAGGCCGTGGAGACCGAGGACGACGACTGGGACTTCTGACCACCCCGGCTTCCCCACCCCACCCCGCCGAGGTAGTCACGCAGCGAGGTAGTCACCCTGTCGAGGTGACTACCTCGCTGTTCGTCTACTTCGCCCGGTGACTACTTCGCCAGGTGACTACCTCGGCGGGGGCGTGCGTGGGCGGGGGTGCGCGCCTCCGAACCAGCGGTCCAGCTCGTCCAGGAGCGAGCTGATCAGCGGGCGCAGGTCATCGGCGATCTGCGCCTGGCTCTGACCGTCGCGGGTGCGGGTACCCGCCTCCTCGATCATGATCTGGTACACGCCGGCGAGGGCGATCCCCTGCAGGCGGGCGGTGCCCGGTGCCACCTGCCCCGACTCCGAGATCGCAGCAGCCATCGCGCGCGCCTGGTGAGCGAGGATCTCGAGCGTGAGACGCCGCACGGTCGGGCTCTGCGCCGCGAGGTGCGCGAGCTCGCCGCGCCAGACGTCGTCGGGCGTGGTGCGGATGCTGTCGACGTAGTCCAGCACGTAGTCACGGATCGCTGCTGCCGGGGTCAGAGCTTCTCCCCGGTCACGGATCAGCCGGCACAGGTGGTCCTCGATCTCGTCACCCCGGTCGGTGACGAGCCGTTCCTTGGTGCGGAAGTGGTTGTACACGGTCTGCTCGGCGACGTCCGCGGCGCGGGCGACCTCGCTCACCGCGACGTTCTCGAAGCCGCGCTCGCCGAACAGTCGCGCCGCGGTGTCGGCGATGTGCCGACGCGCGATCGCCCGTTTCCGTTCTCGACGTGGGGCCTCTGACATGGCCGCAGGCTACCAATGACTCCCCAATCTTGGGGTGTACCCTAAAATTGGAGCGCGGTCCAAGAAGCGTGGCCGTCGCCGCCGACCAGGGCGAGAGGAACACCCCATGGCTGAGAACCTCGTGGACGTGCACGCGCACTTCACCACGGACCACTACATCGAGACCGCGAAGGCGAGCGGGCACGCGCAGGCCGACGGCATGCCCGAGGCGTTCTGGCCGAGGTGGCGCGTCGACGATCAGCTACGCCTGATGGACAAGCTGGGCATCGGCCGGTCGATGCTGTCGATCTCCTCGCCGGGTGTGCACTTCGGCGACGACGCCGCAGCGCGGGAGCTGGCCCGTTCCGTCAACGAGGCGGGCGCCGCGGAGGTTGCCGCGCACCCCGACCGGTTCGGCCTCTTTGCCAGCCTGCCCCTGCCCGACGTCGAGGGCTCGCTCGCCGAGCTGGACCATGCCTTCGACACCCTGGGGGCCGACGGCGTCGTGCTCATGAGCAACAGTCAGGGCGTCTACTTCGGCGACGAGCGCATGGACCAGGTGCTCAGCGAGCTGAACCGGCGCGCCGCCGTCGTCTTCCTCCACCCCACCTCGGCTGCCTGCCACGAGGTGGTCGACCTCGGGTTCCCCCGGCCGATGATCGAGTTCCTCTTCGACACGGCGCGGACGGTGGTGGAGTACGTCCTGAGCGGCAGCGCCGAGCGGTATCCCGGCATCCGGGTGATCGTGCCGCACGGGGGAGGCGTCATCCCGTTGCTCGCGGACCGCGTGGAGATGTTCCGGACGCTGCTGCGCGGGGAGGGCGGTCGCACCGTCCAGGACCAGCTGCGCGCCTTCTACTTCGACCTGGCCGGCACGCCGAGCGCGCAGCAGATGGCCGTGCTCGAGGCGGTCGCCGATCGCGAGCACCTGCTGTACGGCAGCGACTACCCCTGGACCCCCGCCGACCTCGCGGGGCGGCTGCTGGGCGGTCTGGACCAGGTGGCCGGTGACGGGTGGCGGGGCCGGACGACCCGGAACGCGGAGCGGCTCCTCACCCGTGGCCGCAGCGCCGCCTGACAAGACTGCAGATTTCCTTACCCCCGCTCACCAGGTGGCACCATGGTGGGCCACCCCCGTGCGTTCGTAGCGTCGAGCAGTGCCCGCGCAACACGGCGCGGCACGGGGGGAACGGGCAAGGAATGTTCACAGGCACAGGTGGAGGAACCGACGCGGTCCGGCTGACGGCGGTCCGCAAGGTCTACGGCCGGCGCGGCAACGAGGTCGTCGCGCTCGACGACGTGACGACGGGGTTCGGGCGGGGCACGTTCACAGCCATCATGGGTCCGTCCGGCTCGGGCAAGAGCACTCTGCTGCAGTGCGCGGCGGGGCTCGACCAGCCGACGTCGGGCTCGGTGGTGCTCGAGGACAGCGAGCTGAGCACCATGACGGAGACCGAGCTGACGGAGCTGCGGCGCGACCGGGTGGGTTTCATCTTCCAGGCGTTCAACCTGCTCCCGGTGCTGACCGTCGAGCAGAACGTGACGCTGCCGCTCCGGCTCGCCGGCCGCAGCCCGGCCCGGGGTCGGGTCGCGAGCGTGCTCGAGCAGGTGGGCCTGGGTGAGCGGCGCAGGCACCGCCCGGCGGAGCTGTCCGGCGGACAGCAGCAGCGGGTCGCCATCGCGCGGGCGCTGATCACGGAGCCGGCCGTCATCTTCGCCGACGAGCCGACGGGCGCGCTGGACACGCGGACCGCGCGCGACGTGCTCGACCTGATGCGGGGTTCCGTGCGGCAGACCGGGCAGACGATCGTGATGGTGACGCACGACCCGGTCGCCGCCTCCTACGCCGACCGCGTGCTGTTCCTCGCCGACGGGCGCGTCGTGGGGGAGATGCAGTCGCCGACGGCGGACGCCGTGGCCGAGCGGATGACCCGCCTCGGCGCCTACTCGGACGAGGCACGCCGGGCACCGGCGGCGGGAGGGCAGCGCTGATGCTGCAGCTCGCACTCCGCACCCTGCGGTTCCGGACGGGCACGTTCGTGGCCGCCTTCATCGCCATGTTCTTCGCCGCCATCGTCCTGATGGCCTGCGGCGGACTGATCGAGACCGGCATCCGGGCGGCGGTCCCGCCGCAGCAGCTCGGTGCGGCCGACGTCGTCGTCGCCGGCGAGCAGACCTATCACGCACCCGGCGGCGACACGGACGAGCCGGCCGTCCTGCCCGAGCGGGTCCGCGTCGACGCGGGCCTCGAGACCGTGATCGCCGCGCTGCCCGGCGTGCAGGAGACCGACACCTATGTCTTCGAGGGCACCCCGCCGGCCGGGACCGTCGACGCGATCGGCGTCGTCGCCGAGCCGGGGACCGACGTCGCCGAGCTGCGCACGCGCATCGACGCCGAGCTGGACGCGACGACGTCGACCCTGGTGGGCGACGAGCGCGGGCGGGCGGAGCTGCGCGGAGCCACGGCCACCAGCGTGAACGTGGTCTCGCTCGCGGGCGTCTTCACCGCGTTCGCGCTGCTGGTGTCGATCTTCGGCGTGGCGTCGATGCTCGGCCTCTCGATCGCCCAGCGGAACAAGGAGCTGGCCCTGCTGCGCGCCATCGGGGCCACGCCCCGGCAGGTGCGCACGCTGATCTTCCGCGAGACCCTCGTGCTCTCGCTCGTCGCGACCGCCGCCGCCTATCTGCCCGGTCAGTTCCTGGGCGGGCTCGTGTTCGACCTGCTGGCCCAGCAGGGCATCGCGACGGCGGGCGTGGCCTTCCACCAGGGCTGGATACCGTCCGTGGCGGCCACGGTCGTGGCGGTCCTCGCCGCCCTCGGCGGTGCCCTGGGTGCCGGACGGCGGGCGGCGCGCACCAAGCCGAGCCAGGCGCTCTCCGAGGCGTCGCTCGACGGCCGGCTGATCAGCGGGTGGCGGTTCCTCGCCGGGCTGCTGTTCGTCGCGGCCGGGGTCGCGCTGACGATCGTCACCGTCACGGCGCTGAGCGGGCCGCTCGCCCCGGCGACCGCCGCGCCCGCGGTCATCGTGCTGACCATCGGGCTCGCGATGCTCGCGCCCGTCCTGGCGAAGGTCATGATCTTCGCCATCCAGTGGCCGGTGCGTGCCCTCGGCGGGCTCACCGGCGACCTCGCCGTGCTCAACGCCCGGGGCCGCACCAGCCGGCTGGCAGCCGTGCTCGGTCCCGTCATCCTGCTGACCGGTGTGTCGACCGGGATGCTGTACCTGCAGACCACCAACGACGCCGCGGACAAGCAGGCCTATGCCGCCGGCATCGTCGCCGACGCCGTGGTCACGGCGGACGGCGGGGTCGACCCGCGGCTGGTGGAGGAGATCGGCCGGCTGCCCGGCGTCGCTGGGGCGTCCGCGTACGTCAGCAGCGTCGGCTTCGTCGAGAGTCCGGACGACGTGTCACCGATGGGTGAGGGCTGGAACCTGCAGGGCGTCACGGCGCAGGGCGCCGGGGCGACGACGCCGGTGGACGTCACCGCCGGGGCGCTCACCGACCTGCAGGGTGCGACGGTAGCGATCGAGGACGCGCACGCCGGCCGGCTCGGCGTCGACGTGGGCGACACGATCACGCTCCGGATGGGGGACAGCACCCTCCTGGACGTGCGGGTGGCCGCGCTGTTCTCCGCCGCGGAGGACTACGACACGCTGCTGCTCCCGGCCGAGACCCTGGCGGACCACACCACCGCGGGCTTCCCGACCCGCGCCCTGGTCACCGCGCAGGACGGCACCGACCCCGAGCAGCTGGTGGCCACCCTGACTGACCTCGCCGCCACCCGGGACGGTCTGACCGTCGCCGACCGGGAGATCCTGTTCGACGAGTACGACGACCAGAAGAAGACCGCGTCCTACGCGATCTCCATCATGGTGCTCATGCTCGTCGGGTACTCGGCGATCACCACGATCAACACCCTGGTGTCCAGCACCTCGGCGCGGCAGCGGGAGTTCGGCCTGCAGCGGCTCGTGGGCTCGACTTGCCGCCAGGTGCTGCAGATGGTCGGTGTGGAGGCCGCGATCGTGGCCGTCACCGGCGTGGTCCTGGGCACCGTCGCGGCGCTCGGCATCCTGGTACCGCTCAGCGTCGACCGCCTGGGCTCCCTGATCCCCGCGGGACCGCCACTGGCCTACGTCGCGATCGTGGCCCTGGTCGTGCTGCTGACCCTGGGCGCCACGCTGCTCCCGGCGTGGCAGGCCACGCGCGGCCGCCCGGCCGAGGCCGCCGTCTCGATCGAGTAGCGCCCGGAGGGCCACTCGGATACCGCCCGCCGGGGCTCGGAGGAAATCCTCCGTGCCCCCGGCGGGTCCCTCCATTCCGGGGCACATGCCCCGAAACCTACGTTCGAGGTATGGACAACAGCCCGCACCTCACCACCCCTGGGAGGGACTGAGATGACGCTCGTTCTCACCTCACCGGCGCCGGCCGAGCGCTCGGTCCCGGCCCGCATCGGCAAGCCGGCGATCGGTGCGCTGGGCGCCCTCGCCCTGGCCCTCGGCACCCTGCAGACCGTGGTGGACCCAGCCCGTCCGCTGCTGGAGCGCGAGCTGGGTGTCGACTCGGCCGCGGCGGCCCTGATCGCCAGCACGCTGCTCATCACCGGTGCGATCGTCGCGCCCATCGCCGGCAAGCTCGGCGACCGGTACGGCGGCAAGCGGGTGCTGCTCGCGCTGATGGCGCTGGTCTCCACGGGAGGCCTGCTGTCGAGCCTCGCCCCGAACCTGCCGGTGCTGCTGGTCGGCCAGACGCTGCAGGGTGCCATGGTCGGCGCGCTGCCCCTGTCGTTCATCCTGGTGCGCAAGAACTTCCCCACGGGCCAGACGCAGGTGGCCATCGGCGTGGTGAGCGCGCTGTTCACCGCCGGCGGCATCGTGGGCACCCTGGTCGCCGGGCCGCTCGCGGAGGGCCTGTCCTGGCACTGGATCTTCGCGGCGCCGACCATCGTGATCATCGCGGCGACGGCGGTCGTGCTCCGGCTGATGCCGAACGACCCGCCGAGCGAGCAGCACACCAGGCTCGACTGGCCGGGCGTGGCCCTGCTCAGCGCCACGCTCGTCGCGCTCATGCTGGGACTCCTCGTGGTGACCGGTGGCGGCGTCCCGCCGCTGGCGGTCGGCGGCATCGTGCTGGTCGTCGCCACGCTCGGCGCGGCGTGGGTGGCCGTCGAGCGACGCGCGGTCGCGCCGATGGTCGAGCTGCGCATGCTGGCAGCACCCGCCATGTGGAGCGCCGCCGTGCTCACGGTCGCCGTCGCGGCCATCTCCGCGATGCTGCAGACGTTCGTCCCCAAGCTGTTCCAGGTGTCGGGCGAGGGCTACGGCATGGGGCTCGGCACCACCGACATCGGGCTGTTCATGATGCCCGCCTCGATCGCCGGCGTGCTGGCAGGCTCGGTCGGCGGCCTCGCGGTCCAGCGCTACGGCGCACGCACCGTCGCCACCTCCGGCGCCGTCGCCACGGCGGGCATCCTCGTCGCCGTCGCCGCGCTGCACGACACGGTGTGGCAGCTCGTCGTCGCCCGGGCGCTCGCCGCCTTCGTCGGTGGCCTCATCACCACGGCGCTGCTCGCCAGCACCGCCACCGCCGTCGCCGCCAAGGACACCGGCATCGCGACCAGCCTGCTCGTGGTGATCCGCCTGATCGGCGCCGTCGCGGGTGGCCAGGTGGCCGGCTCGATCCTCGACGCGGGCAACGACCCCGCCTCCGGTGTGCCCGCCGAGTCCGCCTTCGTCACCGGCTTCGTGGCGGCGGCCGTCCTGGCCGTGCTCTCCCTGTTCGTCGTCCGTCACCTGAAGAAGGAAGTCCAGTCATGATCTCGCAGACCCCCACCACCGGACGCACGGTCCTCGTCGCCGGCGCCAGCCTTGCCGGCCCCACGCTGGCCTACTGGTTGCACCGGTACGGGTTCGACGTCACGGTCGTCGAGAAGGCGCACGCGCCGCGCGGCGGCGGCTACCCGATCGACGTCCGCGGCACGGCGGTCGACGTGGTCCGACGCATGGGGATCCTGCCCCGGCTGCGCACGGCGCACATCGACACCGGCCGGTTCACCTTTCTCGACGCCGACGGCGCCGAGGTGGCCGCCCTGCACCCGTACGCCGTCGCCGGGAGCACCGAGGGGCAGGACCTCGAGGTGGCGCGCGGCGACCTGACCGCCGCCCTGTACACGACCGTCCGGGACGACGTCGAGTTCCTGTTCGACGACTCCGTCGCCGTCCTCGACCAGCACGAGCACGGTGTGGACGTCACGTTCCGGAGTGGGCGGCAGCGCACCTTCGACGTCGTGGTCGGCGCCGACGGCATGCACTCGGGCACCCGGAAGGCGCTCTTCGGACCCGAGGAGCAGTTCCACAGGTACCTCGGCTACGGCTTCGCGGTGTTCACCATGCCCAACATCTTCGGGCTGACGCGCGAGCTGCTGATGTGGAACACCCCGGGCAGGGCCGCCGCGCTCTACGCCACCGGGGACGCCGACGACGACCTGCACGCCTTCCTCAACTTCTCCCAGCCGGAACAGCCGGTCCACGTGCTGCGGGACCCGGACGCCCAGCGGGACCTGGTCGCCAGGACCTACGCCGACGCGGGTTGGGAGGTCGGGAGCATCGTCAAGGCCATGCACCAGGCCGACGACCTGTTCTTCGACACCGCGGGGCAGATCCGTATGCCCCGCTGGTCGAGCGGCCGGGTGGCGCTGGTCGGTGACGCCGCCTACGCGCCGTCGTTCCTGACCGGGCAGGGCTCCAGCCTGGCGCTCGTCGGCAGCTACATGCTCGCCAGGTCCCTGGCCACGCACCGCGACCACGCCGAGGCCTTCGCCGCGTACGAGCGCGACACCCGCGACTTCGTCACGAGGAACCAGGCGCTGGTCGACACGGGCGGCGCCCGGCTCTTCCCCACCACCGCCGAGGCGCTGGAGCGGCGCAACACCATGCTCCGCGACCTCGTCGCCCTGCCCGCGACGACGCCGCAGCCCGCGCACTCCGCGCTGGTGCTGCCCGAGCCGGCGCCGGCGTGGCGGTGACGCGGGAGCCTGAGAGGATGAAAGCCATGACCTTCGACGCGCGATCGCGGCGACCCGGGCGGGGCCCCGCGTGGACGCAGGTGCTCCGCACGCCGCTGTCGTACGACACCTGGCGCGCGTACGGCTACCTGTGGTTCGTGCTGCTCCTGGGACCCTTCGCGCTCGCGTACGTGCTGTTCACCGTCGTGTTCACGGGTGTCGCCGCGGTGACGGTGGTGGGCCTGTTCATCGCCGGCGGGCTCGTGGCGGGCGGGCGGTGGTGGGGCGCCACCTACCGCCGCCTGGGCGAGGACCTGCTCGACACCCAGGTCGCGGCGCCGCCGCCCCGCCCGCGACGCAGCGGCTTCTGGCCGCGGCTCGGCGCCGCCCTCGGCGACATGGCGGGCTGGCGAGCGCTGCTCTTCATGCTCGCGGTCCTGCCGGTGTCCCTCGTCGGGTTCGTGCTGAGCACGGGGTGCCTCGTGCTCGGGGCGGGCGCCGTGACCTACTGGGCCTGGTTCTGGTCGCTGCCCCCCGACCTGGCCATGGACAGCTCGTGGCACAACCCGGCCGGCCTGGCCCTCGTGGCCGTGTGCGGCCTGGCGCTGCTGGTGCTCTGGCCGGTGATCCAGTCGGCCCCGGTCGCCGTGCTGAGGCTGCTGACGAGTGCGCTGCTCGGCCCCACGGCCGCCAGCCTGCGCGTCGCCGAGCTGGAACGCTCCCGCGCGGGCACGGTGGAGGACGCCGACGCCCGCCTGCGCCGCATCGAACGGGACCTGCACGACGGGACGCAGGCGCGCCTGGTCGCGGTCGGGATGCAGCTCGGCGAGGCGCGCGAGCAGCTGGCCTCGGGGGCGACCGACGCGGTGGGCGAGCTGCTCGAGGTGGCGCACGCGTCGACCAAGGACGCCCTGGCCGAGCTCCGGGAGCTGGCCCGCGGCATCCACCCACCGGCGTTGGACAGCGGCCTCGCGGTCGCCCTCGAGACGCTCGCCGCCCGGGCGCCGCTCCCGGTCACGGCGGACGTCGCCCCCGACGTCGAGGCGCGCGGCCGGCTGGCCCCCGCCGTCGAGTCCATCGTCTACTTCTCGATCGCCGAGCTGGTCACCAACGCGGCCAAGCACGCGCGCGCCGAGAGCGTGCACGTGCGCGTCGCCACAGTCACCGACAGTGGCGGCGACACCCTGCACATCTCGGTGCGCGACGACGGCGCCGGTGGCGCGACCGTGGTGCCGCCCGACGGGTCCGGGCTGCGGTCGGGCCTGCGCGGGCTCGCCGACCGGGTCGGCTCGGTCGACGGCACGTTCGAGCTGTCGAGCCCGCTCGGCGGACCCACCGTCGTGACCATGACACTTCCCGCGGTGCGCGCCGCCGCAGGATCTCGCCCACGAACAGGAGAACGCGCATGACCGTTCCGGACACGACACCGTCGGAGGGCATGCGGGTGGTGCTCGCGGAAGACTCCGGCATCCTGCGGGACGGACTGGTGGCCCTGCTGGCCCGGCGGGGCTACCACGTGACGGCGGTGCCGGACGGCGACCAGCTGGAGGCCGAGGTGGTGCGGCTCGCGAACGAGTCGGCGCTGCCCGACGTCGTGGTCTCGGACATCCGCATGCCACCCACCTTCACCGACGAGGGCCTGCGCATCGTGGTCGCGCTGCGCGAGCGGTTCCCCGGGCTCCCCGTGCTCCTCTTCTCGCAGTACGTGGAGACCCGGTACGCCGGTGTGCTGCTCCAGGGGGACGCGCGCGGGGTGGGCTACCTCCTCAAGGACCGCGTCGTCGACGTGGGGGAGTTCACCCAGGCGCTCGCACGGGTGGCCCGGGGCGAGACCGTGCTCGACCCCGAAGTGGTCTCGCAGCTCATGGGCGCCTCCGACCGGGACGCCGGGCGCTCGCGGCTGACCGCCCGGGAGCGGGAGGTGCTCGACCTCATCGCGCAGGGCCGGTCGAACGGCGGTATCGCGGAGAAGCTGTTCCTCTCCCAGGGCGCCGTGGAGAAGAACGTCGCGTCGATCTTCCAGAAGCTGGACCTGCCGCACGACGCGGCGGACAACCGCCGGGTGCTCGCGGTGCTGCGTTACCTGGGGGCCTGAGGGCTCACGCGTCCATCGACGGCGCACCCGTCACGGGCGGCTCGGCGGACCACGGGAACGTGATCCGAGCGCGGCTTCGTGAAGAGCACGGCCGAACGCGCTTCGGCGCCCTGCTTCGCCAGGAGATCCATGACCAGGGCGAGGGTGCGGCCGGAGTCGGCGACGTCGTCGACCACGAGCACGCGGGCGCCGGGTAGCTCGGAGGTGTCCATGAGCGGGGGCAGCACGCGCGGGTCGTCGAGGGTCTGGCCCACGTCCGTGGAGAACTCGATGTTCAGCGGGCGACGACCTCCTCGTCGAGCTCGACCCGGAGCGGCCCGTCACCTTCCTCGCCCGCGTCCGGGCCTTCGGGTCGTCGGGTGACGGTGGCGGCAGCTGACGCCGTTCGCCGGGGCCAGGGTGTGGTGAGCGACGCTCACCGAGCCGTCGCGTGCGCCGCGACGAGCGCGGCCTCGACCCGGTTCCGTGCGCCCGTGGAGCGCAGGATCGAGGAGACGTGCACCTTGACCGTGCCCTCGGCCAGATGAAGGCGACCGGCGATCTCGGCGTTCGACAGCCCTTCGCCGATCAGGACAAGCACCTCCCGCTCGCGCGGCGTCAGGCGCTCGAAACGGCGGCGGGCGTCCTGCTCCGCCACGAACCGGGTGCCGAGCCCGGCCTGCAGCAGACGCCTCGAGACCGACGGTGAGAAGTAGGCGCCGCCCGCCGCCACGGCGTGAACCGCGAGCAGCAGCTCCCGCGGGTCGCCCGACTTGAGCACGAAGCCGTCCGCGCCCAGACGGATGGCCTCGGCGACATACTCGTCCTCGCCGAACGTGGTGACCATGAGGCAGGCCGGCTCACCACCGTCGCGCCGAACCGCAGCCAGGGCTTCCAGCCCCGACACGGGCTCCATCCGGACGTCGAGCAGCACGACGTCCGGCCGGTGTGCCCGCACGGCGGCCATAGCCTCCTCGCCCGACGACACCTGAGCGACGACCCGCACGGACGGATCGGTCTCCAGGATCCCCGCCAGACCGGCGCGGACCAGCGGCTCGTCGTCCGCGAGCAGGACTCGCAACGGCGCGCCGGGTGGCCCGTCGTCCACGGCGGCGCCGCTCACCGGGCCGCTCCCACCACGAGGTCGGTCGAGGCGACCCGGTCACCCGCCCAGCAGATCCGGTAGGCGTCGCCCGACGCGTCCGCGAGGGGGTCGGCCGTCACGGCGTAGTAGTCGCACGCGGGGTCGGCGCCGGGTGGTGCGTCGAGCGTCGTGGCAGGCAGGAGCGGCTCGACCTCGGACCGCGGGTCGCCGGGACCGATACGGGTGAACGCCGCCGGGCCGAGCAGCGCCCGCCGGGCGTCGAAGGTGTCCGCGACCTGGATCGCGACCGCCACGGCGGCCAGGGCCGCGGTGGGGACCAGCACGGCGGCGAGCAGGAGCACTCCGCCGCGTCGCCGGGCCAGGGCCAGCCCGTGCGTGACCGAGCGGGCGTCCCGGAGCGCACCAGCGTCGGGGACCGGGTCCGCGGGTGGCGCCACCTCGTCCACCTGCCCTGCCCGCAGCTCGACCCGGAGCACGTAGTCGTCACCGTCGGGCCCGGCCGTGACGGTTCCGCCCGCTGTGCGCACGTGCTCCGTCAGGGACCGGAGGCCGGTGCCGCCGGTCGTCGGTGCTCCCGCCGAGGTGAGGCGCCCACCGGACCCGGTCGGCACCGTCGGGGCGGTCGACGGCCCGGCGCCGTCGGCCGGGGCCCCCGAGGCCGGCAGGGCAGGGGTCGTCGGCAACGGGTTCCGGATGGACACGACCAGCCGGTCCTGGCCCGTCGCGACGAGCTCGACCCGGACCGGCGCGCCGGGGGCGTGCCGGAGCGCGTTGGTCAGCCCTTCCTGGACCACCCGCACGACCGCGGGACCGAACGGTTCCAGAGCCGCCGCGCCGGGTGACCCGGTCAGCACGACGTCGGCTCCGGAGCGCCGTGCCTCCAGGACCAGCGCGTCGACACCGGTCGGACCGTCCTCGTGCCGCAGGTTCGCGCCGCGCCCCGCGCGCAGGGCCTGAACGGAGGCGCCGAGCCGGGCGACCGCGTCGGAGACCTGCCGACGAGCCAGCGCCACCGACTCGAGCACGCGGCCGTCGCGACCTGCCGCGACCTCGCCACCACGTTCCAGCTCGAGCTCCAACCGCCCCAGGTTGACGGCGACGAGGCTCAGCGCGTGCCCCAGGTCGTCGTGCAAGGTCTCGGCGAGGTGCAGCCGCTGCCGGGCGAGCCCGGTCTCGGCTCGCAGCCGCTCGGCGTCCTGCTCGCGGACGAGGGCGAGCGCCGCCTCTGCCTCGGCGGTGCGTCGCGCCCGCCAGGCGACGGCCACCGCCCAGGGCAGCGCGCCCGTCAGCACACCACGGGCGGTGCCGACCAGCACGTCCCGCAGGTCGGCCCACCCAGCCAGCACCGCGACGGCTCCCGCCGCCACGGCGACGGCCATCGCCACGACACCGAGCCGTCCGCCGCCCGGCGTGAACCCGAGGGGCGCCGCGACGGCCGCGAGCGGCACCATCCACCAGGCCTCCGTGCCCGCGAGCACGAGCAGCACCGAGAACGCCGCCGCGGCGAGCAGGCGCAGCACCGGCACACGGGTGGCGGCCGGGAAGGCCTCGGTCGTTCGCGTCACCGGACCATCGTCGCCGACAACCCGCGCCGTGCGCTTCCCTCGGAGGTCTGATCGTGCGAGCACGCGACTAGGACCCTGGTCATAGACAGGTCCTGACCCACGACAGATCCGTGCCGCCGAGGCCGGTGCCTACCGTTCTCGGCATGTCCACCACACGTCATGCACAGGCACCTCGGCACACCTCGGAGTCCCGCCACACCGGGCTCGTGCCGCGCGCTCTGCCTCGCGCCGTCCTCCCTGCCGCGTCCGGTGCCTTCCTCGTCCTCGCGACCGTCGGGCTCCTGGCCTGGCCGGCCCGGCAAGGGCTCTTCGCGGCCGCGGCGGGAGGTACCGCGGGCTCCGCCCTCGCCGGCTTCGCCGGGCTGGTCGCCGACCGGGGGCTGCTGGTCCTGCTCGGCGTCACGGCAGGCCTCGCCCTGTACACCTGGCGCCGCGACCGCCCCGGCTTCCGGCTGCTCGTCGCGGCCGGAGCCGGCACGGTCGTTGCCTACGCGACCAGCGAGCTCGTCAAGGCGATCGTGACCGAGGAACGGCCGTGCCGGGTGGTCGACGTGGCCGCCGTGCTGCCGTGCCCCGCGGCCGGCGACTGGTCCTGGCCGAGCAACCACTCGACGGTCGCGGGGGCGCTGGCGGTGGCGTGCGTGCTGGTCGCGCCGCGGCTGTGGCCAGTGGCGGTGCCCCTGGCGCTCGCGGTGGCGGGAGCGCGCGTCGCCGCGGGAGTGCACTACGTGCACGACGTGGCGTCGGGCCTCGCGCTGGCAGTGCTGGTCACGTGCTCGGTCACCGCCGTCGTCGTCCGCCTCGCGACGCACCTCGGCGCCGCGCCGGCAGCCCGCGCCGAACCCCTCAGGCCTCGATCGACCGGGCGCCGGTCACGGGCGGCTCGGCGGACCACGGGAACGTGATCCACAGGTCCGTGTCCTTCCACGAGTAGTCCGGTCGGATGATCGAGCGCGGCTTCGTGAAGAGCACGGCCGAACGCGCTTCGGCGCCCTGCTTCGCCAGGAGATCCATGACCAGGGCGAGGGTGCGGCCGGAGTCGGCGACGTCGTCGACCACGAGCACGCGGGCGCCG
>NZ_JABEMG010000060.1 GCF_013004695.1 Promicromonospora citrea
CGTGCCCTTCGCGCTCGTCGCCCTGCTCGTCGCCCGGCCCGGGCTGGCCGCCCGCCTCCAGGGCGTGCGGCGCAGGCTGCCGGCGGGGCCGCTCCGGCCGACCGCGCGCGACCGCGGCGCACGGGGTGCCGCCCCGGTGCGCGGCGTGCCGTCGGCCGTGCTGGGGCTCTCGGGCGCGCTGCTGCTGAGCCTGCTCTTCGCGGCCGCGCTGCTCCCCGTGCCCGGGGCCGACGCGGCGGGCGAGGAGTCGGGCTCGCTGGCCGGCGCCCCGCCGATAGTGCCGCCCGGCGGCGACCTCGTGGTGATCGGTACGCAGGGCCTGCGATGGACCGACGTCCAGCCGTCGCTCGACACCGGCCAGGCCCCCGCCCCGACCCTGTACGGCCTGCTCACCGACGGCGCCGACGCCGCGGGCCTCACCCTGCCCAACGGGCGCGCGGCGCGCTGCCCGGACAGCGGCTGGCTGAGCCTCTCGGCCGGACGGCTCCCCGAGATCGCCGACGAGCGCGACGCCGAGCGTCACTGGGTCTGCGACGACATCACGGTCTCGGCCGCTCCGGACGCGGGCCAGGACGACGCGGGCCAGGACGACGCGGCGGACCGGCAGCAGGGCCGGGAGGCCGACGGCGCACCGGTCCCCGGCGGCCCCGCCGTCGTCGACCAGTGGGACCGGCTGCTCGACCTGCAGCGCGGATCGGGCTACGCGGCCCGGCCCGGCCTGCTCGGCGACGCCCTGGCGGGCGACGCGGCGGCGGGCACGTGCGCGACGGCGGTCGGGCCGGGCGCGGCGGTCGCGCTCGCCACGCGGGACGGTGGCGTGGGCCGCTACTTCGACCTCGACGCCGCGGTGGCGGACGGCTCCGGCGCCTGGGAGTGCCCCGTCACGGTGGTCGACGCCGGGTCCGCGCTGCTCGACGTCGCGGAGCGCGCGGAGCTCGAGCGCGAGCCGGGCGGCCGCGAGCGGGTCGAGGAGCTGCGCGCCGACCTGGTCGCCGACGTCGACCTCGCGGTGTGGCGGATCCTCGACGCCGTCCCCGCCGACGCCACGGTGCTCGTGGTCGACGTCGCGACCGTGCCGGGGCACGCGCTGGAGCTCGGCATGGCGATGCTGCGACCGTCGTCCGAGGACGAGGGCCTGCCGCGGTACCTGGCGAGCGCGGCGACCCGCACGGAGGGCGTCGCCCGGCTGACCGACGTCCCGGCCGCGGTGCTCGGCGCCGTCGGGGTGGAGCCGCCGACCGGCATCGACCCGACCCCGCTCGTGCGCGCGGGGCAGCGCCCGGCCTCGGCCTGGCTGACCGCCGACGGGCTCGCCGACATGACCGCGCGCGACCACGTGCGCCGCGACGCGTACGGCTGGCTCGTCGACGTGCCGTTCTGGCTGGGCCTCGGGCTCGCCGCGGTGTGCGGGTGGGCGGCCCGCCGGGGCCGGGCGGGTGCGCCGAGCGGCTGGCGCCGTGTCGCGGAGCCGGCCGCGACCGTGCTCGCCGCTCTGCCCGCGGGCGGGTTCCTCGTGTCGCTGACCGGGTGGTGGCGGTTCGACATGCCCGTCCTGGCGATCGTCGTGGCGACCGCGCTCGTCACGGCGGCCGTCACGGGGCTGAGCCTGCTCGCGCCACGCCGTCCGCTCTGGGCGGCGCCCGCGGTGGTCGCGGGCATCACGTTCGTGGCGCTCACCGTGGACGCGCTCTTCGGCACCCCCCTCAACCGGGCGGCCCCGCTGGGCTCCGCCCCGACGTTCGGCGCCCGGTTCTACGGGTTCGGCAACCCCACGTTCTCGGTCTACGCCGTCGCGGCGATCGTGCTCGCGGCCGCCCTGGCCCAGCTCCTCGTGACGCGCGGGCGGCGCGTGCTGGCCACGGTCGCGGTCGCGGCGGTCGGCGTCGTCGCGATGGCCGTCGACGTGCTGCCCACCCTCGGGGCCGACCTCGGCGGCGGCCTCGTGCTCGTGCCCGCCTTCGTCGTGGTGGCGACGGCGGCGTCGGGCCTGCGGCTGACGTTCTGGCGGTTCACCGGTGTCGCGGCGGCCGGCGTGGGCGTCGTCGCGCTCGTGGGCGTGCTGGACTGGCTGCGGCCGGCCGAGGACAGGTCCCACCTCGGCCGGTTCGTGGGCCAGGTGATCGACGGCGAGGCCGTCGAGACCGTGGTGCGCAAGGCCCTCTACGCGGTGGGCTCCGTCACGGGCGGCCCGGCGGTCTGGGCGACGGTGCTCGTGCTCGTGGTGGTCGGGCTCGCCCTGTTCGGGCCCGCCGGCTGGCGCGAGCGGCTGACCCCCGCCTGGTTCACGGCGGCGCAGGAGCGCTGGGAGCTGTTCCGCCCGGCCCTGGTCGCGATGTGGGCGATGGCGGTGCTGGGCTCGCTCGTCAACGACTTCGGCCTGCGGATCGCCGTCATCGCGCTCATCCCCGCTGTACCGCTCGTCACCCTGGTGGCCCTGCGCACGAAATCTCTCGCGCCGCCCCGCTAGGCTCGACCCGTGATCGATCTGAGACTTCTGCGCGACAACCCCGACGTCGTCCGCGCGAGCCAGGTGGCCCGCGGCGACGACCCCGACCTCGTGGACGCGGCGCTCGACGCCGACGCGCGCCGGCGCTCCTCCCTGACGGAGTTCGAGAGCCTGCGCGCGGAGCAGAAGTCCCTCGGCAAGCAGGTGGCGCAGGCCCAGGGCGACGAGAAGCAGGCCCTGCTGGCGCGCACCAAGCAGCTCGCGCAGGACGTCAAGCAGCACCAGGCCACGGCGGCCGAGGCCGAGCAGGAGCTCGAGCGGGTGCTGTACTCGATCGCCAACGTGATCGAGGGCGCCCCGGCCGGCGGCGAGGAGGACTACGTCGAGCTCAAGCAGGTCGGCACGCCACGCGACTTCGCGGCGGAGGGCTTCGAGCCCCGCGACCACCTCGAGCTGGGCGAGGGGCTCGGCGCGATCGACACCAAGCGCGGCGCGAAGGTGTCCGGCGCACGCTTCTACTTCCTCACGGGCATCGGTGCGCGCCTCGAGCTCGCCCTGCTGAACATGGCCATGGACCAGGCCGTGCAGGAGGGCTTCACGCCCATGATCACGCCGACCCTCGTCAAGCCGGAGACCATGCAGGGCACGGGCTTCCTCGGCGCGCACGCGGACGAGATCTACCGCCTCGAGAAGGACGACCTGTACCTGGTCGGCACGTCGGAGGTGGCCCTGGCCGGCTACCACAGCGACGAGATCGTCGACCTGTCGGACGGCCCGCTGCGCTACGCGGGGTGGAGCGCCTGCTACCGGCGGGAGGCCGGGTCGGCGGGGCGGGACACGCGCGGCATCATCCGCGTGCACCAGTTCCAGAAGGTCGAGATGTTCAGCTACTGCGCCCCCGAGGACGCGGAGGCGGAGCACCAGCGCCTGCTGGCCTGGGAGGAGGCCATGATGGCCAAGGTCGAGCTGCCGTACCGCGTCATCGACACCGCGGCGGGCGACCTCGGCTCGTCGGCGGCCCGGAAGTTCGACTGCGAGGCGTGGCTGCCGACGCAGGACCGCTGGCTCGAGCTCACCTCGACGTCCAACTGCACGACCTTCCAGGCGCGGCGCCTCGGCGTCCGCGAGCGGACGGCGGACGGCTCGACCCGCAACGTCGCGACCCTGAACGGCACGCTCGGGACGACGCGCTGGATCGTCGCGATCCTCGAGAACCACCAGCAGCCGGACGGCTCGGTGCGCGTGCCGGAGGGCCTGCGCCCGTACCTCGGTGGCCTCGAGGTCATGGAGCCGGTGAAGTAGTCGACGCCTCCCGGCCGCCCGGTGTTCACGGGCGGCCGGTTAGGGTGCGGGTGTGGCCCGCGACTCCCGGAAGCTCATCGCCCTCGACATCGACGGCACCCTCGTCACGTACGACGACGTGCTGTCGGACGCGGCGCGCGAGGCGGTGGCCGCCGTCCGCGCGGCGGGCCACCACGTGGTGCTCGCCTCAGGACGGTCGCTCATCGCGATGACGCCGGTCGCCGCGGCGCTCGGGATCTCCGACTCCTGGATCGTCGCGTCGAACGGCGCGGTCACCGCGCGGCTCGACCCCGCCGCCGAGACGGGGTACGTGCTCGAGCGGGTCGAGACCTTCGACCCCGAGCCGGTGCTGCGCATGCTCAAGGAGGAGCTGCCGCACGCGCGGTACGCGGTGGAGGACGTCGGCGTGGGCTTCCGGATGAACGAGCTCTTCCCCGAGGGCGAGCTCAACGGCGAGCACCGCGTGGTGGACTTCGAGGAGCTCTGGGCAGGGCAGGTCACCCGCATCGTGGTGCGCAGCCCCGGAGAGACGAGCGCGGAGTTCCACGAGATCGCGGCCCGGCTCGGGTTCGACGACGTCACCTACGCCGTCGGCTGGTCGGCCTGGATGGACATCGCGCCGCAGGGCGTGACCAAGGCGTCGGCGCTCGAGCGCGTGCGCGCGGCGCTCGGCGTCGCGCCGGAGGACACGGTCGCGGTGGGCGACGGCAGCAACGACATCGACATGCTGCGGTGGGCCGGCCGCGGCGTCGCGATGGGGCATGCGCTCGACGCCGTGCGGGACGCGGCCGACGAGGTCACCGGAGGCATCGACGACGACGGCGTCGTCGCCGTCCTGCGCTCGGTGGTCTGACGCGTCGATCTGCCGCGCCGATCTGCCGCGCCGGTCATGAAAAGCCCACGTCAGACCCCGTGACGCACCGTCGTGGCACAAAATACCGGCGAGTTGATCACACAGGTGAAACTTATTCGTGCAAAGGTATGGAAGCACGGGCGGATGCCTGTACATTTGGGCGCGATCCGTCGAAGGGTGACGGCGCTCACGGTGCCATGGGGGTACGTGATGATCCTGGACGACCAACCGGTGTCCATGCGAGTGCGCAACGGTGCGCCTCATCTGGTCGCCCTCGACATCGACGGGACCCTGTTGGTCACCGGGCAGCGCGTGCCCGAGCCGACGGTCCTCGCGGTGCAGCTCGTGCGCGGGAGGAACCACCACGTGGTCCTCGCCTCGGGCCGGTCGTTGACAGGGATCCTGCCCGTGGCCAGGGAGCTCGGCATCACCGACGGCTGGGTGGTCGCGTCCAACGGCGCCGTCACCGCGCGCCTGTGTGCGACCTGCACCGACGGGTACCAGCTCGAGGACGTGCTCACGTTCGACGTCGAGCCCGTGGCCCAGATGGCGCTCAGCCGCTTCCCCGACGTCCAGATGGGCGTCGAGGAGATCGGCGTCGGCTACCGCGTGAACCGGTTCTTCGAGCCGCACGAGGTCAACGGCGCGCAGCGCGTGGTCCCGGTCGAGGAGCTCGGCGAGCTGCCGGCCTCGCGCGCGATCGTGCGCGGCCCCGGCGTGCTGGACCTGCTGGAACCGCTGCGCAGGCACGGCGTCACCGCGACGCCCGCCGGGCCGGACTGGATCGACGTCACCCCGCGCGACCTGAGCAAGGCGACGTCGCTCGAGAACGTGCGCTCGGTGCTCGGGGTCGCCGCGCACAACACGCTGGCCGTCGGCGACGGCGTCAACGACATCGAGATGCTCACCTGGGCGGCGCGCTCCGTCGCCATGGGGCACGCCCCGGACGAGGTGAAGGCGATCGCCGACGAGACCGTCGGCGACATCACGCAGCACGGCGTGATCCAGGCGCTCAAGACCCTGATCTGAGTCCGCGCCGCCGGGTCCGCCCGCTGCGGGCGCCGCGTCAGCGGGCGGTGAGCACCAGCGGGTCGCCGTCGGTGATGGCGATGGTGTGCTCCGAGTGGGCGCCGCGCGACCCGTCGGACGAGCGCAGGGTCCAGCCGTCGGGGTCGGTGAAGATCTCGTCCGTGGTCTCGAGGAACCACGGCTCCACGGCGATCACGAGGCCCGGCCGGAGCGGGAACCCGCGGCCCGCGCGCCCGTCGTTCGGCACGTGCGGGTCGCCGTGCATGGTGCGGCCGACGCCGTGCCCACCGAAGTCCGTGTTGATCGAGTACCCGGCCGCGTGCGCGACCTCGGCGATCGCCGCGGAGATGTCGCCGATCTTCTTGCCCGGCCGCGCGGCCGCGATGCCGGCCTCGAGCGCGACCTCGGTGGTGCGGATGAGCTTCGCGTCCGCCTCGGCGCGGCCCGGTGCGGGCTCGCCGACGACGAACGACAGGGCGGAGTCGGCGACCCAGCCGTTCACGGACGCCGCGAAGTCGATGGAGAGCAGGTCACCACCGCGCAGGGCGTAGTCGTGCGGCAGGCCGTGCAGCACGGCGTCGTTGACCGAGGTGCAGATGACCTTGCCGAAGGGCATGGCGCCGAAGGACGGGTGGTAGTCGATGTAGCACGACTCCGCGCCCTGGTCCCGGATCATCTTGTGCGCGATCTCGTCCAGCTCGAGCAGGTTCACACCGACGCCCGCGGCCTCCCGGACGGCCAGCAGCACGTCCGCGACGAAGCGTCCGGCCGGGCGCATCTCCTCGATCTCGCGGGGCGTCCTGAGCTCGATCATGGCGGTCCTTCCGTCGGTGCACCGGGCGTTCCGGGGTGTGGGTCGTGCGGGACAAGCCTACGTCCCGCACCGGTTCGGCGGTCGCGCCGTTGCGTGCGTCCGACCTGGGGATTCACCCCTCTTGGGGCGAGCCGACGATTGAAACGGTTTCGTAATGCAAACGCGTGCTGTGTGGGCTTGCATTGGACGGTGAACCACGGTTGCGTTGAGGAAGGGCAACCTGGCAGTCTGCCGGGCCGTACCCGCACGTCTGAGGGTCATGGAGCCCACGAAGCAGTGGAGGAGCAAGAGATGACTATCCGGATGGCTTCACGACGCCGGGCTGCCGCTGTCGCGGCGACCGGCGCGAGCCTCGCCCTGATCCTGACGGCCTGTGCCGACACCGACGACGGCGGTGGCGACGGCGGCGGCGGCGGGGAGGCCGCCGCGTACGAGATCGACTGTGCCGCCTACGACGAGTTCGGCGACCTCGAGGGGAAGACGGTCTCCGTCTACACGACGATCGTCGAGCCCGAGGCCGAGACGCAGACGGCGTCGTACGAGCCGTTCGAGGAGTGCACGGGCGTCACGATCGACTACGAGGCCTCGCGCGAGATGGAGGCGCAGATCGCGACGCGCGTCCAGGCGGGCAACCCGCCGGACATCGCGATCCTGCCGCAGCCGGGTCTGCTCCAGTCGCTCGTGCGCGACTACGACGCGGTGCTCCCTGCCCCCGAGCAGGTCGAGGCCAACGTCGACGAGGGCTGGGCGCCCGAGTGGAAGGAGTACGGCACGGTCGACGGCACGTTCTACGCCGCGCCGCTGGGCTCCAACGTGAAGTCGTTCGTCTGGTACTCGCCCTCGATGTTCGAGGAGGCGGGCTACGAGGTCCCCGAGACCTGGGACGAGCTGCTGGACCTCACGGCGACGATCGCCGAGAGCAACGAGGGCGCCACGCGTCCCTGGTGCGCCGGCGTCGAGTCCGGTGACGCCTCCGGCTGGCCGGGCACCGACTGGATCGAGGACGTGGTGCTCCGCACCGCGGGCCCGGACGTCTACGACCAGTGGTACAGCCACGAGATCCCGTTCAACGACCCGCAGATCGTCGACGCCTGGGACGCCGCGGGCGAGATCCTCAAGAACCCGGACTACGTGAACGGCGGCCTGGGCGGCGTCGACTCGATCGCGACGTCGACCTGGACGGACGCGGGCTACCCGATCCTCGACGGCAACTGCTGGATGCACCGCGCGGCGAACTTCTACGCGACGCAGTGGCCCGAGGGCACGGAGGTGGCGCCGGACGGCGACGTCTACGCCTTCTACCTGCCGGCGGAGACCACCGACGAGCGCCCCACCCTCGTGGCCGGCGAGTTCATCGGCGCGTTCACCGACCGCCCCGAGGTCCAGGCCTTCCAGACCTACCTGTCGAGCGCCGACTGGGCCAACGCCAAGGCGGCGGCCACGCCGTCCGGCGGCTGGGTGAGCGCGAACAAGGGTCTCGACCCCGAGCTCCTGGCGACGGACTTCGACAAGCTCTCCGCCGAGATCCTCGCGGACGAGGCCACGGTGGCCCGCTTCGACGCGTCCGACCTGATGCCCGCGTCGGTGGGTACGGACACGTTCTGGAACGGCATCATCGAGTGGTTCGCGAGCGACAAGTCCAGCGAGGACGTCACCACCACCATCGAGAACTCCTGGCCGAAGAACTGACGGCCGGACCTCGAGCCTGACGCGCGGAGGCGTGGGACCCCGGTCCCACGCCTCCGCCGTCCTAGGCTGAGGCCGGGAACCGTCAAGGACGACCGGACCAGGACAGCGACAGGAGAAGAGCCATGGACTGGCTGCTGCACGCCGGGGACGACCCGGGGCACAAATTCTTGTTGATGCTCATCGGTATCGCGCTGTTCGTCGCGCTGATGGGCATCATCCTCTTCGTGGTCGACCGACCGCGTAACCCGCCCCGCTGGTTCGTGGGCTTCGGCTTCACCGGCGCGGCGCTGCTGCTGCTCCTGCTGGGTCTCGTGTACCCGGCGGTGCGGACCATCGCCAACTCGTTCATGAACCGCAACAGCACGGGGTTCGTCGGGCTCGACAACTACGCGCGGGCCTTCACCGAGCCGCAGTTCCTCCTGGTGCTCGGCAACACGGCGCTGTGGGTGCTCGTCGCGCCGATCGTCGCCACCTTCGCCGGCCTCGCCTACGCGTACCTCGTCGACAAGAGCCGCTTCGAGGCGGTGGCCAAGGGGCTCGTGTTCCTCCCCATGGCGATCTCCATGGTGGGCGCGTCGATCATCTGGAAGTTCGTCTACGAGTTCAAGCCCGCCGGCGTCGACCAGACGGGCCTGCTCAACCAGTTCATCGTCTGGCTCGGCGGGGAGCCCCAGCAGTTCCTCCTCAGCCGGCCGCTGAACACCTTCCTCATCATGGTGGTGTTCATCTGGATCCAGGCGGGCTTCGCGATGACGCTGCTCTCGGCGTCGATCAAGGCGATCCCGGACGACATCATCGAGGCGGCCCGCCTCGACGGCGTCTCGGGGCTCGGCATGTTCTGGCGCATCACCATCCCGAGCATCCGGCCGGCCCTCGTGGTCGTGCTCACCACGATCGCGATGACGACGCTCAAGACCTTCGACATCGTCCGCACGATGACCGCGGGCCAGTACGGCACGTCGATCGTGGCCCTGGAGTTCTACGACCAGCGGTTCCGCCAGGGTGACGCCGGCCTGAGCGCCGCCCTCGCCGTGCTGCTCTTCGTCATCGTGATCCCGGTGATCATCTACAACGTGCGGCAGCAGCGTCTGTCGGAGGAGGTCCGATGAGCACCGTGGAGGCAGCAACCCCCGCGCCCGAGGTGCCGAGGCCGGCGAGCTCGTCGTCGATGAGCGACCGGGCGCGCAAGGCGCGTAAGGCCCTGTCCAACCCGTGGGCGAGCACGCTCGCCGTCGTCATCGCGATCCTGTGGACCATCCCGACCGTCGGTCTCCTCGTCACGTCGTTCCGCCCGGAGCTCGACGTGCGGCGCAGCGGCTGGTGGACCGTCTTCGGCGACGCCCTGGCCGGCGAGGGCGTGTTCTCGCTGCGCAACTACGAGACCGCGCTGTTCGACGGCTCGACGAACCTGGCCACCTACTTCGTCAACTCGTTCGTGGTGACGCTGCCGGCCGTGTTCATCCCGATCACCGTCGCGCTGCTGGCCGCGTACGGCTTCGCGTGGATCGACTTCAAGGGCCGCGACTTCCTGTTCATCGCGGTGTTCGCCCTGCAGATCGTGCCCATCCAGATCACGCTCGTGCCGCTGCTGACGGCCTACGTCGACCTGGGGGTCAACGGCACGTTCTGGGCGATCTGGTTGTCGCACTCGGCCTTCGCGCTGCCGCTGGCCACGTTCCTGCTGCACAACTTCATGAAGGACATCCCGGCCTCGCTGGTCGAGGCGGCCCGCATGGACGGCGCCGGCCACGTGCAGGTGTTCTTCCGGGTCGTGCTGCCGCTCCTCACGCCCGCGCTCGCGGCGTTCGGCATCTTCCAGTTCCTGTGGGTGTGGAACGACCTGCTGGTCGCCCTGATCATGGGCAAGCCGGACACGTTCCCGCTCACGGTGCGTGTCGCGGAGCTCGCGGGTTCGCGCGGTGGTGACTGGCACGTGCTGTCGGCCGGTGCGTTCATCTCGATGATCGTCCCGCTCATCGTGTTCCTGTCGCTGCAGCGGTACTTCGTCCGCGGCCTCCTGGCAGGCTCGGTCAAGGGCTGACCCACCCCCCCCGACGCCGAGGGAGCCGTCGGTGCGCAGGATGCGGTGGCACGGCACGAACAGGGCCGCCGCGTTCATCGCGCACGCCCCCGCGGCCGCACGCACGGCCGCCGGGCGGCCGGCCCGCGTCGCGTACTGCGTGTACGTGAGCCGCTCGCCGGCCTTGACCTTGCGCAGCACGTCCCAGGCGTGCGCACGGAACGGTCCGCTCGCCTGTCGCACGGGCACGCGGCCGGGAGCGTCGTGGTCGCCGTCGTAGTAGGCGGCCACGGCAGCGGCGGCCTCCTCGAGCACCCCCTCCGGGGCCGACGACGGCGCGGGCGGGTCGGTGCGCCCCGGGCCCCGCAGCGTGGGGTGCACGAGCGCGAGCAGCGCGGCGAGGTCCTCGGTCCAGCCGGAGGCGAGGACGGCGTCATCGGCGGCGAGGATGCTGAACGGGCCGTCGGGGGTGGTCAGGGTCGTGGCGTGCAGCATGGTCTGCCTTTCGTGAGAGGTATCCGGGGGGCTGCCCGGGAAGGTCAGGCGGAGCGCCAGAGGTGCATCGCGGCGTAGGAGCGCCAGGGCGCCCAGGCCGCGCCGCGCCGGGCGAGCTCCTTGAACTGGTGCGGCCGGGGCACGTCGGCGGGGACGAGGCCGAGGGTGCGGGCCCCCGCGAGCAGGGCGACGTCGCCGTCCATCAGGACGTCGGGGTCGCCCAGCACGCGCAAGGCGACGTACCCGGCGGTCCACGGCCCGATGCCGGGCCGTGCGACGAGGCGTCGGCGCAGGTCGTCGGGGTCGTCGCCGACGCTCAGGGTGAGGCTGCCCTCCGCGAGGTCGCGGGCCGCCGCGACCACGGTGCCGAGGATCCGGGCGGGCAGCCGCAGGTACGCCTGCGCCGCGGTACCGGCCTCGCCGGCGGGGGCCGCGATCTCGTGCGGTGCCGGGAACAGCCGGTCGAGGCCCGGGATCGCCGAGACGTACGGGCGGCCCGCGCCGTGCGCCAGCCGGGTGAGGTGCGTGCGCGCCGCCGCGACGCTGATCTGCTGGCCGACGACCGCGCGGACCAGCAGCTCGGCGGGGTCGACGGCGCCCGGCACGCGGATGCCCGGCACCGCGGCGACGGACGGGGCGAGCACGGGGTCGGCCGCGAGGGCGTCGTCGACGGCCACGGGGTCGGCGTCGAGGTCGAGCAGCCGGCGCACGCGGGCGACGGCGACGGGTGCGTCGGCGAGGTCGGCGAGCTCGAGGTCCAGCTCGACGCGGCCGGACCCCGTCCGGGGCACCCGGACGTCGAACGCGCCGGGCCCGTGCGGCAGCAGCACGGTGCGCGCGTACCGCAGGTCGGGGCCGACGTCGGCCGCCTCGACCCCGGGGATCGCGCGCACGGCGAGGAACTCGACGACCCCGCGTGCGTCGAACGGCTCGCGCACGGGCAGCGTGAGCGAGATGCGCACCGCCTCGCGTGGCCCGTCGCCCGGGGCCTGACCGGCCCCCGCCCGCCGCGCCGGACGGCGGGCGGCCGCACGGGCGCGCAGGTCCGACGGCGTCGTGCCGAAGACCTCGGCCACCGTGTCGTTGAACTGCCGGATCGAGCCGAACCCCGCGGCGAACGCGACGTCCGCCAGCCGCAAGGACGTGCCCACGAGCAGCGCGCGGGCCGTCTGTGCGCGCTGGGCCCGCGCGAGGGCGAGCGGCCCTGCGCCGAGCTCGGCGACGAGCAGCCGGTGCAGCTGGCGCTCGGAGTAGCCCAGCCGCGTGGCCAGGCCTGAGACGCCCTCACGGTCCACGACGCCGTCGGCCACGAGCCGCATCGCGCGCCCGGCGAGGTCGCGACGCAGGTCCCACGCGGGGGTGCCCGGCGCGGCCTCGGGCAGGCAGCGCTTGCAGGCGCGGAAGCCGGCCTCGTGCGCGGCCGCCGAGGTGAGGTAGAACGACACGTTCTCCGCCTTCGGCGTGCGCGCGGGGCACGAGGGGCGGCAGTAGATGCCGGTGGTGCGCACCGCGGTGAAGAACTGGCCGTCGAACCGGGCGTCGCGCGCGGCGATGGCGCGGTAGCGCTCGGTGAACGCGGGATCACGGGTGTCGACGTCGGTCATGACCACCATCCTGCGCCCACGCACCCGGCCAGGACTAGCGGGATTCGGACACGACAGTGACGCGGGTCAGACGGTCGCGTCCAGCCAGTCGAGGACCGTCGACAGGTACGTCTCGCGCGCGGCCGGGGGCGAGAGAGCCAGGTCGTGCGCACCACCCTCGATCACCCTGACCTCCACGGCGGCGCCGAGCCGCGGGGCGCGCGCGTGCATGTGCGCGACGTCCAGCACCGCGTCCGTGCTGAGCATCAGCGCGGCCTCGCCGCCGTCGGGGCCGGTGCGGTCGCTCGTGCACACGAGGGTGGGGCAGTCGACGGCGAGCCCGCGCCCCACCTCCCGGTGGCCGCGGCGGATCGCCGCCAGCCAGCCGGCCCGCACGGGGAAGCCGTCGAACGGCTTCCAGCGCAGGTCGTACTCCCACTCGCCGCCCGTGGTGCGGTGCAGCGCCCGCCCGTAGTCGCCGCCCAGGTGGCTGACCACCGTGCGGGGCGCGACCCGGCCGAGCACGTAGACGGCCCGCGTGGCGAGCACGCGGTCCGACCAGCTCCCCCGCAGGTCCAGCCACGGGCTGTTGAGCACGAGCGCCGTGACCCGCCCGGGCCGCGCGTGCGCGTACCGGGCCGTGACGAGCCCGCCGGTCGAGTGGCCCAGAAGCACCAGGCCCGTGTGCCCGTCCTCCGCGACCGCCGCCGCGGCCGCGTCCAGGTCCTCGAGGTAGAGGTCGAGGTCGTCCACCATGTTCGGGTCACCGCCCGACGCCGCCCACGCGTCGATCGACCGCCCGTGCCCGCGCAGGTCGACGGCGTAGAAGGGGTAGCCGCGCCGTGCGACCTCCTGTGCGAGGTGTCGCTGGAAGAAGTAGTCCGCGAAGCCGTGCACGTAGAGCACCGGCGGACGCCCGGTGCGCGGGCCGTCGTCGGGCACGTGCCGCACCAGCGTGGCCTCGGGGGCGGCGTCCGCCCGCCCGCGCCGGCCCCGCCGTCGGCCCGCTGGGACCGGGAGCCGGAGCGTGCGGGCCTCGAAGCCGGCGCCCAGCACGTCCTCGACCCAACCGTCCTCCGCCGCGGTCGGGTCGGCCTGCCTGTCGATACCCATGTCGCTCCCGTGCGTCGCCGGTGGTCAGGACCTGACGATAGGCCCCGCCACCCGGCCGGTGCGACAGGCTCCCCGTCGCGCGGGTCAGTACCCGGGCGGAAAGCTGGGAGGACGGCTCGGGTCGGCCGGTGTCACCTGCTCCTGCGGGTGCGCCGGCGGGCCGCCGTAGCCGGGACCGCCGCCCGGGGGAGCCCCGTGCGGGACCGGCGGCGCCCCGTACCCCGGGGGCGCCGGCACCGGAGCGGGCGGGTACGACGCCACGGGCCCGTCGGGCCTGCGGTCGCGCACCCGGAGCATGGCCTGCCACACGATGACGCCGATGAGCAGCAGGATCACCAGGCCGCTCAGACCGAGCACGAGCACCATCCACTCGGGCACCACGGGCAGCGTGACGACGGCCGGCTCCCCGCCTGCGGTGGCCTCGTCCCCGTCCGGGCCGACGGCGGCCCCGCGTGCGCTGATCTCCACCTTCTCGCCGACCGTCGGTTCCCAGCGCACGGTGGTGCCGTCGACGGTTCCGTTGGAGGAGCTCACCTCGCCCGGGAACGTGACGTCCACCGTGACGCTCAGGTTCTCGATCGACGCGGCGCCGCGCCCGCCCAGGCCCTCCTCGGTGAGGTCGAGCGTGCCGGAGAGCACGTAGTCGCCGCCCTCGCGCACCACCGAGATCGGCCAGCCCACCTGCTCGCCCACCCCGGCCAGGTCGCCCTCGGGGTAGACGTAGCGGGTGCCGGTGTAGCCGTCCTGCTCGAACTGCTCGGTCCGCACGGCGTCCCGCGCCGGGTCGTCCTGGTCGCGGGTGAGCATGTCGATGACGTCGTCGGGCGACTGGCCGGTCCGGTCCAGGTACCGGTCCTCCACGGCGAGCACCACGCTCGAGTCCACCCGGTCGTCCGGCTTGAGGTCGAGCTCGACGCCCATCCGCACGCACCCGGACAGAGCCAGGGTCAGTACGGCGGCGACTGCGGCGGTTCCGACGCGGCGGGTGGGGGTCACGGGGACAGCATGGCAACCAGGTGCTGGGATCCCCAAGCGCGGACACGGGGAGTTGTCCCCATGGCCAGGCCCGTCGCCCTCAGGCAGCGGCGGCCGTCGGTGTCGTGACGGCGGCCGCCCGGCGCCGCTCCTGGCGCAGCGCAGGCAGCAGGCAGACGGCGCCGAGCGTGCTGAACGCCCCGGCGATCACCATCGCCGCCGGGGTGGACAGCAGGTCGGCCAGCACACCGAGCACCGGGGAGGCCACGGAGAAGGCGGCGAACGCGAGCATGGAGGCCAGCGACAGCACCGTGGCGCGGTTCCGGGCCGAGGCCTCCCGGTGGAGCAGGGTCTGGTAGGCGGGCCCGCAGGCGCCGTGCAGGCAGTAGGTCACCAGGTAGGCGGCGACCAGGCCGACCGGGCCCAGCGCGAGACCCATCCACACGGCGCCGAGCCCGTTGAGCACGCGCGCGAGGATCGCGGTCCGTGCCACGCCGATGCGGGGCGTGGCGAGGCCGGTCAGCGCGGCGCCGCCCGCGAACACGGCCCATCCCGCGGCCGCCGCGGGGCCGGCGACGGCCGCACCGGCGGCGGTCCCGCCGAGCAGCTCGGACAGCCGGATGGGCTGGAACGTCTCGAAGACCACCATCCCGACGCTCCAGAACACCTCGACGCACAGCAGCCACCGCAGCACCCGGTTGTCGCGGGCGAGGCGCAGCCCGTCGCGGACGACGCCGGGCGCCTGTCGGGCGGACGCGACCACGCGGGCGGTGAGACCGGCGCCGCGGCCGGCGTCGTCGGACGGGTGGTGCGGCACCTCGCGGACCAGGAGCGTCACCGCGACGAGGTGGACCGCCGAGAGCGCGGCGTACGCGGCGTAGGGCAGCGCCAGCGCGGACCACGCGGCGAACGGGTGCCACCAGACGAGCCCGCCCGACACGAGCGCCCCCGCCGCCATCGAGACCCCCATGACCGTGCCCTGCGCGGCCAGCGGCCGGTCGACGTCGGCACCGGGCGTCGTCGTGTGCACCGTGTCCACGAACCAGGCCTCCAGGGGGCCCGAGTCGAGCGCCCGGAACGCACCCGTGGCGACGGCGGCCAGCACGAACGCCCAGAAGGACTGCGCGGTCAGGAACAGGACGCCCGAGCCGACCTGCAGCGTCGCCGCCGCGACGAGCAGGGGCTTGCGGCCCAGCGAGTCGGCCAGGCCGCTGGTGGGCAGCTCGAGGAGGAACACCGTGAACCCGGTGACGGACAGGGCGGTCAGGGTCTCGGTGACGGTGAGGCCGCGCTCGAGCGGCAGCAGGGTCGTCACCGTCACGACGAGGCCGACGGGGAACCAGCGCGTGAGGGTCAGCAGCAGGAAGACCTGCCGGGCCCGGGCGGGGGTGAGCGGGGTCACGACCGGTCCTTCCGCTGTTCGGTGGCGTCGGGGTCGTCGTCCCGGGAGGGGACGTCGTCCGGGTCGAGGGGGAACGCCGCCTGCCAGAACGTGATCCGGCGTGCGCCGGGCTGCGGCTCGGCGTCGAGGTAGCGGTCGAGCACCTCCTGCAGGTCACGGCGCAGGGCCTTGAGCTGGTCCGGGGTCACCGTGACCCACGCGTCGCCGAAGCCCGCCGCGTCCTGCCACTCGTCCGGCCACGCCTCCGCGACGTCGAGCCAGCGGCCGAACTCGGTGGTGAACAGGCGGAGGTAGTCGCGCTCCAGCCAGCCGAGGGCGGTGGCGGCGTCCTCGTCGTGCGCGAGCTCGGTCCGCTCCCAGCTGTGGGAGCTGGTGGCCGCGCGCCAGATGCGCTGCTTGCCCGTGCCCTCCCCGGTGTCGGTCACGAGGCCGACGGACGCGAGCTTGCGCAGGTGGTAGCTGGTGGCGCCCGAGTTGGTGCTGAGGGCCGTGGCCAGCGCGGTCGCCGTCGCGGGGCCGCCCTTGCGGAGTGCGCTGAGCAGGCGCGAGCGCAGGGGGTGGGCCAGCACCTTGACGGCCTCGGGGGTGAGGCGGAAGTCGTCCGAGAAGGTTGCCATGCGTGCACACTAACTGTGCACGACAAGTGTGCACAAGGAGTGTGCAGAAAAATTATGTACGCGAGGTGCGCGGCAGAGGGCGCGGGGAGGGGGGCTCTCAGAGCAGCATGACCACGGCGGCGGTCACGCCGACCACGACGACGACCACCCGGAACACGGTGGGCGACATCCTGCGGCCGATCCGTGCGCCGAGGTAGCCGCCCACGAGCGACCCGGCGGCGAGCAGGCCGATCGCACCCCAGTGCAGGTCGGCCACGACCACGAAGATCGCGGACGCGACGACGTTCGCCGCCATGACGGCGAGCGTCTTGAGCGCGTTGACGATGCGGACGGGCAGGTCCGTGCCGAGGCCGAGCACCGCCGCCATCATGACGCCGGACCCGGCGCCGAAGTAGCCGCCGTAGGTGCCGGTGAGCACCGAGAAGACGACCGTGGCGGGCGACAGGTCGTGCCGCAGGCGCGCGGGCTCGTTCCGGGTGCGCCGCAGCCACCGGCTGATCCACGGCTGCGCCCCGACCAGGAGGCAGGAGAGCAGGATCAGCCACGGCACGACCGTCTCGAACACCCCCGGCGGCAGCGTGAGGAGCAGCACGGCCCCGGCGACCGACCCGACGCCGCAGGTCACGAGCACGATCAGGGTCGCGCGCGGGTGCTCGCGCAGCTCGGCGCGGTACCCGAAGGAGCCGCTCAGCGACCCGGCCAGCAGGCCCACCGTGTTGGACGCGTTCGCGACGACGGGTGGCAGCCCGACGGCGACCAGCACCGGGAAGCTGAGCAGCGACGCGACCCCGACCGTCGAGGTGAGGACGCCGGCCCCGACCCCGGCGCCGAGCACGCCGAGCGCCTCCCAGCCGGTCACCGCTCCTCGCCCCGCAGCAGCGCGACATCGCTGACCATCTCGACGTGCGCGTGCATCGCGGCGGCGGCGGCCTCGGGGTCGCGGGCCCGGATCGCCTCGGCGATGGTGCGGTGGCCCGAGAGCGAGTTGCGGGGGCGGCCGGGCTGCGAGAGCGACTCGATGCGGGTCTCGCGGATCAGGCTCGAGATCTCGCGCATCGTCTGCGCCAGCAGGTCCGAGTGCGCCGCCGCGGTGACGGCGGCGTGGAACTGCTCGTCGGCGTCGACGCCGCGGTCCCCGTGCTCGATCGCCTCCTCCATCGCGGCGAGCGCCGCGTCGATCGCCGCGAGGTCCTCGTCGGTGCGGCGCTGTGCGGCGAGCGCGGCGATCTTGGTCTCCAGCGCGTCACGGATGTCGATGATCTCGGGGATCCGGTCGGCGTGGGCGCGGATGGCCTCGACGATGCGGCTCTCGCTGTGCCGCCCGGTCAGCACCGTGCCGTCGCCGTGCCGCACGACCACGACGCCCACCACCTCGAGCGCGACGAGGGCCTGGCTGAGCGTGGCGCGACTGACCCCGAGCCGTGCGGCCAGCTCGCGCTCGGGCGGCAGCCGGTCGCCCGAGCTGAGGCCGTTCTGGCGGATCCAGGTGGTGATCTGCTCGGCCACCTGCTCGTAGAGGCGGGTGCGGGCGAGCGGCGTCGGGAGGTCGGAGGGAGCCTGAGGAGTCACCTCCTGAGGGTACTTGACAGATGGCTCACTGGACTATTGGCTAGGCCACTGATCCATCGTGTGTCGCCGGTCAACGATGTCCGCCGCGATGGGAAGAGGAGTTGTCATGGGTCCTGAGTGGATCGCGATCATCGCGCTCGTCGCGTTGTTCGTCGCCGGGACGGTGCTGCCGATCAACATGGGTGCGCTCGCGTACGTGGCGGCCTGGTTCGTCGGCGTGTTCGCGCTGCAGATGGAGGAGAAGGAGGTGCTGGGCGGCATCAGTGCCGACCTGGTGCTCACCCTCATCGGCGTCACGTACCTGTTCTCGATCGCGAAGAACAACGGCACGGTCGACCTCATCGTGGCCAGAGCCGTCCAGGCCGTCGGCGGCCGCGTCGCGCTCATCCCCTGGGTGATGTTCGCCGTCACGGCCGTGCTCACCGCGATCGGCGCCGCCAGCCCCGCCGCCTGCGCCATCATCGGCCCGGTCGCGCTCGGCTTCGCGCGCCGCTACAAGATCAACCCGCTGATGATGGGCATGTTCGTCGTGCACGGCGCCCAGGGCGGCGGGTTCTCCCCGATCAGCATCTACGGCACCATCACCAACTCGGTGATGTCCGAGGTCGGCTACGAGGGCACCGCGATGGGCGTGTTCCTCGCGTCGCTCGGCGTCAACGTCGCGATGGCCGTCATCCTGTTCCTCGCCCTCGGCGGCCGCCGGCTCGTGCACGAGCGGGTCGACCCGGCCGAGGCGTCGTCGCATGTGGCCGACGACCTGCACGTGGGCGGCGCGTCGGTCACCGTCCGCGGCCAGGGCGTCGGCGTCTCCACCACCACGCAGGCCGTCGGCGTCCGCCGCGACCACGTGCTCACGCTCCTCGCCTTCGCGGGCGTCGCCGTCACCGCCCTCGCGTTCGACCAGAACATCGGCTTCGTCTCGATCACCGCCGCGGTCGTCCTCGCGATGCTGTCGCCCAAGCAGCACAAGGACGCCGTCAAGCAGATCGCGTGGCCCACCGTGCTGCTCGTCGCGGGCGTCAGCACCTACGCCTTCATCCTCACGGAGGCGGGCGTGCCCGAGTACATCGGCAACTGGGCCGCGGGCCTGGGCGTCGTCGCGATCGGCGCGCTCGTCCTGTGCTACGTCGGCGGCATCGTCTCGGCGTTCGCGTCCTCCACCGCGCTCCTGCCGGTGATCATCCCCATCGCCGTGCCGCTCATCGCGGCGGGCGGCGTCAGCCCGTGGGCCATGGCCGCTGCGCTCGCCGTCTCCTCGACGATCGTGGACGTGAGCCCCTTCTCCACGAACGGAGCCCTCATGCTCGCCAACCGCCCGGACACCATCTCCGAGCAGGCCTACTACAAGCAGATCCTCGGCTACGCCGTCATCGTCACCCTGGCCGGGCCGCTGCTGGTGTGGGCGATCCTCGTCCTGCCGGGCTGGTGAGCTCGATGACCGGACCCCTGGACGGCGTCGTCGTCGTCGATCTCTCCCGGGCCCTCGCCGGCCCGCACGCCACGATGATGCTGGGCGACCTCGGCGCCCGGGTCGTCAAGGTGGAGGCGCCCGGCCGGGGCGACGACACGCGCGGCTGGGGACCCCCCTTCGTGGGTGAGGAGGGCGCGCGCGAGTCGACCTACTTCCTGTCCGCGAACCGGAACAAGGAGTCGATCGCCCTCGACCTCAAGGCCGACGACGACCGCGCGACCCTCCTGGAGCTCGTCGACCGCGCCGACGTGCTCGTGGAGAACTTCCGGCCCGGCGTGCTCGACCGGCTCGGCCTCGGCGTCGAGTCCCTGCTCGAGCGCAACCCGCGGCTCGTGGTGCTCTCGATCACGGGCTTCGGGCACGACGGGCCCGAGGGGGGCCGGGCGGGGTACGACCAGATCGCCCAGGGCGAGGCCGGTCTGATGTCGCTCACGGGGTCCGGTCCGGACGACCCGCAGCGCGTCGGCGTGCCGATCGGCGACCTGCTCGCCGGCATCTACGGTGCGTACGGCGTGCTCGCGGCGCTGCACGAGCGCCACACCACCGGGCGCGGCCAGGTGGTGCGCACGTCCCTGCTGGCCGCCGTCACCGGGGTGCACGCCTTCCAGGGCACCCGGTGGACGGTGGCGGGGGAGGTGGGCCGCGCGCAGGGCAACCACCACCCTTCGATCGCGCCGTACGGCCTGTTCCGCTGCCGTGACGGCGCCGTCCAGATCGCCGTCGGATCCGAGGCGCTGTGGCAGAGGTTCTGTCAGGCGTTCGGGCTCGACCCCGGCGCGGAGGGCATGCGGACCAACCCCGAGCGGGTGGCCCACCGCGACCAGGTCGTCGCGACCGTCGAGGAGGTCTTCGCGGCCCACGACGCCGACGCCCTGCTCACCCTGCTCTCCGACGCCGGCGTCCCGGCGGGGCGCGTGCGCACCCTCGACGAGGTGTACGCGTGGGAGCAGACAGCGAGCCAGGGCCTGCTCGTCGACGTCGAGCACACCAGCCTCGGCACCGTGACCCTGCCCGGCCCGCCGCTGCGCTTCTTCGACCCGTCGGGCGACGAGGTGACGCGGCGCGACCACCAGGCCCCGCCCGTGCTCGACGAGCACGCCGGGCGGATCAGGGCCTGGCTCGACCAGGACGCGCCGTGACCCGCCGCTGGACCGCGCGCGAGCTGCTCGACCTCGTGCTCGACGCGGGCAGCCTCGAGTCGTGGGACGCGCCGGTCGACACCTCGGGTCACCCGGACGACTACCGCGCGGTGCTGGCGGCGGCCGCCGAGAAGGCGGGCACCGACGAGTCCGTGCTCACCGGCCGTGGCACGGTCAGGGGGCGGCCCGTCGTGGTCGTCGCCAACGAGTTCCGCTTCCTCGGCGGCTCGATCGGCCGGGCCGCGGCGCAGCGGATCGCCGCGGCCGTGCGCCGCGCCACCGCCGAGCGCCTGCCCGTCCTCGCCACCACGGCGTCGGGCGGCACGCGGATGCAGGAGGGCACGCCCGCGTTCCTGCAGATGGTCGAGATCTCGCGGGCCGTCATGGCGCACCGCGACGCCGGCCTGCCCTACCTCGTCTACCTGCGCCACCCCACCACCGGCGGCGTGTACGCCTCGTGGGGCTCGCTCGGCCACCTCACGGTCGCCGAGCCGGGCGCACTCATCGGGTTCCTCGGCCCGCGCGTCGTGGAGGCGCTTACCGGCACCGCCCTGCCCGACGGCGTCCAGTCCGCCGAGAACCTCGCGGCCAAGGGCGTGATCGACGGCGTGGTCGCCCCCGAGCACCTGCCCGCGCTCGTCGAGCGGGCGCTCGCCGTCCTCGTCGACCCGCCGGCGCCGTCGGGCCTGCCGCGGCGCCGGGGCGAGCCGTCCGGGACGACGTCGGCCTGGGACTCCGTGCGGCGGACCCGGGCCGAGGACCGCGTCGGGGTCCGGGACCTGCTGCGCTACGGCGCGTCGGGCACCGTGCGGCTGTCGGGCACGGACGAGGGCGAGCGCGACGAGTCGATGCTGGTCGCGCTCACCCGGCTGGGTGGGCAGCCGTGCGTGGTCGTGGGGCAGGACCGGACCCGGCAGTCGGCTGCCGCGCCCATGGGGCCGGCGGCGCTGCGGGTCGCCCGGCGCGCGATGGGGCTGGCCCAGGAGCTGCGGCTCCCGCTGGTCGCCGTCGTCGACACGCCGGGCGCCGAGCTCTCCCGGGCGGCGGAGGAGGGCGCGCTGGCCGGCGAGATCGCGCGGTGCATCGCGGAGCTGACCCGCATGACCGTTCCGACGCTGTCCGTGATCCTCGGCCAGGGCTGTGGCGGGGGCGCGCTCGCGCTGCTGCCCGCGCAGACCGTCCTCGCGGCCGAGCACGCGTGGCTCTCGCCGCTGCCGCCCGAGGGCGCGAGCGTCATCGTGCACGGCGACACGACGCACGCGGCCGAGCTGGCCGAGGCCCAGCACGTGCGCGCCGTCGACCTGCTCGCGGAGGGGGCCGTGCAGCACGTCGTGCCCGAGCGCGACGACGACACGGCGCGCGACGTCGCCGTCGCGGTGGCCGCGGAGTGCGCGGCGGTGCTGGCGGCGGCCGGCGCGGCCGGTACGCCGGGGTGAGGGGTGGCGCCGTCCCTGACCGCGCCCGCTCGTCTTCGAAGCCGACGTTGCTCGGCTTTCGAGGCCCGCAAAGCCGAGCAACGTCGGGTTCGAAGACGAGTGGCTGCGGCGTCGCCGCGCCGGGTCAGCGGGTGCGCTTCTCCAGGGCCTTGCGGACCTGCTGGACCAGCGCGAAGACGAGGAGCGCGGCGAACGCGACGGAGGCCGCGCGGTCGGGCAGCACCACGGAGAGGCTCGCGCCGGCGTAGGAGAACACCGACGCGACGACGCCGATGAGCGCGGCGGTGCGCAGGCGCACGAGGCGGTTGCGGGCGTTCACCCAGGTGCCCGAGACGGCGGTGGGGATCATCGCCACGAGCGACGTGCCCTTCGCGAGCGCGGGCGCGAAGTCGAACAGCGCGGACAGCCCCGGCACCGCGATCTGCCCGCCCCCGATGCCGAGCAGGCCCGAGGCGACGCCCATGACGAGACCGAGGGCGACCATGCCGACGCCGTCGAGCAGGCTGGGCAGTCCCTCCGCCGTGTTCACGGACGGCGGCTCGCCGAACCCGTCGAGCAGCGACCGCACGATCCCGGCGACGAGGACGCCCACGAACAGCCAGCGCAGCAGCGTCTCGGGCACCCGGGCGAGCAGGCGGGCGCCCACGACGGCGCCGACCACCGAGCCGACGACGAGCAGACCCGCCGCCACCAGGTCGACCGCCTGGTGCGTGAGGTAGGGGATCGAGCCGACGATCGCCGCGGGCAGGATGGCCGCGAGCGAGTACGCGCCGGCCCGGCGCTGCGTGAGGCCACCGAGCGAGGTGAGCAGCGGCACCATGACGATGCCGCCGCCGAGACCGAAGAGCCCGGAGAACGCCCCGCCGACGACGCCGACGAGGACGGCGCGCGGTGGGGTCAGGGAGTCGTCGGTCTGCTCAGTCACCCCGCGATGATCTCAGGTGCGCGGCGATGGTCCGCGCGCCGTCCGCCGGGTCGGTGCCCGTGGTGTCCACCTCGAGGTCGTAGCCGACACCCCGGTGCACGGCCTCGGCCTGCCGCGCGGCCATGCCCGCGACGCGGTCGCCCCGCTCGGCCTCGCGCCGGGCGGCGACCTCCGGGGCGCACCGGACGCCCACCCAGAGGGTCGGCACGTCGCCGAGGGCGTCGAGCCAGCGCCGCTGCGAGGCCGTGCCGCCGAGGAACACGTCGTCGACCACGAGGTGCGCGCCCGCACGGGCCATGGCGACCAGCCCGGTGGTCCAGGCGTCCTGCAGCGCCGTGAAGTCGGGGCCGACGTCGACCGCCCCGTCGTCGGCGAAGCCGATCCCGTCGCCGCCGGCGGTCAGCCGGGCGGGCATCGCGTCGACGAGCGTGTCGACGCTCAGCGACAGCCAGGCCTCCGGCAGCTCGTCCTGCAGGGCGCGGGCGAGCGTGGACTTGCCCGAGCTCGACCCGCCGTTCAGCACGATCACCTGGACGCTCATGCGCTCACCGTACGGGTGCCGGTGGCGGGCGCCGGAGTGGAATTCCAAGTTGAGTGGAATAGACTCAACTTTGCACGGGTTCTTCTCGATGGACCTCTGCCCCACCACCTGACCAGCCCCGGGAGGCTTCATGGACACCAAGTTCACGACCATGTCGCAGCAGGCGCTCGGCGACGCGATCCAGTCGGCGTCGGCCGCAGGCAACCCGCAGCTCGAGCCCGTGCACCTGCTCGGCGCGCTGCTCGGGCAGGAGAACGGCGTCGCCGTCGGCCTGCTCGACGCGGTCGGGGCGAACGCGCAGTCCATCGGCCAGCGTGTGCGCGCGGCCCTCGTCGCGCTGCCGCAGGCCAGCGGGGCCAGCACCGCCCAGCCGAGCGCGAGCCGCGCGTTCGCCGCGGTGCTCGACGTCGCAGGCAAGGAGGCCCAGGGGCTGGGGGACGAGTACGTCTCCACGGAGCACCTGCTCGTCGCGCTGGCCGCCGGCCAGTCGTCGGCCGCGCAGATCCTGGCCGACGCCGGGGCGACCGCCGACGCCCTGCGCGCCGCGCTGCCCGCCGTCCGCGGCTCGGGGCGCGTCACGAGCCCCAACCCCGAGGGCACGTACAAGGCGCTCGAGCAGTACGGCACCGACCTGACGCAGCGCGCCCGCGACGGCAGGCTCGACCCGGTGATCGGCCGCGACTCCGAGATTCGGCGCGTCGTGCAGGTGCTGTCCCGGCGCACCAAGAACAACCCGGTGCTCATCGGCGAGCCCGGCGTCGGCAAGACCGCCGTCGTCGAGGGCCTCGCGCAGCGCATCGTGGCCGGTGACGTGCCCGAGTCGCTCAAGGACAAGCGCCTCGTCGCGCTCGACCTCGCGAGCATGGTCGCGGGCGCGAAGTACCGCGGCGAGTTCGAGGAGCGGCTCAAGGCCGTGCTCGAGGAGATCACCGCCTCCGACGGCCAGGTCGTCACCTTCATCGACGAGCTGCACACCGTCGTCGGTGCCGGGGCGGGCGGCGAGGGTGCCATGGACGCGGGCAACATGCTCAAGCCCATGCTGGCTCGCGGCGAGCTGCGGCTCGTCGGCGCCACCACGCTCGACGAGTACCGCGAGCACATCGAGAAGGACCCGGCCCTCGAACGCCGGTTCCAGCAGGTGTTCGTGGGCGAGCCGTCGGTCGAGGACACGGTCGCCATCCTGCGCGGGCTCAAGGAGCGGTACGAGGCCCACCACAAGGTGACCATCGCCGACTCCGCGCTCGTAGCCGCCGCCACCCTCTCCGACCGGTACATCTCCGGCCGGCAGCTCCCCGACAAGGCGATCGACCTGGTCGACGAGGCCGCCTCGCGCCTGCGCATGGAGCTCGACTCCTCGCCCGTCGAGATCGACGAGCTGCAGCGCGCCGTCACGCGCCTGGAGATGGAGGAGGTCGTCCTGTCCGAGTCGGAGGACGCCGCCTCGAAGGACCGCCTGGAGCGGCTGCGCGCCGACCTGGCCGACCGCCGCGAGGTCCTCGCCGCGCTCACCGCGCGCTGGGAGTCCGAGAAGGCCGGCCACAACCGCGTCGGCGACCTGCGCGCCCGCCTCGACGAGCTGCGCACCGACGCCGAGCGCAAGCTGCGCGAGGGCGACCTCGAGGGCGCGGCGCGGATCCGCTACGGCGAGATCCCCGTCGTCGAGAAGGAGCTCGCCGCCGCCGAGCGGGCCGAGTCGGAGGGCGGCAGCCAGCCGTCCCCCGAGCAGCCGATGATCGCCGACAAGGTCGGCGCCGACGAGATCGCCGAGGTGGTCTCCGCGTGGACCGGCATCCCGGCCGGACGCCTGCTCCAGGGCGAGTCGGAGAAGCTGCTGCACATGGAGGAGGTCATCGGGCGGCGCCTCATCGGCCAGCAGGCCGCCGTCGCCGCGGTGTCCGACGCCGTGCGCCGCACCCGGGCCGGCGTCTCCGACCCCGACCGGCCCACGGGCTCGTTCCTGTTCCTCGGCCCCACCGGCGTCGGCAAGACCGAGCTCGCCAAGGCGCTCGCGGACTTCCTGTTCGACGACGAGCGCGCCATGGTGCGCATCGACATGTCCGAGTACGGCGAGAAGCACTCCGTGGCGCGGCTCGTCGGCGCCCCTCCGGGGTACGTCGGGTACGAGGAGGGCGGCCAGCTCACCGAGGCCGTGCGTCGCAGGCCGTACTCGGTGGTGCTGCTGGACGAGGTGGAGAAGGCCCACCCCGAGGTCTTCGACGTCCTGCTCCAAGTGCTCGACGACGGCCGGCTCACGGACGGCCAGGGCCGCACCGTCGACTTCCGCAACGCCATCCTCGTGCTGACGTCCAACCTCGGCTCGCAGTTCCTCGTGGACCCGACGCTCTCGGACGCCGAGCGGCGCGAGTCCGTGATGACGGCGGTCCGCGAGGCGTTCAAGCCGGAGTTCCTCAACCGGCTCGACGACGTCGTCGTCTTCGACGCGCTGTCGCTCGACGAGCTCGGCCGCATCGTCGACCTGCAGGTCGACGCGTTCGCGGCGCGGCTCGGCGACCGGCGGATCACGCTCGACGTGACCCCGGCAGCGCGCGAGTGGCTCGCGCTGGAGGGCTTCGACCCGGCGTACGGCGCCCGGCCGCTGCGCCGCCTGGTGCAGCGCGAGATCGGCGACCGCCTCGCGCGGCTGCTGCTCGCGGGCGACGTGTCGGACGGCGACGAGGTGGTCGTGGACCGCGGCGACGGCGAGGGGCTCGCCCTCGAGCGGCGGGCCGTGCCGGCCTGACGGCCCTCCCGGCCGCACCGGCCCTGGGGCCGGCCTCCTGGTCCGGTGTCCGTCGAACGACGGACACCGGACTACGCTTCTCGGCCGATGTGCGTGGCGCGTGCGGCTGCCATCCTGGGGCACAGGGGGCGGGACGCGGAGATGTGACGGTCCTGTGAAGGTCTGGCTCTCGACGACCAGATCGGGAGCGCCGTCGCGTCCCTCTGTGTGCGGGTGAATCGGCGGGCGGCTGGGAGGGCCTGATGCTGCGATTCCATTTCACGTCGGACGACCTTGCCCGGGTACGGATCGCACCGGGCCCCGACCCCCTGTGGGAGGTGCTGCTGAGCGCGCACGTGGTGAACCAGCGCGGCGGCACGCCGCTGTTCACGACGTGGCGCGAGCGGGTGCTGACCGGTCTGCACCCGGCCGCCCGGATGCTGCTGCGCCTCGCGCCGCCGCGGGGGTACTCACCCGACTTTCTCACGCCGATGACCGGGTCCGCCGACTTCGAGACCGGCCTCGACGCCGTGCTGTCCACCCCGAGGACCAGGCTGAGCGCGGACATGTCCCTGCTGACGCGCGGGCACAGGCCGCACCTGTGGATGCGCGACCTCGCGGCGGGCTCGGCCCCCGCCGTGCGCGGGCTCGGCGTGGCCGTCCGGGCCTATTACGAGCAGGCGATCGGCCCGTACTGGAGCAGCATCCGGGCGGCCGTCGACCTCGACCGCGCCGCGCGGACCCGCGCCTGGGTCGAGGGCGGCACCGAGAACGCCCTGCGCACCCTGCACCCCTCGGTGCGGTGGGAGCACCCCGTCCTGTCCGTGGCGACGGCCGCCGAGCGCGACGTGCACCTCGCCGGCCGCGGGCTGGTCGTCATCCCGTCGTACTTCTGCCAGCGCGCCCCGATCACGGTCGCCGACCCCGAGCTGCCGCCGGTGCTCATCTACCCGATCGCGCACGAGCACGCCGTGCCGGAGCGGCCGATCGAGTCGGCGGCCGACAGCGGCCGTCCGCTCACCGCGCTGCTGGGCCGCACCCGGGCCGCCGTCCTGCGCACGCTGGGCACGGGGGCGACGACCTCCGAGATCGCGCAGCGCCTCGCCATCTCGCCCGCGTCGGCGTCGGAGCACGCCACCGTGCTGCGCAACGCGGGTCTCGTCGCGTCGGGCCGGGAGCGCAACTCGGTGATCCACGCGCCGACCCCGCTGGGCCGGACGCTGCTCGACGGCTGTTCCTCCGGGCCCGCGACCGTGCCGGCTCTCCTGCAGCCGGCACGGCACGCGGTCACTGCAGGAGATCCTGCGTGATCGGTTCCGACGTCGCGGCGAGGCACAGGCCGACCCGGTCGCCGTCGCCCCACGACTCCTCGCTCGGCCCCCACACCACGTAGCGCACGGTGTTCACCACGGGGCTGGTGCGCGCGACCGGCCCGAGCTGCTTCGTGCCGCACACCTGCGCGACCCGCTTGTCGACCTCGTTGCGCCCCGGCCACACGGCGGCCGCCGCGAAGTCGGTGCGTCCGACGACCTGGGCGCCGTGCTCCTCGTTGCAGGGCACGGCGACCACCTCGGCGACCTCGCCGTCCTCGGGCAGGCTCTCGACGCACGACCCGAGCACGAGCTGCAGCGGGTGCACCTCGCGCGGCTCGGCGATCATCGCCTCGATCGGGTCCCACTGGCGCTTGCCCACCATGTTCGCGACGAGGACGACCACCGCGATCACCGCGACCACGGCCACCGCGGCGCCGCCGAGCAGCGCGTAGCGGCGCCGTCGCGCCGACTCCTCGGCCGTGGGCGTGCCGGGGGTCCAGCCCGCGTACGTGGTGTCGGGCGCGTAGTCGTGCACGTTCGGGAAGCCCCGCGCCGGGCGGCCGGGCGACGCCGGGAACGGCGACGGCGGCTGCTGCGCCGCACCGGGTGCGCCCGGGTGCTGCGGGTGCACCGCGGGCGTCGGGAACGGGCTCGGCGGCGCGACGACCGGCGGCAGGTGCGTCGTCGGCGCGGCGAAGAGCTCGGTCTCGGCGGCGGGCTCGGGACGGGTGGGGGAGTCGGCCGAGGTCTCGGCCGGGCTGCTCGCCGGGG
>NZ_JABEMG010000061.1 GCF_013004695.1 Promicromonospora citrea
GGTCACCTCGACGCCCGTCCGGACGACGGCACCGTGCCCGCGCGCCGACGCGAGGAGCGCCTCGGTCGCGACGACCGGCTGCACCTGCGCGTCCTGCGGGTAGTGGACGCCGCCGAGCACCGCGGGTGCGAGGTCGGGCTCGAGCGCACGCGCCTCGTCACCGCCCACCTCGTGCGCCTCGACGCCGGCGGCGCGCTGGTCCGCGGCGAACGCGCGCAGGCCGGCGAGCGCCCCGTGCCCCGCGACGACGACGAGGCCGCCCTTGGGTTCGTGCTCGACCGACGGGAAGCGGGGGCCGAGCTCGTCGGCCAGCTCGGCGGCGAGCGCCGCCCACCGGCGGACCGACACGAGGGCCAGGTCGAGCTCGGGCCCGGGGCCCTTGTCGGAGACGAGCACGTTGCCCTCGCCGTGCGCGCTGGTGGCGGACGCCGCGGCGCCGCGGTCGAGCACGGTCACGGACGCGCCGGCCACGGCGAGCGCCCGCGCGCACGCGGCGCCCACGATCCCTGCGCCCACGACCACGACGTCCGTCCCCATGCGCCCCTCAGTCCTCCGGCTTGCCGGCCCACGTGCCGAGCGAGTGCCCGATGTGCCGTTCCATGAGGGCCCTGGCGCCGGGGCCGTCGCCGGCGGCGAGCAGGTCGAGCAGCTCGTGGTGCTCCTGCGCGGAGTCCGCGAGGGTGCCGTTCGCGACCATCGTGGACAGGCCGAGCAGCCGGGCGCGGTCGCGGAGGTCGGCGACGATCTCGCCGGCGACGGGGTTGCCGAGCAGGCCCATGAGCCGCAGGTGGAAGGCCTGGTCGGCCTGGAGGTAGCCGACGAGATCGCCACGGCGGGCGCCCTCGACGATCTCGTCGGCGAGGGCGCGCAGCTCGCCGAGCTGCGCGACGGGGAAGGTCCGGGCGAGGCGCTCCATCCAGACGGGCTCGATGACCAGCCGCACCGCCGCGACGTGCCGGAGGGTCTGGTCGCTCACACGTGTCACGCGGAAGCCCTTGTTGCGCACGGCCTCCAGGAACCCGCGGCGCTCGAGGTCGAGCACGGCCTCCCGCACGGGGGTCGCGGAGACGTCGAAACGGGCGGCCAGCGTGGGCACCGACACCAGCTCGCCGGGCTCCAGCTCGCCGGCGACGATCGCGGCCACGAGCGCGCGGTGCACCTGCTCGCGCAGGCTGCCGACGGGGGCGAGGCGGCCGACAGCGGGGGTCGGTGTCGCTGGGCTCATCGGGACCTTTCGGAGGGTCGGTCGCGGTCAGTAGAATATTACTCACATCCCTGCTCCGGCTGGATGTCGGAGGGTCCGTCTAGCATCGAACACAGGTACCTGGTCTTGGTGCATGCTAATGACGGAAAGGACGGTGGACAGTGCGAGAACCCGAGCACGACCTCCCGCGCACGCTCCCGCAGGACCCCCTGCCTCCGGGCGACGAGCCCTTCTGGGTGCCCGACGCCGTCCCGGTGGCGCTCTGGTCCGAGGCCGACCTGCGGGCCGCGCTGGGCGGAACGCCGGGCTCTGCGCTGGCACGGGTCGTCGCCGAGCTGGCCGACCCCGACGCCGAGGCGCTGGCCGACCTGGCCGACGACGTGCTGGGCGACCTCGCGACGGCGTGCGACCGCCTGCAGTCGTGGGCGGCGGGGGTGCAGGCCCGGGTCGTGGCGGAGCGCGCGGCGCGCGAGAGCCACCCGCTCGCGCACAGCTCGCTGGTGGGGATGGTCACCAGCGAGCTCGCCGTCACCGGAGCGGAGGCGACGGACGTCGTGGTCCGCGCCGAGGCGGGTGCGGTGCACCCGGCGGTGGTCCGTGCGCTCGAGCGCGGCCGCATCGACGTGCGCAAGGCGCACACGCTGCTGCGCTCGGCGTCCCAGCTCACGCCGGCGGAGCGCGCACGGGCGATCGCACGCTACCTGCCCCAGGCGCCGCACCGGACGTGGCGCTGGCTGCGGGACAAGATGCTCGCGTTCGCGAAGTCGCTGCACGGTGCGGCCGAGTCGGCGCGCGACGCCGCCCGGCACCGCAACGTCCAGGTCGACCGCGCCGACAACGACATGGGCTGGATCTCCGCCTACCTGCCTGCGGTGGACGCCGCGGCGGTGTGGGGCGTCGTCGACGAGATGGCCCACCAGCTCCGGCGCGTGCCCGGCGAGGAGCGTGACCTGGGCCAGCTCCGTGCCGACTCCCTGACGGGAATCGTCACGGGCAGGCTGGTGCCGGCGGGGCGGTTCACGGACACGACGGACGCCACGGACCGCACGAGCAGCACCGACAGCGCCACCACCTGCCCCTGCGGCGGCCCCGCACCCGTCGTCCGCGTCACCCCGACCCGGCCCGTGGTGCGCGTGACCGTCCCCGCGACGGCCCTGCTCGGGCTGGACGACGCCCCGGCCGAGCTCGACGGTCTCGGCCCGGTCCCGGCCGACACGGCCGCGCAGGTCGCCGCGGACGCCACCTGGCGACGGCTGGTCACCGACCCGGTCACCGGGGTCCTCGTCGACCACTCGACCACGACCTACCGGCCCGGCCGGGTGCTGCGTCAGGCGGTCACCGCGCGCGACCGGACCTGCACCTTCCCGTCCTGCGAGCAGCCCGCCGAGCGATCGGACCTCGACCACATCGCACCCTTCGACCACGACCTCGACCCGACCACGCTGCCACCCGGCTCACCAGGGCAGACACGGGCCGAGAACCTCCACGCACTGTGCCGCAGGCACCATCAGCTCAAGACCACCGCAGGCTGGGACGTGGAGCGCGACCCCGTCACCGGCGTCACGACCTGGACCCTGCCGACCGGACGCACCCGCGTGCGTCCGCCCACCGTGCTCGACCCGCACGTCGACCTCGGAGCCGTCGACCCGCTCACGAGCCATCGCCTGACCCTGGGGATCCTGGCGGAACCGTCGCGTCGGCTGTCGGTGACCCCGGCTACGGTCGGGCCATGACCGAGCCGCGCCCGTTCACCGTCCACGTCCCCGACGACGTCCTGACCGACCTGCGCGAGCGCCTGGCACGCAGCCGGGTCCCGGACGACTCGCCGCGGCGGCCGCCGTCGGGCATGACGGCCGGTTACCTGCGCGAGCTGGTGGACACCTGGATCGGCTGGGACTGGCGGTCCCGGGAGGAGTGGTTGAACGAGCACCCGCAGTACGTCGCGCGCGTGGACGGCACCGACCTGCACTACGTGCACCTGCGCTCCGACCGGCCCGACGCGCCCGCGCTGCTCGTGATGCACGGGTGGCCGCACACGTTCGCGCTGCAGCTCGACTTCGCCGACCTGCTGCCCGACATGCACATCGTGGTGCCGAGCCTGCCGGGCTTCGGGTTCTCCGCGCCCTACCCGGACGGCCCGATGACGGAGAAGCGGCTGGCCTCGACGATGCACGCGCTCATGACCGACGTCCTGGGCCACGACAGGTACCTCACCTACGGCGAGGACGTGACGGCGAACGTCAGCGACCTCGTCGCCGCGCGCCACCCCGAGCACGTCGCGGGCATCGTCGCCACGCACGCGCACTTCCCGACGGTCGAGGAGCGGGCGCACCTCACCGACCCCGAGGTCAGGGCGTTCTTCGACGGCATCGCCGCAACCCACCGGACCGACGGCGCCTACGGCCACGTCCAGGCGACACGTCCCGACACCCTCGCGGCCGCGCTCGACGACTCCCCCGCCGGCCTCCTGGCCTGGCTGACGGAGAAGCTCGTCGAGTGGAGCGACACGCCGCCCGGCGACCCGCGCGCGGTGGAGCGCCGGATCTCGCGGGACCGCATCCTGACCGAGGCGACGATCTACTGGGTGACGCGGACGATCGCGTCCTCGTTCCGGCCGTACTACGAAGGGGCCGACCAGCCGGACCCGATCCCGCCGACGTCGGTGCCCGCCGCCGTCCTGGTGCGGCGGCACGAGGCCGGTTACCCCGAGCAGCTCGCGCGCCGCCACTACCTGGACCTGCGGACGTTCGACCGCCTCGACGAGGGCGGGCACTTCACCGTCGGCGAGGTGCCGCAGGAGATGGCGGCGCGCGTGCGGACGTTCGCCCGGTCGCTGGACCTGACGTGACGCCCGCGACCGCTCAGGCCACCGGCTCCAGCCGGATCACCGGGAACTTCCGGTCGGTGTGGGTCTCGTACTCCTTGGCGTCGGGCCAGTACTCCGCCCAGATGCCGTAGAGGCGCTCCCACTCCGCCGACGGCGCACGCACCACGGTGGCCCGCGCCTGGAGGGTCTGGTCGCCGACCTCGATGGTCACCACCTCGGGCCCTTCCTCGACGTTGGCGACCCAGACCGGGTCCTTGGGCGCGCCGCCCATCGAGCCGACCACGAGATAGGCGTCGCCGTCCGTGGCCGCGACGAGCGGCGTGACCCGCTCGGTGCCGCTCACCCGGCCGACGTGGTGCAGCAGCACCAGGCGCTTGCCGGTGAAGTGGCCGCCCGCGACGTCGTCACCGAGCACGCCGCCGTTCGTGCGGTACGCGTCGATGACCATCGTGTTCATGTCGTTCTGGTCTGACATCCGGTCCTCCTGAGACGTCGTCGGCCGTCCGGCCGAGCTAACCGGACTTTACCCCGCTTACGGCTCCGGCGGTAGCATCGGCCGCGTGAGCAGCAACGAGGTGGCATGGGGTCGCCCCAAGCCTGAGCGCGCCGACGCCGCTCGCAACCGCAGGCTCCTGCTCGACACGGCCCGCACGCTGCTCGACGAGGGCGGCACCGGATGCCTGACGATGGATCTGCTCGCCGAGCGCTCGGGGCTCGGCAAGGGGACGGTGTTCCGCCGGTTCGGCAGCCGGGCGGGCATCTTCCAGGCACTCCTGGACGACAGCGAGCGCGAGCTCCAGCAGCAGGTCCTCAGCGGCCCGCCGCCGCTGGGTCCGGGCGCGCCGCCGGCCGAGCGCCTCGTCGCGTACGGCACGGCGCGCATCCGCTTCCTCGCGCGCCACCAGGCCGTGGCCCGCGCGACGCTCGACGGCCGCCACGTGCCGGCCGGGCGACGGCCGCTGTCGGAGATCCACCTGCGCGTGCTGCTGCGCGAGCTCGACCCGCCGGGCGCCGACGTCGACGTGCTCGCGGGGCAGCTCGCCTACGCCCTGGACGGGCCGCTCATGCTCCAGGTGCTCGGCGCGCCGGGGCCGGAGCGCAGACCGCCCGCCGACGCCGACATCGCACGCTTCGAGGCCGGCTGGCGCTACCTCGTGGAGCGCGTCTGCGGGGGCTGACCGCCGTCAGGCGTGCGTGAGCCCCTCGTGGCGCGCGTGCTCGGCGGGCTCGAGCTGGAAGGTCGAGTGCTCCAGCGGCACGTCGAACTGCGTCGCGACGCACCGCTGCAGCGCGTCCAGCACCGGCGGGGCGTGGCCGTCGCGGAAGCACGCGTCCCGCACCACGACGTGTGCGCTGATCACGGGCAGACCCGTGGCGACGAGCGACGCGTGCAGGTCGTGCACCGACTCGACGTTCTCCACCTCGAGCAGCCGCGCGCGCACCTGCTCCAGGTCGACGCCCGGCGGGGTGGACTCCAGCAGCACGTTCGCCGAGTCGACCAGCAGGCGCAGGGCCCGCGGCAGGATCAGGACGGCGATGACGAGGCCGGCGACGGCGTCGGCCCGCTGCCAGCCGGTGACGGCGATGACGACGGCGGCCGCGATCACCGCGACCGACCCGAGCGCGTCGTTGACGACCTCCAGGAACGCGGCGCGCAGGTTGAACGACGCGTTCCGCCCGCCCGCGAGCACGACCAGCGCGACGACGTTGCCCGCCAGGCCCACCACACCGAACACGAGCAGCCCCGGCCCCGGCGCCTCGGCGGGCCCCACCAGACGGCTCACGCCCTCGACGACGGCGTACACGCCGACGGCGAGCAGCACGGCCGCCTGGGCGAGCGCCGCGAGGATCTCGGCACGCCGGAACCCCCACGTGCGGCGCGGCGACGGCGGACGCAGGGCGAGCGTCGCGGCCAGCAGGGCGATACCGAGGCCCGCGACGTCGGTGAGCATGTGGCCCGTGTCGACGAGCAGCGCGAGGCTCCCGGTGAGCAGGGCGCCGACGGCCTGGGCCACGAAGACGGCGGCGGTGATCCCGAACGCGACGGCGAGCCGGCCGCGGTTGCGGCCGTCGTGCCCGTGGTGGTGACCGTGCTGATCAGCCATGTTCTCGCTACCTCCCGCTCCCCGCGTGCCCAGCATCCGCCACGACGTCGCGCTCCGCACGGGCTGCCGCGCCGTCGACGCCGTACACCGGGCACAGCGCCACCGCGTCGCCCGTCAGCGCCAGCAGGCGCTCGGCCGAGCCCAGCACCTCGAGCGTCGCCTCCGGGTGCGTCAGCGAGTACACCGAGGCACGCCCCTGCGGACGCGACTCGACCAGACCGCAGTCGCGCAGGCAGGCCAGGTGCTTCGACACCGTCGACTGGGCGAGCCCGAGGTGGCGCGTCAGGTCGACGACGCGGTGCTCGCCCAGGGCGAGGTGACGCAGTATCGCCAGCCGCGACGGGTCGGAGAACCCGTGGAAGAGGCACGCCGCCACGACATCGCCGTCCACCTGTGTCATCGCCATAGGGCGATGTTATCGCACGCGTGTCATCGCACGGCGACGCCGTCCAGCAGGTTCGCGACCAAGGCCTCGACGAACGCGTCCGTGACGGGCTCGTCCGGGATGAGCAGCCGGTGGTAGACGGCGCCCCACAGCTGGTCGACGACCACCTGCACGTCGACGTCCTCCCGAAGCTGCCCCCGCTCCTGCGCCGCCCGGAGGCGCTCGGCGGCGAACCGCCGTCGCTCCGACGAGTACAGCGCGCGGTAGGCGGCCGCGAGCTCCTTGTCGGTCTGCGACTCCCCGATGAGCTCGGTGAGGATCCGGCCGCCCGGCGTCGTCGTCATGACGCGCACGAAGGCGCGGAGCTGGTCGAGCAGGTCGGCCCGCACGTCCCCCGTGTCGGGGAAGGCGAGCCGGTCCTGCACGGCGTGGAAGTACCCGTCGAGGGCCAGCGCACCCCTGGAGGGCCACCACTTGTACAGGGTCGTCTTGCTGACGCCGGACAGGCGCGACACCCGCTCGAACGTCAGGTCGGCGATGCCCTCGGTGAGCAGCACCTCGCCGACGGCGCGGAGCACGTCGGCACGCACCTCGTCGGCAGGGCGCCGGCCCCGCCCCCGGGGGCGGGCGGGCCGGGCGCCGGCGACGGTCGCCTCGTTCTCCACGTGCACTCCTTCGGCTGTCCGGCGGTCAGTCTAGGTCGGCGCCCAGGCCTGTCACGCGCCCAGCAGGTCGCCCAGGCCCACGCGGGCCAGGAACTCGGCGCGCGTGCGGTCGGCGAGGTCGGAGACGGCCTCGGACCCGTCGCCGGCCGGGTCGACGTGCACCCGGTACGGCCGCGTGCCCGCGGGCAGCGCCACGATGCGGGCGATCTCGTCCGAGACGAGCGACGCGTCGGCGTCGGGCGCGAGGGCGGCCAGCTTCTCGGCCACCTGCCCCATCAGCCCGGCGTACCGGGTCTCGTACTCGGCCTCCACCGCGGCGTCGGCCGGGTGGCCCGCGTGCGCGAAATGGTTGGTGCCCCGCGTGAACGAGCCGGGCACCACGATCGACGTCTCGACGCCCCAGCGTGCCAGCTCGCCCGCGTAGGAGACGGCGAGGGAGTCCATGCCGGCCTTCGCCGCGAAGTACGGCGCGAGGTACGGCGGCGTACCGCCCTTGACGCTCGAGCTCGACACCCACACCACCAGCCCGGCGCCCCGACGGCGCATGCCCGGCAGCACCGCACGGTTGACGCGCTGGGTGGACAGCACGTTGACGTCGTACAGCTGCGCGAGCTGCTCGGGCGTGAACGCCTCGGCCGGGCCGACCACCATGGGGCCCGCGTTGTGGACCAGCACGTCGATGCGTCCGTGCTCGGCCTCGACGGCGGCGACCGCCCGGTCGACGGACTCCTGGGAGCTCACGTCGAGCTCCACGGAGCGCAGGTCCACGCCGTGCTCGGCGGCGTACGCCGCCGCGGCCTCCACCTGCGGGGCGTTGCGGCCACCCGTCTCGCGCATGCCCGCGTAGACGATGTCGCCGGCGTCGGCCAGCGCACGGGCGGTCAGGGCGCCGAACCCGGACGACGCCCCCGTGACGACGATGACGTTGCTCATGATCTTCTCCTCTGTTCCCACGTCTCTGTTCCCCCGCTCGAGCCCGGACCCGGCCGGGCGCTCAGGCGATGCCGCCGTTGACGTACAGGACCTGCCCGTTGACCCAGCGCGCCGGGCCGGCCAGGAAGGCGACGGTCTCCGCGACGTCGTCGGGCGTGCCCAGGCGCTCCAGCGGGGCGAGCCGGGCGAGGGTCTCGACGGTCTGCTCGTCCTTGCCGTCGAGGAACAGGGGCGTGGCCGTCGGCCCGGGGGCGACGGCGTTGACCGTGACGTCCTTGCCGCGCAGCTCGCGGGCCAGCACGAGGGTCAGCGCCTCGACGGCCGCCTTGGAGGCCGCGTACGGCGCGTAGCCGGGGTGCTGCAGGCGGGTCTGGCTCGTGGAGAACCCGATGATCGCGCCACCGCGGCGCACACGGCGCGCCGCGAGCTGGGCGACGACGAACGACCCGCGGACGTTGGTGCGGTGCATCCGGTCCAGGGCCTCGAGGTCGAAGCTCTCGACCGGGCCGAGGATCATGATCCCCGCGGTGTTGACGACGACGTCGACGCCGCCGAACGCCGCCTCGGTGGCGTCGAAGGCCGCGGCCATCTCCGTCTCGTCGGCCACGTCCCCGCCGACGACGACCGCCTGGCCGCCCGACGCCGTCACGCGCTCGGCGACCTCCTCGGCCCGGGCCCTGTTGCCCGCGTAGTGGACGGCGACGGCGAAGCCGTCGGCGGCCAGCCGCTCGACGACGCTCCGGCCGATGCCGCCGGACCCGCCCGTCACGAGGGCGACGCGGGGTGAGTCTGCCTGGGTGCTCATGGTGTGCTCCTCACAATTAAGTGGACTGTGCGTCCATATAAGCACACATGTGCACGCCGCGTGCATATCTCCGCGGAGATCAGTGTCCGAGCGCCTCGAACGTCACGGCCGTCGCCTCGGCGAGCAGCGCGTCGTCCGGCGTCGTGGACCCGTCCTCGGCCTGCACGAGGACGGCGAGCACCACGGGGTCGCCCGTCCCGGGACCCGCGCCGGGCGGCCACGCGATCCCGACGTCGTTGCGCGTGCCCACGGTGGACGTGCCCGTCTTGCTGCCGACCACCCAGCCGTCCGGCGCCCCCGCGCGGATCGTCCCGTCGCCGGTCGTGCTGCCCCGCAGCGCCTCGACCAGCACGGCACGAGCGTCGTCGTCGAGCCGGTCCCCCAGGGCGTAGGCACGCAGGCTCCCGGCGAGCGCCCGCGGCGTGCTCGTGTCGCGGTCGTCGCCGGGGACGTGGTCGTTGAGCGCCGGTTCGGTGCGCGCGGGCGCGGTGGTGTCGTCGCCCGCGGCGCGCAGCGCGTCGCGCAGGCCGGCGGGGCCGCCGAGCGCGTCGAGCAGGAGGTTGCCCGCGGTGTTGTCGCTCTCCCGCACCGCCGCGTCGATCACCTCGCGCATCGTCAGCCCGTCGGCCACGTGCTGCTCGGTGACGGGCGACCAGTCGACGAGGTCGTCGGCGGACCAGGTGACGACGTCGTCGAGGACGGCGGTGCCGTGCCGCTCCAGGACGGCGCCGGCCGCGAGCGCCTTGAACGTCGAGGCGTACGCGAAGCGCTCGTCGGCGCGGTGGGCGGCGACGCGGCCGGTGCCGGTGTCGAGCGCGTAGAGGCCGACGGCGACGTCGTGCTCGGCCTCCAGGCGGGCGAGCGCGGCGGAGACGTCGGCGGGTGCGGGCGAGGCGGACGGCGCGGACGGCGCGGACGGAGCACCGGACGGCGATCCGGACGGCGGCGCGGGCTCCTGTGCGGTGCCGCACGCCCCCAGCCCCGCGCACAGGGCCAGGGCGAGGGCGGCGGTCAGGGTACGGGCGCGGCGCATCGCGAGCTCCTTCGCTGCAGGGGACGCGGAGGGGAACATGACGGCGGTCCGCACGCCCCCAGAGCGCCCGGACCGCCGTCGGTCTGGTTCGCGGTCTCAGACCGCGGCCGACTGGGCCACCCTCTCCCGAGATCCGGTCTCGCGCTCGTCGGGCGCGCCGGAGTCCTCGGAGCCGCCGTGGGCGTCGTCCACGGCCGTCTCGTCGAAGGGCAGCTCGCCGGACAGCACCTGGGTGACGCGGCCGCGGTCGATCTCGCGGGTCCACGTGCCGATGACGACGGTCGCCACGGCGTTGCCGGTGAAGTTGGTCAGGGCGCGCGCCTCGGACATGAAGCGGTCGATGCCGACGATGATGCCGACGCCGTCGACCAGGTCCGGGCGGTAGGTCTGCAGGCCACCGGCCAGCGTCGCCAGACCGGCCCCGGTGACGCCCGCCGCGCCCTTGGAGGCGATGATCATGAAGGCGAGCATGCCGACCTGCTCGGGGACCGACAGCGGCGTGCCCATGGCCGAGGCGATGAACAGCGACGCCATGGTGAGGTAGATGGCGGTGCCGTCGAGGTTGAACGAGTACCCGGTGGGCACGGTGATGCCGACGACCGGCTTGGAGACGCCGAGGTGCTCCATCTTGGAGATCAGGCGCGGCAGCGCGGCCTCGGACGAGGAGGTGCTCACGATGAGCAGGTACTCGCGGGCCAGGTACTTCATGAGCGAGAAGATGTTCACCCGCGCGACGAACCACAGCACGGCGCCGAGCACGACGGCGATGAACACGATGCAGGTCAGGTAGAAGCCGAGCATGAGCGTGCCGAGCGCGACGACGGCGCCCCAGCCGGTCTCGCCGACGACGCCCGCGATGGCGCCGAAGGCCCCGACGGGGGCGACCCACAGGATCATGGTGAGCACGCGGAAGACGATCGCCTGGATCACGCGCACGGCGTCCAGCGCCGGCTTGCCGCGCGCGCCGAGCTGCTGGATCGCGAAGCCGACCAGGAGCGCGACGAACAGGGTCTGCAGCACGGAGTCGCCGGTCAGCGGCGAGACGAGCGTCGTGGGGATGATGCCGAGCGCGAAGTCGACGAGGGACTCGGCCTCGCCGTCCGCCTCGTAGGTGGCGCCGGCGATCGAGAGGCCCTGGCCCGGGTGCAGCACGTTGCCGACGACGAGCCCGATGACGAGCGCGAAGGTCGACATCGCGAGGAAGTAGAGCAGCGCGAGCCCGCCGACGCGTCCGACGGTCGCCGCCTTGGCGATGGACCCGATGCCGAGCACGATGGTGCAGAAGATGACGGGCGAGATCATCATCTTGATGAGGGCGACGAACCCGGTGCCGAGCGGCTTGAGGGCCACGCCGGTCTCGGGCGACGCGAGGCCGACGACGACGCCGGCCACGACGGCGACGATCACCGCGATGTACAGGTAGTGGCTCTTGTCGAGCCGACGGCGCTGGGTGCTCCCGGCGCCGGCTGGCTGGGTGCCGGCCATGGTGGTTTCCTCTCACGACGCTGTGCGGTCAGCGACAAGAGTGCGGGCAGCGGCGGCCCGGGGGCCTGTTGCGTACTTAGTGTTCTCGGTCGGGCGTCCGCCGCCGCCGGGTGACAATGGGCCCGTGGCACAGCGGCGAGGTGCGAGCATCGCGAGGTGGTTCCTCGCGGTGCACACGGCGCTGCTCTTCGCCGGGGCGGTGGTCGTGTTCGGGCTGCTCGTGCTGGACGCGCGCTCCTCGGCCGAGCGGCACGCGGCCACCGAGAGCACCGACCTGGCCGCGACCGTGGCGGCCGACCCGCTCGTCGTCGACGTCGTCGCCCGGGCGCACGCCGACGCCGCACGCGACCGGGACGGGTCGGTGGCCACCGCCTCCGGGCAGCTCCAGCCGTACGCCGAGCGGGTCATGGCCACCACGGAGATCGACTACCTCACGGTCATGGACACCGACCGCACCCGGTACACCCACCGCAACACGTGGCAGATCGGCCGCTCGTTCGTCGGCACGACGGCGCCCGCGCTGCGCGGCGAGGCGTTCACCGAGGTGTACGAGGGCACGCTGGGGCCGTCGGTGCGCGCCGTCGTGCCCGTCGTCGTCGGCGACGGCGAGGTGGTCGGTCTGGTGTCCGCCGGCGTCACCCTCGACCGGCTGTGGGACGGCATCGCGGGCCGCCTCGTCGTCGTCGGCGTGGCCACGCTCCTGGCGTTCGCCGCGGGCGCCGTGGCGGCGACGCTGCTCGCCCGGCGGCTCGACCGGCTCACGGACTCGCGCGGGCCGGACGAGCTCGCGCACCTGTTCGCCGCGCACGAGGCGGTGCTGCACTCGGTCCAGGAGGGCATGCTGCTCGTCGAGGACGGTGTCGTCGTGCTGGCCAACGACGAGGCCCTGCGGCTGCTCGGGGCGTGCGGTGCGACGGGCGCGGACCGCTCGGGCGGCATCACCGCGCCGTTCGCCGTCGACGACCCGCGCCTGGACCCCGCCGCCCGCGACGTGCTGGCGGGCACCGCACCCGACGGGCCCGTGCGCGTCGGCGACCGCGTCCTGCTGGTCGCGCGCGAGCCGGCGGTGACGCGCGGCCGGACCGTGGGCGAGGTCGTCGCGCTGCGTGACCGCACCGAGCTGCAGCGGGTCACGGGCGAGCTGTCGTCGGTGCGCACCATCTCCGCGGCGCTGCGCGCCCAGACCCACGACTTCGGCAACCGCCTGCACACCGTCGCCACGCTCATCGAGCTCGGCCGCAGCGACGAGGCCCTGCGGTTCGTGGCCGCCGAGCGGGACCTCGGCCAGCGGCTCACCGACCGGGTCGTGCAGGCGATCGACGAGCCCGTCATCGCGGCGCTCGTGCTCGGCAAGGCGGCGCAGGCCCACGAGCGGGCCGTCGAGATGCACTTCGAGACGCACCTGACGCCCGGCACGCAGGGCCTGGAACCGGTCGACGTCGTGACCGTCCTGGGCAACCTGCTCGACAACGCGATCGACGCGGCGGCCGCACGGGCGCTGGACGACCCGGGCGCCGACGCCTGGGTCGAGCTCTACCTCGCCGACACCGACGACGGGTCTCTCGTCTTCCAGGTCTCCGACAGCGGCGCGGGCATCGCCGCGCAGGACCTCGGCCGCGTCTTCGAGCAGGGCTTCAGCACCAAGGACGCGTCCGGCGGACGGGGCTACGGGCTCGCGCTGGTGCGGCAGGTGGTCGAGAGCCTCGGCGGTTCCGTCGAGGTCACGGGCGGGGCCGGCACGAGCGCGGGCGCCGTCTTCACCGTCACGCTCCCCCGGCCCGACGCCGCGAGCGCCACCGCGGTCCCCTCGCTGCACCGGAGCCGCCCGTGATCCGCGTCCTGGTCGTCGAGGACGATCCCCGCACCGCGGCGGCGCACGGCGAGTACGTGCGCCGCGTCGACGGGTTCGAGCTGGCCGGGGTGGTGCACACCGCGGGCGAGACGGTGCGCGCCCTGCGCGACGCGACCGCCGTCGAGCAGGAGGTGCACCTGCTGCTGCTCGACATGAACCTGCCCGACCGGCACGGCCTGGTGCTGTGCCGCCAGCTGCGCGCGGCCGGTCTCGTCGTGGACGTCATCGCGGTGACGGCGGCCCGCGAGCTGGAGGTGGTGCGCGAGGCGGTCGCGGTGGGCGTGGTGCAGTACCTCATCAAGCCGTTCGCGTTCGGGCTGTTCGCCGAGAAGCTCGGCGCCTACCGGGCGTACTTCGAGCGGATGCGCTCGCCTGTCTCGACGCTCAGCCAGCGCGAGGTCGACACGGCGTTCGCCGCGCTGCGCACGTCGAACGCGGCGGGGCTGCCCAAGGGGCTGTCGCAGGACACGCTCGACGCCGTGTCGGACCTGCTCGCGCGGCGGCCGGGCGCGCTGTCGGCGAGCGAGGTCGCCGACGCGCTGCACCTGGCCCGCATCACGGCGCGGCGCTACCTGGAGTTCCTGGCCGACCAGGGGGTCGCCACGCGCGCGCCGCGGTACGGCACGCGCGGGCGGCCCGAGCTGGAGTACGCGCGGCGTCGTGCGTGACGCGCGGCGTCGTGGCCGGGGGTGGCGGGCGCCTCAGCCCTCGACCGCGCCCGCCAGCCGGTCGAGGTAGGCCTGCTCGGCGTCCGAGATGCGCACCCGCTTGCTGAACAGCCCGCCCGTGCGCGAGCGTGCCGCTCCGGCGACCTGCCGTGCGATGCGCAGCAGCCACTCGCAGTAGGCGACCACGTCCTTGTCGTCCGCGCGGCCCCGCAGCAGCGCGACGGCGGACGCGGTGAGCGTGACGGCCTCGTCCGCCGCCCGCTCGGGGTCGGGGCGCCCCTCGGTCGCGGCCTTGCGCGTGGCCTCGGCCGCCTGCGCCACGCCGACCGCCGACGCCGGGTTCTCGCGCGCGGCGGCCTCGGCCTCTCGCTGCGCCGTCAGGCGGTCACGCAGCCCCTCGGCGACGGCGCGGACGAAGTCGTTCTCGTGCTCCTGGGCCTCCCGGAACACCTGGGCGCCCGCCGCGGTCTCGAGCACGAACTGCAGCGCCCCCGGCGTCCCGTCGGCGAGGGTCGCACCCTTGAGGACGGCGCCGGGGGCGTCGAGGATCTGGTCGAGCTCGTCGTCACGGAAGTCGGACAGGTTCGTCATGCGCAGGCTCTCTCGCTGAGGGGAACGGGTCCGCCCAACCTACTGACCCGTGCCCGATGCGCGCACCTTTGTCCGTTCCACCCGCGGGCGCCGTGACGGGAGTCGGGTCGTCAGGCCGTGGCCGCCGCGTAGCGCGCCGCCAGGCGGCGGGTCGCCTCGACCAGCTCGGGCGGTCCCACCACCTCGAAGGGCACGTCGAAGACCCCGAGCCAGCCGGCCAGCCCGCCCCACGACCACGACCCGAGCACCACGCGGCACCGTGGCTCGCCGTCGACGTCGGGCAGCGGCTCGCACACGGCGTCCGGGCCCGCCCAGCGCGCGATGTCCTCGGCCCGTGCGTGCAGCACGACCTCCCCGCGCACGGGGTGCGTCGGGCCGCTCAGCCGCGCCGCGACGAACGCCGCGGCGTCGCCGCCCGGCACCTCCCTGCGCGTGAACCGCGGCCCCGTGCCCGACCGGGGCGTGATCCGGTCGACGCGGAACAGGCGCCAGTCGGCCCGGTCGAGGTCGAACGCCACGAGGTACCAGCGCCGGTCGGCCGTGACGAGGTGGTACGGCTCGACGCGCCGCGGCGGCCGGAACGCGGCCTCGCCCTCGCCGACGGCGGGCATCGTGCCGCCCGCGTAGTCGAACCGCACGACCTCGCGCGCCCGGCACGCGGCGCCGAGGGTGAGCAGCGCGTCCGGGTCCACGGCCGCCGACCGCTCGGGCCGGCGGCGCACCGTGGTCACCTCGAGCGCGTCCAGGCGCGCCCGCAGCCGGGCCGGCATGACCTGCCGGATCGTCGCGAGCGCCCGCAGCGCGCCCTCCTCCGCGCCGGGGATGGCGCCCGTCCGGAGCGCGACGGCGACCGCGACGGCCTGCTCGTCGTCGAACAGCAGCGGCGGCAGGTCGGCACCGGCGGCGAGGCGGTAGCCGCCGTCGGGCCCCTTGGTCGCGTTGACGGGGTAGCCGAGCTCGCGCAGCCGGTCGACGTCGCGCCGGACCGTGCGGGGGCTGACGCCGAGGCGGTCGGCGAGCAGCGCGCCCGGCCAGTCGCGGCGGGCCTGCAGCAGCGACAGGAGGGTCAGGAGGCGTCCGGAGGTCTCGAGCACGGATCCAGGATCGCACGCGGTAGAGGTCAGCAACTGACCTCTACTACCGGAAGGCTCGTCCTCGACAGCACAGACCGTACGAAGGAGACCCCCGTGATCCGCACGAACGCGCTCACCAAGGACTTCGTGGTGAGCCGCACGCGCACCGTGCACGCCGTGCGCGGCATCTCGCTCGACATCCAGCCGGGCGAGCTCGTCGCCGTCCTCGGCCCCAACGGCGCAGGCAAGACCACCACGCTGCGCATGCTGACCACGCTCGTGCCGCCGACGTCCGGCACCGCGACCGTGGCCGGGTACGACGTCGTCGCCGACCCCGCCCGCGTCCGCGCCGCCATCGGGTACGTGGGCCAGGGCGGTGCGGGCGGCGCGTCCCAGGTGGTGCGCGACGAGCTCGTCGCCCAGGGCGAGATCTACGGCCTGGACCGCCGCGCGGCGCGCACCCGTGCCGGGGAGCTGCTCGAGGCGCTCGACCTGACCGAGCAGGCCGACCGCAAGGTCGACAGCCTGTCCGGCGGGCAGAAGCGGCGCCTCGACGTCGCCGTCGGCCTCGTGCACGAGCCGACGCTGCTGTTCCTGGACGAGCCGTCGACGGGCCTCGACCCGCACAACCGCGCCAACCTCTGGGAGCACGTGCTCCGCATGCGGACGGCGGCGGCCGAGCCGCGCACCATCGTGCTCACCACGCACTACCTCGACGAGGCGGACACGTTCGCCGAGCGGGTCGTCGTCGTCGACCACGGGCAGGTGATCGCGGACGACACGGCCGACGCGCTCAAGGCGGACCTGGCCGGGGACCTCGTCTCCCTGCGCACGCCCGCCGCCGACGTGACTGCGCTGGCGGCGCTCGCCGAGCGTGCCCCCGGGACACGCGCGGTGCACGCCGGCCCGCCCGGCCCCGACGGCGGCCGCGCCGTGGAGGTGCGCACCGCGGACGGCCCCGGCGCGGCCCCGGGTCTGCTGCGCGCCGCCGACGCGGCGGGCCTGACCGTGACCCGCGTCGACGTCGCCCGGCCCACGCTCGACGACGTGTTCCTCGGCCTCACCGGGCGCAGCCTGCGGGAGACCGCGGTGCAGGACGCCGACTCCCCCGCCGCCTCCCCGACCGACCCCACCACCACGAAGGAGGTCCTGGCATGAGCGCCGCGACCCTGACCACCGCTCCCCGCACCCGGCGCAACCTGCTGCGCGACATCCGCATCGTCCTGGTGCGCGAGCTCGCCCCCGTGGCGCGCGACCCGTTCTCCGTGCTGTTCGGGCTGGTCCAGCCGCTGGTCTTCCTCGGGCTGTTCGGGCCGTTGCTGGCCGGGTCGGCGGGCGAGGCGCTCGGCGGCGACGTCTGGCTCTGGTTCGTGCCCGCCGTGCTCGCGATGACCACTCTCTTCGGCACCTCGGTCACCGGCTCGAACCTGCAGCTCGACATCTCCTCGGGCGTGCACGAGCGGATGCTCGTCACGCCGCTGTCCCGCTCCGCGCAGCTCGTCGGCCGCGCGCTGAAGGAGATGGTGCCGATCGTCGCGCAGTCCGTCGTGGTGCTGCTCGTCATGCTGCCGTTCGGCCTGCGGCCGGACCCGCTCGGCGCGGCACTCACGCTCGCGCAGCTCGCCGTGCTCGGCGTCGGCGTCGGCTCGCTGTCGTACGCGCTGGCCCTGGCCGTGCGCAAGCAGGAATGGATGTTCTGGATGGTGCAGCAGACCGTGCTGTTCCCCGTGATGCTGCTGTCCGGGATGCTGCTCCCGCTGGAGAACGGGCCGGCGTGGATGCGGGCGGCCTCGGCGGTCAACCCGCTGCGCTACGTCGTCGACTCCGGCCGGGCCGCGTTCGCGGGCGACGTCGCCTCGGCGGCGGTCGGCTGGGGCTGGCTGGCGGCCCTGGCGACGGCGGCCGTCGGCCTCGCGGTCGGCGTCCGCTCGATGCTCCGCTCGGCCGACTGACCCCCCGCCGGGTGCAGGACCTCCGCCCTCTCCGGCGTGCCAGGAGGGGCGGACGTCCCGCAGCCGGCGGGGTGGGCCGCCGCTACGATGGGCGGCCCGGTCGAGAAGGGGGTAGCGCGTGTTCACCAGCGCCGACGGGTCCATGGACCTGCGCGTGTCCGCCTACGCCGTCGTCACCGACGACGCCGGGCGCGTGCTGCTGCCCCACTGGTCCGACGGCGGACGCGGCGGCTGGACCCTGCCCGGCGGTGGCCTCGACCCCGGCGAGCACCCCGCCGACGCCGCCGTCCGCGAGGTGCACGAGGAGACCGGGCTGCACGTCGAGCTCGGGGCGCTGCTCGGCGTGGACAGCATCGTCGTCGCCGCGGCCGAACGTCCGCCCGGCGCGGTGCGTCCCGCCCAGGCGCTGCGCATCGTCTACCGCGCCCGCGTCACCGGCGGTGCCCTGCGCCCCGAGCAGGACGGTTCCACCGACGGCGTCGCCTGGCACACGCCCGCCGAGGTCGCGGCGCTCGACCGGGTCGCGCTCGTCGACACCGGCCTGCGGTGGGCGGGGCTGCTCGGCTGACCCGCGCTACGGCCGCACCGCGGGCGGGAAACCCGTCCAGCGCCGCGGGCGCCCGCTGTCCAGGGGCAGGTCTCCCCATGTGCGCGAGCCGGGGCACCGTGCCAGCCTTCCCGCGTCAGACCACGTGTCAGACCACGTGTCAGACCGAGGATGGAGGGCACCATGTCAGGCATCTCCCCGATCCGCACCACTCCGATCCGACCACGGCCGGCAGGCCGTTGGGTACTCGCGGCGCTCGCCGCGCTCACCCTGGCCGCAACCCCGGCGGCGACGGCGGCGGCCGCGGCCGCCGCACCCGACGACCCGGTGACGCTCGCGATCGCCCACCGGTCGCCGTTCAGCTGCGGCAAGACGTTCTACGCGAACAACTGGTCCGGCGGGCACAACCCGTCGGGCTCGATCGACTGGCAGAGCTACAACGGCGACGCCATCAACGGCGAGAACGTGCGCGCCACCGCGGCGGGCACGGCCACGTTCGACGACGAGGGCGCCACCAGCTACGGCAAGTGGGTGCAGATCGTGCACAGCGACGGCACCCGCACCCGCTACGCGCACCTCGCCACCATGGTGCGGGCGCCCGGCCAGACCATGTCGGTCAGCCGGGGCACGGTCATCGGCACCGTCGGCTCCACCGGCGGCTCCTCGGCCCCGCACCTGCACTACGAGCAGCGCACCGCCTCGGGTGTCGTGGACACCTCGCCGACCGTCGACGGCGTGACCGTCTTTCTCGGCCAGAAGAAGGCGGTCACCAGCACCAACGGCTGCGGCGGCTCGTCGAACCCCTACACACCGGCGGAGGTCTGCGGGAGCGGCTTCTCCGTCATCGACTCCGCCGCGCTCGGCACGGTCGGCCGCACCTACCTGCTGTACAACGCGGGCAACGGCAACAACTGCGTCGTCACCCTGAAGCTCACGAACCTCGGCACGCCCACCGCGGTGTCGGCGTTCCTCGAGCCCCAGGGCGCGTCGCGCACCACCGACTCCGGGAACTTCTCCTACTACGCGGGGCCGGTCAAGCGGTCGGCGCCCGGCACGTGCGTCAAGTGGGGCGGGTCGGTGGGAAGCACCTCGTACACCAGCCCGTTCGAGCACTGCGGCTGACCACCACGCCGAGGTAGTCACGGGGCGAAGTAGTCACCCGGCCGCGGCCCGGGGCTGCCTCACCCCGTCCGGTGCCGGGTGCCCGCGGGCACCCGGCACCCCTACGATCACGCCATGACGTTCTCCCACCCCACCGGCACCTACGGCGCCGCACCGCCCGGGCCGGGGTTCCGGCGGGTCAACCGCGTGCTGACCTGGGTCGCGCGGCGGCTGCGGCGCTCGCTGCTGGGCACCCGGGTGCTGGTGCTCACCACGGTCGGGCGGCGTACCGGTCAGCCGCGCGTGACGCCGCTCGCGTGGTTCCCCGGGCAGGACGGCGCATGGCTCGTGGTCGCCTCCAACTGGGGTGCCGCGACCAACCCCGCCTGGTACCTCAACCTGGCCGCGCACCCGGACCGCGCGAGCATCGAGGTGGGCGGCCGCAGGGTCGCGGTCCGGGCGCGCGAGCTGCACGACGCCGAGCGCGCGGCCGCCTGGACGGACATCACGGCACGCGCGGCGAACTTCCGGCGGTACGAGCAGGGCACCGACCGTCAGATACCCGTCATCGAGCTCACACCCCGCTGACGGACGGGCGTGGGTAGTGTCGAGGGCATGACGCAGGCCACCTCCACCCCGGTCACCACCGCCCTCCAGACCGCGGACTGGCGACGCCGCGTGTTCGCGATCTACGCCGAGGTGCGCGAGCGCGCCGCGCAGGACCCGGCCGCGGCCCACGCCTACTGGGTCGCCGCGCGCGACGAGCTGTTCGGCACCCACCCGGCGTCGCCCGTCCTGCCCGAGGACCGGGCCGGCTTCACCGGCCTCGCCGTCGCCCCGTACGACCCGGCATGGCGCTTCACCGCCCCCGTCGTCCCGGCGGAGCCCGGCCCCGACGGCGCCCCGCGCCGCCTCGACGTCCCGACGGCGACCGACGGCGTCGTGCCGTTCGAGCTGCTCGGCACCGTCGCGCTCGGCGGGCTGGGCACCCTCGACGTCTGGCGGCTCGCCTCGTACGGCGGGGGGCTGTTCGTACCGGTCAAGGACGCGCTCGCGGGCACGCCCGGCGGCACCTACGGCGGCGGCCGCTACCTGCTGGACACCATCAAGGGCTCCTGGCTCGGGAACGTCGGCAGCGGTGACGACGGCGTCGGTGACCTGGTGCTCGACCTCAACTTCGCGTACAACCCGTCGTGCGCGTACGACCCGGCGTGGACGTGCCCGCTGGCCCAGGACGGCAACACGCTGGACCAGGAGGTCCCCGTCGGTGAGCACACCCCCGTGACGTCGGCGTACTGACCATGACGACGGAACCCCCGGGCGCGCCCTCGGCGACCCACGCCGACGAGCCACACACCGGCGGCCTCGCCGAGCGGCTGAACTGGTTGCGCGCCGGCGTGCTCGGCGCGAACGACGGCATCGTGTCCGTCGCCGCCGTGGCGGTCGGCGTCGCCGCGGCGACCTCCAGCACCGGGCCGATCCTCACGGCGGGCCTCGCCGCGCTCGTCGGTGGGGCCGTCTCGATGGCGCTCGGCGAGTACGTGTCGGTCTCGAGCCAGTCGGACACACAGCGAGCCCTCATCGCCAAGGAGCGCGCCGAGCTCGCCGAGATGCCCGAGGAGGAGCTCGCCGAGCTCGCCGCGCTGTACGAGGCCAAGGGCCTGTCCCCCGCGACCGCGCACCAGGTCGCCGTCGAGCTCACCGAGCACGACGCGCTGTCCGCGCACCTCGAGGCCGAGCTCGGCATCGACGAGGACGAGGTCGTCAGCCCCTGGAACGCGGCCCTCGCCTCCGCCGTCGCGTTCACGCTGGGCGCGGTGCTGCCGCTGGCCGCGGTCGTGCTCATCCCCGAGCCGTGGCGCGTGGGGCTCACGTTCGCCGTCGTGCTCGCGGCGCTCGCGGGCACCGGCTGGGTCGGCGCCTGGATCGGCGGCGCCCCGCGGCTGCGCGCGACCGCGCGCGTCGTCGTGGGCGGGGCCCTCGCGCTCGGCGCCACCTTCGCCGTGGGCTCGTTGCTCGGCACGACGGCGATGGGGTGAGTACCGTTAGCGCCCGATGAACACCATCGACATCACACCGCCCCCTGCCGGCACACCCTCGTCGGCCTACGGCGTGCACTCCGAGGTCGGCCGCCTGCGCAAGGTCCTGGTCTGCGCGCCGGGCCTGGCGCACCAGCGCCTGACGCCGACGAACTCCGCCGACCTGCTGTTCGACGACGTCCTGTGGGTCGAGCGCGCCCAGCAGGACCACGCCGAGTTCGTCACCGAGCTGCGCAGCCGCGACGTCGACGTCGTCGAGCTGCACGCCCTGCTCGCCGAGACGCTGCGCGTGCCCGGTGCACGCGACTGGCTGCTCGACCGCAAGATCGTGCCCGAGATCGTGGGCAACGGGCTCGTGGAGGCCACGCGGGAGTACCTGGAGTCGCTGCCGGAGCACGAGCTCGCGCGCTACCTGATCGGCGGCCTCGCCGTCGCGGACGTGCCGGAGCTGCCGCCGGGTTTCCGCGCCCTGGCCGACCTCAGCCCCGACACGCGCGAGTACCTCATGCCACCGTTGCCGAACACCCTCTTCACGCGCGACACCACGTGCTGGGTCTACGGCGGTCTGACGCTCAACCCGCTGTACTGGCCCGCGCGGCGTGACGAGACGCTGCTCATGAAGGCGATCTACACGTTCCACCCCGACTACCTGGGCAGCCGCGTGTGGTGGGGCGACCCGGAGACGAGCCACGGCGAGGCGACGTTCGAGGGCGGCGACATCATGCCGATCGGCAACGGCACCGTGCTCATGGGCATGAGCGAACGGACGTCGCGGCAGGCGATCACCGAGGTCGCCGCCTCGCTGTTCGCCGCGGGCGCGGCCGAGCAGGTCGTCGTGGCGGGCATGCCGCGCCTGCGCGCCGCCATGCACCTGGACACGGTCATGACCTTCGTCGACGTCGACACCGTCACCGTCTACCCGCGCATCGTCGACCGCGTGCACCCGTTCGTCCTGCGGCCCGACGACGGGCCCATCGGCGTGTCCGTGACGGACGCGGGCGGGTCCTCGTTCCTCGACGTCGTGGGCCGCGTCTCCGGCCTGGGTGAGCTGCGGGTCATCGAGACCGGCGGCGACGTCTACGAGTCGGAACGGCAGCAGTGGGACAGCGGCAACAACTCGGTCGCCGTCGAGCCCGGCGTCGTGTTCACGTACGACCGCAACACCACGACCAACGACCTGCTGCGCAAGGCCGGCATCGAGGTCATCGAGATCGCCGGGGGCGAGCTCGGGCGCGGCCGCGGCGGCGGCCACTGCATGACCTGCCCGATCATCCGCGAGCCCGTCACCTGGTAACGGGCAGTTACCCTGCATTCCGGACAATCACCCTGAAAGGAGTCCGGAATGCCGGTCGGTGGCGGAACGATTCGAGCGCGGCTGCGCGTCCTGGTGGAGCACATCCTGTTCCAGCGCGTGGTGCTCGGCGTGATCATCGCCAACGCCGTCGTGCTCGGCCTGGAGACGTCGATCGTCGACGGCCCGGTCGACGACGTGCTCCAGGTCGTCGACGACGTGATGCTGTGGTTCTTCGTCACCGAGATCGCCCTGCGGCTCACCGCCCACGGGTTCCGGTTCTTCCGGGACCCGTGGAGCGTGTTCGACCTGCTCGTGGTCGGCATCGCGCTGATCCCCGCGACCGGCCCCCTGTCGGTGCTGCGCGCCCTGCGGGTGCTGCGCGTGCTGCGCCTCGCCGACTCGGTGCCCGCGATGAAGCGGGTCGTGAACGGTCTGGTCGCGGCCGTCCCGGGCATGGGCTCGGTGGGCGCGCTGCTCGTGCTCGTCATGTACGTGTCGGTGGTCGTCGCGACCAACCTCTACGGGGGCATCGCCGAGGAGCACTTCGGCGACCTGGGGACGACGGCGTTCACCCTGTTCCAGGTGATGACCGGCGAGGCGTGGCCCGACATCGCGGCGGACGTCATGGCGGTCGAGCCGTCGGCCTGGATCTTCTTCGTCGTGTTCATCCTCGTGGTGTCGTTCGCGGTGCTCAACCTGTTCATCGCCGTCGTGGTGAGCGGCATGGAGAGCATCGACGACCTCGCCGAGCACGAGGAGAAGAACGACGCCGAGGTGATGGACGAGCTGCGCGCGATCCGCGCCCAGCTCGTCGCGCTCCAGGCCGAGCTCGCGGCGTCCCGGACGGCCGGGGGCGACACGCCCGGGGAGGCCGCCACGCCGGACGACTTGGCGCAACCTTGGGTTGCAGTTCCGGAAAAGCCATAGACGAGGCCAAGTCCTCGTTGTACCTTTCTTCACACACGGACTCGCGCCGTGGGGGTACGGACGTGTGTCCGGGCCCGGCCGTACCTGGCCGACCGATCCAGCCGAACGAGAACGGGAAGGACGCGATCCACGATGGTCCGCACCAGCGTCGCGCTCCAGGCCTCCGGCCTGAGCAAGGTCAGTGCTGCCACCGCGTCGTCCTACCCGACCACCGCAACGCACCTGTGGGACGGCCGCGAGGCCATCCGGGGCGCCATACGCTCCTGATCCGGCACGGCAGTGCCGGACCAGTGAACGTGAGCCGCCTCGGGACAGCTGTTCCCGGGCGGCTCTTGTCGTCCCGGGGAGAAAGACGTACGAGAACGAGACGCACACCGGAAGGAGCAGGCCCGTGGCCGACGTCCTTGTCCTCAATGCCGGCTACGAGCCGCTGCACCGCGTATCGGTCCGGCACGCCATCCACATGCTCGTGCGTGAGGTCGCGGTCGTGGAGGAGGCGGTCGACGGCCGCTCCTTCGGGCCGTTCCCCTTACCGCGCGTGCTGCGCCTGGTCCGGTACGTGACGATGCGGTGGCTCTACAAGGCGGGCGGCGCGCCCGCGTGCACCAAGCTGGGCGTCAAGCGGCGCGACGGCGAGTGCGCGTACTGCGGCGGGCCGGCCGAGACGGTCGACCACATCCTGCCCCGCTCGCGCGGCGGGCCCTCGACGTGGATGAACCTCGTCGCCGCCTGCTACGAGTGCAACTCCCGCAAGGCGGACCGCACCCCCGCCGAGGCCGGCATGGTGCTGCGCGTGACGCCCCACGTGCCACGGGCCGACCACGCCCGCGCCCTGCGCTACCGCGCGGTCCGCGCGGCGTAGGTCCCGGCGGCGGCCGGCACGGCGGTCCGCTTCGAGAACTACCTGGGGTACCGGATCTGGCCGGATCCGGTACCCCAGGTCGTTCTCGAGGCGGACCGCGGTGCCGGCCGCCGGGTCAGCGGTGGGTCAGCGCGTCCACCAGGAGCTCCAGGGTCTGGGTGCGGCCCGGGGTGGCGGTCAGCGGCTCGTCGGCCCGGGATCCGGCCACCGGCACGAGCATGACCTCCTCGACGCCGTACCGGTCGGCGAGGTCGCGGACCTGTGCCGCCACCTGCTCGCCGTCGCCGATGAGCCAGCGGGCGCGCATCGCCTCGATGGTCTGGGCGACCAGGCCGTCGGCAGGCTCGGCGGCGGTGGCGCGCAGCGCCTCCTCGACGGTCTCGAGCGGGCCCAGCGGCTGCCCGGAGCGCAGGCGCGCCATCTGCCGCAGCTGCGGCAGCGCGCGGTCGTGCGCCTCGTCCGCCGTCGGCGCCACCACGGCGTTGGCGGTGACGAACGTGCGCGGCTCGGGGTGCGCCTCCGACGGCTGGTAGCCGTCCCGGTACAGGCGCAGGATCTGCTCCATGCCCTGCCCGGAGAAGTGGTTGGCGAACACGTACGGCAGGCCGAGCTCCGCGGCCAGCCGGGCGGAGTAGTCGCTCGAGCCCAGCAGCCAGACGGTCGGCGTGCCCTCGGCGGCAGGCGTCGCGTGCACGTCGTAGACGTCGCCGGTCACCAGGCGCAGTCGGGCGCCGTCCGGCCCCATGAGGCTCAGGATGTCGGTGACGTGCTGCGGGAAGCGGTCGACGTCCGCCGTCGGGCCGGTGGCGCGCAGCAGCGACGTGACCACCGGGTCGCTGCCCGGGGCGCGGCCGATGCCGAGGTCGATGCGGCCCGGCGCCATCGCCTCGAGCGCCGCGAACTGCTCCGCGACCACGAGCGGCGCGTGGTTGGGCAGCATCACGCCGCCCGACCCCACCCGGATGCGCGAGGTCCGCGCGGCAGCAGCCGCGATCATGACGGGCGGCGACGACGCGGCGACCGCCGCCATGTTGTGGTGCTCGGCGAACCAGTAGCGCTCGAGGCCGAGGCGGTCGGCGAGCGCCACGAGGTCGAGGCTGGCGGCGAGCGCCTGGGCGCTGGTCTGGCCCGAGCGGACGGGCACGAGGTCAAGGACGGACAGGCGTGGCTGGGTGTTCATCGCCTGCGTCAACCGTCCGGGGCCCCGGGGTGTTCCCCCGTTATCACCTCCGGGGTCGCTCCGGTATCGCGCCGGGTCGTGGCGCCGACCCCTGTTCGCCTGACATGATCGCGGACGTGTCTGCTCATGTGCGCCCCGCGGCCGACGAGGACGTCGACGCCGTGGTCGACCTGTTCCGCCAGTACCTGAGGTTCTACGACCAGGAGGTGCCCGATGCCGAGGCGCGCGCCTACCTGACGGCCCGCAGGGACGGGGGCGACAGCGTGCTGCTGGTCGCCGAGTCGGACGGCGCCCTGGTGGGCTTCGCCCAGAGCTATCCCACGTGGTCGTCGGTGAGCCTGAGCCGTTCGTGGGTGCTCAACGACCTGTTCGTGACGCCGGCGGCGCGCGGGACGGGGGCGGCGCGGGCGCTGGTGCAGGACATGTGCCGGCGCGCGAAGGAGGACGGCGCGATCCGGGTGTCGCTGGCCACGGCGTGGGACAACGTCGCGGCGCAGGGCCTGTACGAGTCCGAGGGGTTCGTGCGCGAGCAGCACTTCCACCACTACATCTACGTCACGGGCGCCTGAGCTCCCGGTCCCGGTGACGGCGCGGGGCGCCTGCGCCGCCGTGTCGGTGACGCACGTTAGGGTGCCGGGGACAAACCAGGTCAGAACTCACAAATCAATCGGGGCATCCCGGGAACTGGAGCGCACACCACCATGATGGGAGGCAACCACGCCGCGACGGGCGCAGCGGCCTGGGTCGCTGTCACCGCGTCGACGCCGATCGCCTTCGGCTGGTACCCGGGGGTGTCCAACGCGGGCGTGATCGTGGGCTCGCTCGTGTGCGCGGGCGCGGCCCTGCTGCCCGACGCCGACCATCACTCCGGCACCATCGCCAACTCGCTCAAGCCCGTCTCCAACGCGGTCGCGCGCGCGGTGGGCAAGCTCTCCGGCGGTCACCGCAAGGGGACCCACTCCATCCTCGGCGTCGCCGTGTTCACCGCCATCGCGTGGCTGCTCAGCTTCCTCACGCTGGACACCGGTGACGGCCTGTTCGGGGCGATCCTGATCGGCCCGGGCATCATGTGCGTGCTGCTGGTCTCGTACGCGCTCAAGGCGCTCAAGATCACGCGAGACACCAAGCTCCTGCCGTGGACGACGTCGATCACGCTGGCCGTGCTCATCGCGGTCTTCGCGCCCGAGGAGTGGTACTGGATGCCGTTCAGCGTGGCGCTCGGCTGCACCGTGCACATCCTGGGCGACATGATCACGACCAACGGCGTGCCCCTGCTGTGGCCCCTGAAGTTCCGCTCCCCGCGCTGGATGCGGGACGGCCGCGGCCTCGAGCTCGACATGATCTGGCGTTCGGGCGGCAACATCTCGATCCCGATCCTCGGCGACGCCGGGTCGGTCCGCGAGTGGATCTTCCTCGTCCCCGTGTCGCTGTACGCGATCGTCGGGATCGTCTGGGCGTTCCTCGACCAGATGGGCTACGACACCATGGCGGTCTGGAACCAGGTCGTCGGCCTGTTCGGGGCCTGAGCCCCCGGCCCCCGGCCGGCCCGACGGCGGGCCGGCCGGGGCCGCGTCACAGGCCGCCGGCCACCGCGGCGCCCGCCGAGAGCCACGCCCTGCGGGTGTCGGGGCGCAGGGCGCCGTAGCGCAGGTGGCCGTCGACCATCGCGGGGTCGAACGGGATGGTCACGACGGCGCGCGCCAGCGACCGGTAGCCGTCCGCGACGCGCTCGAGCTCGCCGGCCGGCTCCTTCTGGTCCGCCTGGCTGACGACGACGACCGCCTGCTGCGCGAGGTACGCCGACCGGCCGTCGCGCGTCGCGAGCGCCTCCAGCAGCAGCGCGCCCGCCTCGGCGTGGTCGTCGCGGGTCGTGGTCGCGACCACGAGCTGGTCGGTGTGGTCGATCATGCGCTGCCACATGGGGTCGGACTCGTCGTTGCCGGAGTCGATGAGGATCATCCGGTAGTACTTCGACAGCACCGCGTGGATGGCGTCGACGTCCTGCGGCTCGATGCGCTGCTCGTTCGCCATCGCGATCGGCTTGGACCGCAGCACGTCGAACCGGTCCCGCGTCTGGTGGTGCACGTACCGCGCGAGGTCGGCGGCCTGCGCCGAGGGCCCGAGCAGGCGGTCGGTCTGCGGCAGCAGGTCCAGCAGCGTGGACTCGTGCGGACCCTGCTCGGTCCGCCAGCCGAGCGTGCCACGGGTCTGGTTGTTGTCCCACGTGACGACGCCCGCGCCCCCGTAGTGCGCGAACACGGCGGCGAGCAGCACCGTGGAAGGCGTCTTGCCCGCCCCGCCCTTGCCGTTGACCATCGAGATGGTGCGGGGTCCGGGCCAGTGCTGGCTCACGGCGCGCTCGTCGGCGCGCTCGGCGCGCTCGTCCTCGCTCGGGCCGACGCGCAGGCCCACCTTGGTGAGCAGCCCGCGGAAGCCGCGCGTCGCGGGCTCCTCGTCCTGCTGGTGCGTGAGGAAGGACTCGCGCACCTCGCGCCGCGAGCGCGGCGTCTCGCTCCCCCGCCCCTCCGACGACGGCGCGGCGTCGCTGCCCGGGCCGGCCGCGGGGCCGGCCGACGGGACGCTGTCGACGGGGCCGGGCACCGCGTCGAGCGGGCCCGACGGGACGTCGGCGCGGGTGTCGGCGTAGGGGGCCGTGCGAGCGTGGGTCTCCGGGTCGGCCGGGAGGC
>NZ_JABEMG010000062.1 GCF_013004695.1 Promicromonospora citrea
CTGCGGGCCGAGAGCCGGGACGTCGACGACGCGGCGGACGGTGCCGCGGCCGCCACCACCGGCGCCGCGGCCGCCGTGCGTGACGCCGCGGCCCGCTGCGAGGCCGCCGTCGAGGAGCTGGCCGAGGCGATCCGGGCCGAGCGGCGCACCGGGGACCACGACATGTTCGTCGCCGGCGCCCTCGTGGTCGCCCTGTGGCGCGGGTTGGCCGCGCTCGGTGGGCTGGCCGCCGCCGACGCGCGGGACTAGCGTGGCGAACGGTCGAGACCTGGACGGAGGCCCACCCGTGTCGAGCACCCCGCCGCGTGACCAGCTCGTCCCCGGCGTACCCCACCTCGGGTCGCTCGCCGAGGTCACCGAGCTCGCGCAGCTCCTCGCCCCCGTCTACGTCCGGTTCAGCGCCGGGCCCCAGGTCGACCGCAGCACCGTGAGCAAGGACCACGAGAGCGGCTGCGTGCTGCCCGGCCTGAGCGTCAACCCGATGACGCCGGAGCCGTGGTGGACGCGCCCGCCCGAGCACTGGGTCGCGCGGCAGCTGCGCCAGTACGCGCACCTCATGGTGGCCGACCGGTTCCCGTGGCTGCTCACGGGCGAGGTCTCGGGCCGCGGACCCGACTGCGAGCCGCTGCTCGTCGGCATCACGCCCGTCGCCACGGTCGACCCCGCGGCCGTCGAGGAGGCCGGCGCGCTCTACCAGGAGGCCTTCACCCCGGGCGACGACGGCACCTGACGGCCCGGCTCGTGAGCGCACCGGGCCCGGGTTAGCGTGGGCAGCGGTCGAGAAGCGGCTGTCCGGCAACCCGTGAAGGGGTGTCCCATGAAGGCCCTGTTCGTCAGCTGCACCCTCAAGCCGTCCCCCGCGCCGTCCAACACCGAGGCGCTCGCGTCCGTCGTCGCCGACGCCCTCACCGCCCGCGGCGTCACCGTCGAGCACGTCCGCCTCGCGGACCTGGACGTCCCGCCCGGCGTCGTCACCGACCTCGGCGACGGCGACCAGTGGCCCGGCGTCCACGAGAAGCTGCTCGAGTCCGAGATCCTCGTCGTCGTCACCCCCACGTGGGTGGGGCGGCCCTCGTCGATCGCCCAGCGCATGCTCGAGCGCATGGACGCGATGCTGTCCGAGACCGCCGACGACGGCACTCCCGTCGCGTACAACCGGGTCGCCGGGGTGGTCGTCACCGGCAACGAGGACGGCGCCCACCACGTCATCTCCGAGATCAGCGGCGGCCTCGCCGACATCGGCTACACCGTCCCCGGCCAGGCGTGGACCTACTGGAACCAGGGCCCCGGCCCGGGCGACGAGTACCCCGACACCGAGCACGGCCACGAGTGGTCCGCGAGCACCGGGCGGCTCATGGCGCACAACCTGCACGCCGTCGCGTCCGCGCTCGCCGCGCACCCCGTGCCCGCTCCCGAGCAGTGAGCGCGCGTGCGAGTGCCCCGACCCGGGCCCAGGGTGGAAGCACCGGCGAGCAGACCGCCGGCATCCGCCACACGGGAGGTAACGCCATGAGCGAGCAGACGACCGCGCAGACCGTCGCCGACGTCATGACCCCGGCGCCCACCACGGTGGACTCCACCGACACGCTCGAGACCGCCGCACGCCTCATGGCCCAGGAGGACATCGGCGTGCTCGTGGTCCGCTCCGGGCCGACGGCCACGGGCGTCGTCACCGACCGGGACATCGTGGTCCGCGGCCTCGCCGCGGGGCTCGGCGCGCAGGCCACCGTCGAGCAGGTGGCGAGCGACAAGGTCGCCACCGTCGGCATCACCGACCCCGTCGAGACCGCGGTCGCCGTGATGCGGGAGGCGGCCGTGCGCCGTGCGCCCGTGCTGGACGGCGACATGCTCGTCGGCATCGTCTCGATCGGCGACCTCGCCGTCGAGCGCGACCCGTCGTCGGCGCTCGCGGACATCTCGCGGGCGGAGCCGAACCGCTGAGCGCCCGCCCGCCCGCGGATCTGACGCCCGCCGAGGCGCTGCGCGTCGGGTCCGCGGTGCTCGCGCCCCTGGTGGCGCAGGGCGCGATCGTGCGCAGGCCGCGCGCCACCGCCTGGGCCGAGCGCCACCAGACCGACCGCACGGCGCGGGCCGTGCTCACCGCCCTGCGGGAGCGGTACGACGGCGCGCCGCTCGTGCTCCGCCTGGGCCCGCGCCGCCTCGTCGTGGTCACCGACGCGGACGACGTGCGCAGGCTGCTGGACGGCTCGCCCGAGCCGTTCACGCCGGCGACCCGCGAGAAGACGGCGGCGCTCGGGCACTTCCAGCCCGAGGGCGTGCTCGTCTCGTCCGTCGCCGACCGGCGCGAGCGGAGGCCGTTCAACGAGGCGGCCCTGCGGACGGACCAGCCGTTGCACGACGCGGCCGACGCCGTGGTCGACGCGGTGCGGACCGGGGCGGCGCGGATCGCGGACCGGCTGGCCGGCGGCCTCGACGGCGCGGGCTTCGTCGACGAGTTCTGGGACGTGGTGCTCGAGGTCGTGCTCGGCCCGCGGGCGCGCGGCGACCGCGACCTGGTCGGCGCCCTGAACGCGCTGCGCCGGGACGCGAACTGGGCGTACCTGCGCCCCCGCCGCACCGCCGTGCGCGAGCGGCTGCATGCACGCATCGCGTCCTACCTCGCCGACCCCGAGCCCGGCACGGTGGCGGAGGTCGCCCGCGCGGCCGGCCCCGACGTCGTGGCGAGCCAGGTGCCGCACTGGCTCTTCGCCTACGACGCCGCGGGGGCCGCGACCCTGCGCGCCCTGGCCGTCGTCGCGGCGCGCCCCGCCGTGCGCGAGCGGCTGCTCGCCGAGGTCACCGCCGCGGGCACGGCGCCGGCCGAGCTGCCGTACGCGCGCGCCTGCGTCCAGGAGTCGCTGCGCCTGTGGCCGACGACGCTCGTGGTGCTGCGCGACTCGACCGCGCCGACGGAGTGGGGCGGGCGCACGCTGCCGTCCGGCACGGGGTTCGCCGTGGTGAGCTCGTTCTTCCACCGCGACCCCGACCGCCTCGCGCACGCGGACGCCTTCGCGCCCGAGGCGTGGGTAGACGGCACCATGGAGGCGGATCGCGCCGTCATCCCGTTCAGCGGCGGGCCCGTGGTGTGCCCGGGGCGCAACCTCGTGCTGCTGACCACGTCGCACCTGCTGGCGCGCCTGGCGGAGCTCGACCTGCGGGTGGACCGCGGGCGCTACCTCGCCCGCGACCCGCTGCCCGCCACGATGGACCACCTGGGTCTCCGGTTCCGGCTCGCCCGGCGCTGAGCCGGCCTGCACCGGCCGGCCGGCCTCACAGCGCCCGCAGCCGCTCCAGGAGCGGCCCGGCCGCCTCGGCGAGGAACCGGTCCTGGTGGTGCTCGCCGACCTGGACGATCGCCAGGTCGGTGAACCCGGCCTCGAGGAAGGGGCGCGCGCTCTCGGCGATCGCGTCGAGGTCGGGCCCGCACGCGATCGACGCGGCGACGTCCTCGCGCCGGACGAACTGCGACGCCGCGTCGAAGCCCGCCGGCGTCGGCAGGTCGGCGTTGACGGACCAGCCGCCGCCGAACCAGCGGAACTCGGCGTGGGCGCGCTCGGTCGCCGCCTCCTCGTCGGGGTCCCAGCAGATCGGCACCTGGCCGATCACGCGCGACGAGCCGGGGTGCACGTCCGCCCACTGCCGCACGACGTCGCCGTCGGGCGCCGCCTGGATCAGGTGGTCGGCGAGCGGCGCGAACCGGTCGACGCCCTGCTCGCCCGACACGGCGATGCCGATCTCGACGCCGTCCTCCGGCACGTCCCACAGGCGGGCCGAGTCGACGCGGAAGTGCTGTCCCTCCCAGGTGACGAGCTCGCCCGTGAGCAGGTCCCGGATGACGTGCGTGGCCTCCTGCAGCATGTCGTGCCGCACGTGCACGCTCGGCCAGCCGCGGCCGACGACGTGCTCGTTGAGGTTCTCGCCCGCGCCGAGGCCGAGCGTGAACCGGCCGTCGGCCAGGAGCTGCAGGGTGGCCGCCTGCTGGGCGACGACCGCCGGGTGGTACCGCATCGTCGGGCACGTCACGAACGTCATGAGCTCGACGTCGCGCGTCGCCTGCGCGACGGCGCCCAGCAGCACCCACGCGTTCGGTGCGTGGCCCTGCTCGGTGAGCCAGGGGGAGTAGTGGTCGCTCGAGACCTCGAAGTCGAAGCCCGCGTCCTGCGCGGCCTGCGCGTGCCGGACGAGCTCGCGCGGCCCGCTCTGCTCGGTCATGAGGGTGTATCCGATACGCATCCTCGACGATAGGCACGGTGGACGCTCGCTCGCCGCCCGGGCCCGCACGGTTAGGGTGGCGGCCGTGCAGCACACACCGGCCGACGGCGTCCGACGCATCGACTACCTGCCGTGGGAGTACGACCCGGCCTCGCCGGAGGGCGCCACGCAGGTGGCCCGGCAGCGGGAGCTCGTCGCCGCCGGTGCCCGGCTCGGCGACGGCGTGTTCGTCGCCCCGAACGCCGCGGTGTTCTGCGACGACCTCGAGCTCGGCGACCGCACCTACGTCGCCGCCTTCGCGTACGTGACGGGCGAGGTGACGCTCGGCGCGGACTGCTCCGTCAACCCGTACACCGTGGTGCGCGGCCGGGTGCGGGCGGGCGACGGCGTCCGCATCGGCGCGCACACCTCGGTCCTCGGCTTCAACCACGCCATGGCCACCGACCGTCCGGTCCACCGGCAGGACACGTGGAGCAGGGGCATCACGCTCGGCGACGACGTGTGGGTCGGCTCGAACGTGACGATCCTCGACGGCGTCACCGTCGGCGACCATGCCGTGGTCGGCGCGGGCGCCGTGGTGACCAAGGACGTGCCGGCCTGGGCCGTCGTCGTGGGCAACCCGGCGCGGGTGGTCCGGGACCGGCGGGCGGGGGAGGCCGCCGAGGTTCCCGGCGACCTCGAGGCCGCGCTGCGTGCCTTCGCCGACCGCGCCCGGGCGCAGGCTCCCGCCGTGCTCGCCCGCTGCGTCGAGGACGGCCGCTTCGTCGACCGGCCCGCGTCCGCCCTCGGGCCCACCGCGGACCGGCTCGCGCCGGCGGTCCGGCCGTGGGCAGACGCCGTCGAGATCGCGGACCTCCTGCTCGGCGGCCCGCCGCCCGGGTTCGACGCCGCCGACCTCGTGCGCCGCCTGACCGCCCGGCAGGACCCGGCCACGGGCCTGGTGCCCGACGGCGACCTCGCGGACGCGGGGCTCGCGGACCCGGCCGCCACCGGGCCGCTCGACCCCGTGCGCGACCTGCTCGACGGCCCCGCGAGCTACCACGTGCTCAGCGTCGGCTACGCGGTGCGGCTCCTCGGCGGGCGGCTGCCGCACCCGGTGCGCGCGGCGCACGACCTGCCCGGACCGCAGGCCGTACGTGCCCTGGCGGCCCGGGACTGGGCTGCGGGCGCGTGGGGGAGCGGCGCGGCGGTCGACGCCCTGGCCACGGCGTGCCTGCTCAACGCGACCGACTTCGCCGACCGGTTCGACGACGGCGGCGTGGGCCCGTTGCACGCCGTGCTCGGCTGGCTGACGGCGGCGGCCGACCCCGGGACCGGCCTGTGGGGCGCGCCGCTGCCCGCGGCACCGCGCCTGCTCCAGGCGGTGAACGGCTTCTACCGCCTGACCCGCGGGTCGTACGCGCAGCTCGGCCTGCCGCTGCCGTACCCGGAGGCCGCCGTCGACACGGTGCTCGAGCACGCCGCCGACCCGTACCTGACCACGCCGCGGGGCTGGACCGCGTGCAACGTGCTCGACGTGATCCACCCGCTGTGGCTCGCGGCGCGGCAGACCGGCCACCGCCGCGCCGAGGGCGAGGCCTGGGCCGCCGGGCAGCTGCGCCGCGTGCTCGGCGCGTGGCGCGACGGCGCGGGCCTCGCGTTCGCACCCGACGACCCCGGGCCGGACGGCGTGCCGGGCCTGCAGGGCACCGAGATGTGGCTCGCCATCGTCTGGTACCTGGCCGACCACCTCGGGCTGTCCGGTGCCCTGGGCTACCGCCCCCGCGGCGTGCACGCCCCGGACCCGCTGCTGCGGCTGCCCGCCGCTTCCCCGACCCCGACCCCGACCCCTACGCGAGGAGCTGAGGCATGACATCCCCCACCAGGCAGGCGCTCGTCGTGCGCGGCGGCTGGACGGGCCACGAGCCCGTCGAGACGACCGACGCCGTGCTGCCGTTCCTGACCGAGCACGGCTACGCGGTGCGCGTCGAGGACTCGACGGCCGTCTACGCGGACGCGGACTACCTCGCGGGCGTCGACGTCATCGTCCAGACCGTGACCATGAGCACGATCGAGCCCGCCGAGCTGACGGGCCTGCGCGACGCGGTGGCGGCGGGCACGGGGCTGGCCGGGTGGCACGGCGGCATCGCGGACTCGTTCCGGAACAGCTCGGACTACCTGCAGCTCGTGGGCGGTCAGTTCGCGGCCCACCCCCCGCGCGCGCCGCGCGAGGAGCTCGCCGGCGACGCGAGCGACAACTTCGTGCGGTACACGGTCGACATCGTGCCCGAGCGGGCCGACCACCCGATCGTCGCGGGGCTGGACAGCTTCGAGCTCACGACCGAGCAGTACTGGGTGCTCACCGACGCGTACAACGACGTGCTGGCCACCACCACGCTGCCCGCCCGGGACTTCGACCCGTGGGACCGGCCGGTCACCTGTCCGGCGGTGTGGACCCGGCGGTGGGGCAGCGGCCGCGTCGTCGTCGCGACGCCGGGGCACGACCTGGGTGTCGTCACCGACCCGAACGTCCGCACGATCATCGAGAGGGGCATCCTGTGGGCGAGCCGCTGAGGGTCGGGATCGTCGGGGCGGGCGCGATCTCGGGGCAGTACCTGGCGACCTTCGAGCGCCTGGAGACGGTGCGGCTCGTCGCGGTCGCCGACCGGGACGCGGCGCGGTCGGCCGCCGTCGCGCAGCGGCAGGGCGTGCGGGCGCTGACCGTCGACGAGCTCGTGGCCGACCCCGAGGTCGACCTCGTCGTCAACCTCACCGTGCCGGCCGCGCACGCCGACGTCGCGCTGCGGGCGATCGCGGCGGGCAAGGACGTGTACGGCGAGAAGCCGCTCGCGGCCACCCTGGCCGACGCCCGCGCCGTGCTCGACGCCGCCGACGCCGCGGGCGTGCGGGTCGGCTGCGCGCCGGACACCGTGCTCGGCACCGGCGTGCAGACCGCGCGCCGCGCGATCGACGACGGCCTGGTCGGCACCCCCGTCGCGGCGACCGCGACCATGGTGACGCCCGGCCACGAGCGCTGGCACCCGGACCCGGACTTCTACTACCAGCCCGGCGGCGGCCCGCTGCTCGACATGGGCCCCTACTACGTGACGGCGCTCGTCACGCTGCTGGGGCCGGTGGAGTCGGTGGTCGGCGCGGCGAGCCACACCCGCGGCACCCGGACCATCGGCTCGGGGCCCCGCGCGGGGCAGACGGTCCCTGTGGCGGTCGACACCCACGTCACCGGGGTGCTGCGGCACGCGTCCGGCGCCCTCTCGACGCTGGTCATGAGCTTCGACGCCGTCGCGACGCGCGCCTCCAGCATCGAGGTGCACGGCGAGGCGGGGTCGCTCGTGGTGCCGGACCCCAACCAGTTCGACGGCGACGTGCGCCTGCACGAGCTCGGGGGCGAGTGGCGCCTCCTGCCGGTGAGCGCGGGGTACCGGGACGCGGGGCGTGGCATCGGCGTCGCCGACCTGGCCGCGACGCCGGACGGCGAGCTGCCCCGCGCGAGCGGCGACCTCGCCCACCACGTGCTCGAGGTCATGACCGCGCTGCTGTCGTCGGCGGAGTCCGGCGCCGCGGTGGCGGTGGAGAGCCGCTGCGCGGTGCCGCCGCCGGTCCCGCTCACCTGAGGCCCGAGGGCCACGCACGAGGACGACCCGCGGGACCGGTCCGCCGCTGTCGCGGTCCCGCAGGTCGTCCTCACGAGCGGACCTCCGCCGGGGTCCGCCCGGGCCGGGCCGGCTCGGGTCAGAAGCCCGAGTTGCCGCCCAGCCGGTCCAGGACGAAGCCGCCGTCGTTGAGCAGCGGCCCCGTGCCCGAGCCCGAGACCGTGGTGCTCGCGAACGTCGCCCGGCCCGTCGCGTGGATCTCCAGGCCGTAGGTGCCCGACCCCGTGATGCCGACCCGGTCGAGGCTGACCTGCTGGATCGACTTCTGCCACGACATCAGCACGCCCGCATAGGTGCTGTCCCGGATCGTCAGGTCACGCAGCTCGATCGGGGCGTCGATCGGGTGCACGTCCGCGTACACCCACAGCGCACCGAGCTCGGCGGGCCAGTTCGGCTCCCGCGAGCCCGTGCGCGTCAGGGTGGTGCGCGCGACCGTCGTCGTGCCCGTGAACGGGACCCCGAACCGCGTGCTCACCGCGACCCCCGCCGCGGCGTTGACCGTGTCCGCCACGACGCTGTCCTCGACCCGGTTGCCGCCCCCGCCGCCGTACACCGCCAGCCCGTTCGCCAGGGCGGGCGCCTGCACGGTGACGAAGGAGAACACGCAGCCGGTCACCGCCGCGCCGTCCGACCACATGGCCAGCGCGTCGTCGCCCGTGTTCCGGAACGTCGACTGCGTGACCTGGGAGTTGACCACACCCGAGCGGAAGTTCACGCCGTCGGCGTACGTGTCGCGCACCCGCAGCCCGACGGCGAGCACGTCCCGCGAGCCGGGCCGCACCCACAGCCCCACCTTGGTGTGCTGGAGCCACAGGTTCTGCAGCAGCGTCTCGCCCGTGAAGTCGCCCTCGACGGCGGCCTGGCCGTTCGCGTCGTCGCGCACCGTCGCCGACCCGGTCACCGACAGGTCCGCGATCGTGACGCCGCCGCCCGTCGCGTAGAAGCCGCCCGCGCGGCCCGTCCCCACGAGCACCGAGTGCCAGGGCCCGGCGCCCAGCACCGTCACGCCCGACACCTGGACCGCGGTGCTCACGTGGAACGTGCCGGCCGGCACCCACACGGGCACCCCCGCGGCCCGCGCCGCGGCGACGGCGGCCGTGAACGCGGCCGTGTCGTCGCCACCGCCCGGCGTCGCCCCGTGGCTCGTCACCGGCACGGCACCCGACGGCGCGGACAGCGCGGGCGCCACCAGCTCCGCCTCGACCAGGTCGACGTCGACGTGCGCCACCGCGTCCGAGTCCTTCTGCAGGCGCAGCACCGTACCGGCGGGCTGCGCCGGGATCTCGAACCGCAGCTCGTCGTAGAACCGGTGCGCCCCGCCCAGCGACGGGTCGTCGTGGAACGGGTAGTCCCCGTACTGCCAGGCGTGGGCCGAGGTCAGCGTCACGTCCCGGAGCTTCGTGCCGTCCGCGTACACGGCCAGGGGCGCGGTACGGCCCCCGCCGGTCGCGTCGTCCGGGATCGAGTACCGCACCACCACGCCGCTCGCCGGGGCCGTGAGCGTGACGTCGACGTGCTCGCCGACGGCGTCGAGCCGCACCGCGCTGCGCCCGCTCGACTCCGCCGCGACCGTGCCGTACTCGCGCGACGGCGTCAGCCGCGTGCCCGTCGTCGCCCCGGCCTCCGCCTCGTACTGCGTGTACGGGGTCGTGGCGCCGCGCGCCGCCAGGTCCGACTCGCCCGCCACGACGAGGCGGTCGACGAGGACGTCGGCCCCGGCGCTCGCGGCGCGCAGCCCGACGGTGTTGACGCCCGCCCGCACGGGGACCTCGGCGGTGGCGGTGCGCCAGCCGGTGCCGGAGGGGAAGGTCAGCTGCCCGGTGACGCGGCCGTTGACGAGCACGTCGAGCGTGCGCGCGCCGGCGGGCGTCGCGTAGGTGACGGTGAGGGTGCGCGTGGCCGCGGCGTCGGCGCGGACGGTGCGCAGCACGCGCGCGCCCGGCGCCGTCAGGCCCGCGACGTAGCCCGCGCCGCTGTACCCGGACACCGCCGTCGCGGCGGCCGCGCCGCCGGAGCGGTAGGCGTCCTCGGCCTCGCCGGTCCCGGCGGGCTGCTCGGGCGCGTGCGCCGCGACGTCGAGCCGGTCGAGGTTGGCGTTGCCGTTGTCGCCGGTGTCGTAGGCGACCCGCAGGTCGTGGTCGCCCGCCGCGAGGGTCGCGGTGTGGGTGACGGTGCCCCAGTCGTCCCAGGTCGCGGTCGCCGGGAGGCTGAGCTGCCCGAGCCGGACCGCGCCGTCGTACAGCGTGAGCGTGCGGGGCGAGCCCGTGCCGTTGGCGTAGCGGAGCGTCAGGTCCGTCTCGCCCGCGGTGCCGAGCCGCACGCGGAACGTGGTCGACGCCGCGCCGGCGTTCTCGTCGGTGTAGCCGCCGACGAACCCGGTGCCGGAGTACCCGGCGTGGTCGGTCGCGACGACGGCTCCGCCGGCGAGCACGCCGTCCTCCGCCTCGAAGGCCGGACCCTCGGCGTAGCCGCCCGGCCCGCCGGTGCTCGCGACGTCGAGGGCGTCGAGGTTGACGTTGCCCGAGTCGCCGCTGCCGAACCGGTAGGCGACGGTGTGGCTGCCCGCCGTCAGCGTGACGGCGGTGGTCCGGGTGGCCCAGGCGGCCCAGCCCGCCGTCGCGGGCAGGGTGATCTGCTGGGCGGCGCCGTCGACGAGCAGGGTCAGCGTCCTGGCCGAGCCCGTGCCGTTCGCGTAGCGCAGCGCGAGCGTGTGGGTGCCCGGCGCGGTGGCCTGGACGGTGAACGTGGTGGTGGCGGCGCCCTTGTTGCCGTCGGTGTAGCCGCCGACGAAGCCGCCGCCGGTGTAGCCGGCGTGCTCCGTCTCGACGACGGCGCCTCCGCTCAGCACGGCCTGCTCGGCCTGGTGGCGGGTGGGGGCCGCGTCGGCGGGCGGCGCCGCCGTGACGAGGGCCGTCGCGGCGAGGGCGAGAGTGGCCAGGAGGGCCGTGGTGACGGGGGCGAGGCGTCTGCGCCGCGCGGGTCCGGGTCGGGTCATGAGGTCGCTCCGTTGCGAGGTTTAGCGGTAAACTTGTGTCGACGGTACGGCGGGGTGCCGCGTGCGGTCAAGGGCTGCGCGGGTCGGGAGCCGTCGGGTGTCGGTGGTCGTCCCTAGGATGGGCCCGACCGCCGACGAGGAAGGACCGCGTGACCCTCCCGTGACCGTGAAGCTGAGCGACATCGCGGACGAGGCCGGCGTGAGCGTCATGACCGTCTCGAACGTGATGAACGGCAAGCGGGCGAAGGTCTCGCCCGCCACGATCGAGCGCGTGCTCGCGATCGCCGCGCGCCTGGGCTACGTGCCCAACATCCCGGCGCGGAGCCTCGCCGCGCACCGTTCGCACATCGTCGCCGCGCTGGTGCCGGTGGGGGAGAACAACAGCCTGCTGGTCAGCCCGCACACGGTCGCCGTCGTGGGCGGCATGGAGACGCACCTGCGCCACCGCGGCTACCACGTGCTCCTGCGGGGCATCGAGCACGACGACCAGGTGGCCCAGACCGTGCGCGGCTGGTCGCTCGACGGCGTGGTGCTCGTCGAGTTCCCCGACGAGCAGGTCGACCGGCTCGAGGTCGCGGGCGTGCCCGTCGTGGCGATCGACAGCTACGCGGCCAACCCGCGCGTCGTCGGCGTGCGCAGCGACGACCACGAGGGCGGCCGCCTCGCGGGCGCGCGCCTGGCCGCGGCCGGGCACCGCCGCGTCCTGTTCGCCGGCCCGCCGTACCGGGGCATGGGCGTGGTCGGGCGGCGCTGGGCCGGCTTCCGTGCCGCGTGCCTCGAGGCGGGGCTGCGCGCCGACGACGTCGAGGCGCGCGAGGTGCTCACCTCGTTCGAGGACGGCCGCCGGCTCGGCCTGCGCCTGCGGCGGGACCACCCGCAGGTCACGGCGGTGTTCGCCACGGCGGACCACCTCGCCGTCGGCCTCATGGCGGGCATCGCGGAGGCGGGCGGGTCGGTGCCGGGCGACGTGTCCGTCATCGGGTTCGACGGCCTGGACCTGTCCGCCTACACGACCCCCGGCCTGACGACCGTCGCGCAGGACATGCCCGCCAAGGTGGCCGAGGCGTCGCGGATCATGCTGGAGCAGATCGAGGCGGGGCGGGGCCTCGACGCGCCCGCCCGGGAGCCCGTCTCGCTCGGCGTGCACCTCGTCGAGCGAGGGTCGGTGGGGCCGCCGCGCTGAGGTGCGCGTGCGAGCGGACGGAAGGACCGGACACCATCAGGCACGACGACCACGAAGGAGCGGATCGCATGAACCTGACCGGAACGCTGGAGGACGACGGACGCACGCTGGCGCTGGGGCGCCGCTTCGCCGTCCCGATCGAGGAGGTCTGGGCGCACCTCACCGAGTCCGACCGTCTCGCCCGCTGGTTCGGCACCTGGACCGGCGACCCCGCGACCGGCCGGGTGGCCGTCACCATGAACGCGGAGGCCGAGGCGGGCGAGCCCACGGACTTCCGCGTGGTCGCGTGCGAACCGCCGCACGTGCTCGCCGTCGACGCCGACGACGAGTACGGGCACTGGCGTCTGCGCGTGGACCTCGCCCCGGCCGACGGCGGCACGGCGCTGACCCTGCGGCAGACCGAGCTCGACCCGAAGGACCTGCCCGAGACCGGGCCTGGCTGGGAGTGGTACCTCGACCGGCTCGTCGCCGCCGTCGCGGGGACGGAGCCGCCCGACCTCGCCGCCTTCGACGCCGACTACGTGCCGCTGAGCGAGCGGTACGCGGCGCTCAACCGACCGGACCGCCCCATCTGACGAGCTGGACGGCCAGTGCGCCGAGGATTGCGAGGCCGCCGACCGCCCACGCCGCCGTGAGCGGTCGGCGGCGCCCGACCGTGAGCAGGGTGGCGGTCGCCCCGCTCCAGGCGAGCGTGAGGACGATCGCGGAGGCGAACGCCGGGGTGTACCGGAGCCCTGCCCCGCAGCCGGGTGTCGGCGGGTGGACCAGCGGGCAGACCGTGTCCGGTCCCGCCGGGTGCGCGAGCCACCAGATCTCCACCAGAGCCCACACCGCGATCGCCGCGGCGAGGACCAGCTCGACCGCGAGGACGGCGGCGGGCACGGGCCGCGCCGTGGTCGGCTGCTCGGGTTCGTCGCCCATGCCCGCGAGCCTAGCGATCGACGGGTTGACACGCCCGGAAAGTCGGCCCTAGTGTCCTCGCTCATACGTAGGAGCAGATCCCGGCAGCGCTGCGTGGTGATGCTCATACGTATGAGCACAGACTGACGAGCAGTGATCCACCTCGACGAAGCGGAAGGGATCTGGCATGGGGCACGCACGCACAGGACACGCACGCATCCGGCGCCGCGTCACGGCGCTGGCCCTCGGGCTCGTCCTGCTCACCTCGGCCTGTGCGGGCGGCGCGTCGTCCGCCGACGGCACGGCGGGCGGGCGCAGCGACACGATGGTCTACGGCAAGACGGACGGCGGCACCACGTTCGTCCACAACTACAACGTGGTGGGTCCCGCCGTCGACAAGGCGCCCAACATGGAGCTCGTCTACGAGCCGCTCATGCGGGTCGACTACAGCAACGGCGCCGTCGTCGAGCCGTGGCTGGCCGAGAGCTGGGAGTTCGACGACGCGGGCACCGCGCTGACGATCCACCTGCGCGAGGGCGTCACCTTCTCGGACGGCGAGCCGTTCACCGCGGACGACGCCGTCTACTCGTTGAACCTGCCGGTCGAGCAGCCGGAGTTCTCGATCGCGGGCGTCACCTACGAGAAGGCGGAGAAGGTCGACGACCTGACGGTGCTGGTGACCTTCGCCGAGCCGGCGTTCGCGACCGTCAAGCAGTTCGCGAACATCCTGCTGCCGATGGTGCCCGAGCACGTCTGGAGCGAGCAGGACCTCAACACGTGGACCAACCCCGAGCCGGTCGGCACGGGGCCGTTCACGGTCGCGGAGTTCAAGCCGCAGCAGGTCACCCTGGCCGCGCGCGACGACTACTGGGGCGGCGAGCTGCCGGTGTCGACCTACAAGATCATCCCCGCCAGCCAGGACGCGGCCAAGGCGCAGCTCCTGCGGGGCGACATCGACATCGCGCAGGGCTCGTGGGCGAACGGCGAGGAGGAGTACACGGCCAAGGACCCCGAGCACAACCTGTACCAGCTCTACCCGAACGGGGGCGCCATGTCGGCGCTCTTCAACGCCGGGCGCCCGCCGTTCGACGACGTGCACGTGCGCCGCGCGCTCGCCCTGACCATGGACCGGTCCGCGATCACGGCGACCCTGCAGCGCCCGGGCACCGAGGCGGGCCCGACGGGCCTCAACGACACCGTGTACGACGGCTGGGTCGACCCCGAGCACACCGAGCCGTGGCCCGTCGACGCCCAGGCGGCGCTGGACGAGCTCGCGGCGGGCGGCTGGACCGTCGAGGACGGTGCGCTGGTCAAGGACGGCGAGAGCTACCGGCCCACCATCGTGTTCAACAACGACTGGGCCTGGGGCAGCTACGCGGACATCCTCATCAACGGCTGGCGGGACACGCTCGGGCTCGAGGTCGAGCCGAAGGGCCAGCCCACGGCGGGCTACTACGACGCGATGAACCTCGGCACCTTCGACATCGCGGCGGCCTCCACCGGCGGCGCCGGGGTGTACGGCGTCTACGGCTTCCTGCACAGCGACTTCGTCGTCCCGGAGGGGGAGTCCGCCACGCTCAACCAGGGCCGCTGGGAGAGCGCGGAGGCCGACGCCGTCATCGACGGGATGGAGCGCACGGACGACGAGGCCGAGCTCAAGGAGCTGGGCCTGCAGATGCAGCGCCTGGTGGTCGAGGAGGTGCCGTTCAGCCCGCTGTACGACAACTTCTGGTTCGTCGAGATCAACGCGACCCGCTGGCAGGGCTGGCCCACGCCCGACGAGTTCGACCACATCCCGATGGTCGGGCTCGGTCCCGACTTCATCCTGACGCTGCTCGACCTCGAGCCGGCGGAGGACTGACGGTGGCCACGACGGCGCCCACGGCACCGGCGGCGGCGCGCAGGGCGGTGCGGACGCGCGCACCGCGCGGCGGGTTCCTGCTGCGCCGCCTCGGGTTCTACGCCGCCGCGGCGGCCGCCGCGGTCGTGCTGAACTTCCTGCTGCCGCGGCTCATGCCGGGCGACCCGTCGTCCGCGATCGTCGAGGAGCTGCAGCGGGTCAGCGGCCAGCAGGTGCCGCCGGAGACGCTCGAGAGCATCCGGGCCATCTTCGGTGACCCCGACGAGAACCTCGGCGAGCAGTTCCTGGCCTACGTGGGCCAGCTCGCGCGGTTCGACCTCGGGGTGTCGGTGGTCAACTTCCCCGTGCCGGTGAGCGAGCTCGTGCTCCAGGCGCTGCCCTGGACGCTGCTGCTCGTCGGGTCGACGACGGTGCTCGCGTTCCTGCTCGGCACCGGGCTCGGGGTGGTCGCCGGGTGGCGGGCGGGCAGCCGGCTCGACTCGGTGCTCACGCCCCTGACGGCGTTCCTCTCGTCGGTGCCGTACTTCTGGGTCGCCCTGCTGGCGCTGTGGGTGTTCGGGTTCGTGCTCGGCTGGTTCCCGTTGTCCGGCGGCTACGACCCGAACCTCACCGAGGGCGTCAACCTGCCGTTCCTCGCGTCCGTGCTGCACTACGGCGCGCTGCCCGCCGCGACCATCGTCTTCTCGGCGTTCGGCGGCTGGCTGCTCGGCATGCGGAACATGACGGTGACCACCGTCCGGGAGGACTACGTGCTGCTCGCCCAGGCCAAGGGGCTGTCCCGCGGGCGGGTCGTGCTCCGGTACGCCGCCCGCAACGCGATGCTGCCCAGCTTCACCGGGTTTGCGATGGCGCTCGGCGGCGTCATCGGCGGAGCCCTGCTGACCGAGACCGTGTTCAGCTACCCCGGCATCGGCTACCTGCTGTTCGAGGCCCTGACCAAGCGTGACTACCCGATGATGCAGGGGGTCTTCCTCATCGTGACGCTCGCGACGCTGCTCGCCAACCTCCTCGCCGACTCGCTGTACGCGGTGCTCGACCCGCGGATCCGGGAACGGGGGTGAGCACCGTGCGCCTGTCCCTGCTCCGGGGCTGGAAGGTCCGCACCGGCCTGGCCGTGCTCGGGTTCTTCGTGCTCCTCGCCCTCGCCGGCCCGCTGCTCACGGCCGCCGTGCCCGGTCTCGACCCGCGCGCCAACGACCTGGCCGCGATCGGCCTGCCGCCCGGCCCGGGCCACTGGCTCGGCACCACACAGTTCGGCCAGGACGTGCTGGCACAGACCGTCGAGGGCGCCCGCGGCTCCCTGTTCGTCGGGTTCCTCTCGGCGGCGATCGGCACCGGCCTGGCGATCCTGGTCGGGCTGCCCGCCGGCTACTTCGGCGGCCGCACCGACGCGTGGCTCAACTTCCTGTCCAACCTGTTCATCGTCATGCCCGTGCTGCCGCTCATCCTCATCGTCGCCGGCTACATGCAGGGCACGGGGCTGTGGGTCATCGCGCTCGTCATCGGCTTCTTCGGCTGGTCGGGCGGGGCCAGGACCATCCGCGCCCAGGCGATGAGCGTCAGCAACCGCGACTTCGTCGCGGCGATGCGCACCCTCGGCGAGCCCCACCACCGGCTCCTGTTCCACGAGGTGCTGCCGCACCTGACCGGCTGGATCGCCGCGATGTTCCTGCACGGCGTGATCGGCGGCGTCATGGCGGAGGCGGGGCTCGCGTTCCTCGGCATCTCCGACTCCTCGGCGATCAGCTGGGGCACCATGATCCAGGCCGCCCAGCAGCAGAGCGCCGTGCTGCGCGGCATGTGGTGGTGGTTCGTGCCGCCGGGCCTGTGCATCGCCCTGGTCGCGACGGCCGCGACCCTGGTCAACTTCGGCGTCGACGAGCTGGCCAACCCCAAGCTGCGCACGGCCCGCCGCTCGGTGGTGCGGCGCGCCGAGCGGACGACAGCCCCCGACACAGCCCCCGACACAGCAGGGAGCGATGCCCGATGACCCCTCCCGCCCCGCACGACGACCTCCTGCGCGTCACCGGCCTGACCGTCGACTACGTGACCGACGGCGACCCGGTGCGCGCGTGCGCCGACGTCACCTTCACGCTGCGCCGCGGCGAGATCCTCGGCGTCGCCGGCGAGTCCGGCTCCGGCAAGTCCACCCTCGTCACGGCCCTGAGCCGGCTGCAGCGGCCGCCCGCCGTCACCACGGCGGGCAGCATCGAGTTCCGCCCGCGCGGCGGCGACGCCGTCGACCTCGTCACGGCGAGCCCGCGGACCCTGCGGTCGCTGCGCTGGACCTCCGTGTCGATCGTGCTGCAGAGCGCCATGGACGCGCTCAACCCCGTGATGCGCCTCGGCGCGCAGTTCGCCGACGCGCTGCGCACCCACGACAGGACCCTGAGCAGGCAGGCTGCGTGGGACCGCGCCGCCGAGCTGCTCACGACCGTCGGCATCTCCGGCGACCGGGTGCGCAGCTACCCGCACGAGCTGTCAGGCGGGATGCGGCAGCGGGCCGGGATCGCCCTGGCGCTCGCGTGCGGCCCGGACCTCGTGGTCATGGACGAGCCGACGACGGCGGTCGACGTCGTCATGCAGCGGATGATCCTGGCGCAGGTGCTGTGCCTGCGCCGGGAGCTGGGGTTCGCCGTCGTGTTCGTGACGCACGACCTGTCGCTGCTGCTGGAGCTCGCCGACCGGATCGCCGTCATGTACGCGGGCCGCGTCGTGGAGCTCGGCACCGCCCAGGAGCTCTACGAGGCCCCGCGACACCCCTACACCCGGGGGCTGCGCGACTCCTTCCCGCCGCTGCGGGCCCCGCTGCGCCGGCTCACGGGCATCCCCGGCTCGCCGCCCGACCTGCGCCGTCCGCCGTCGGGGTGCCCGTTCCACCCGCGGTGCGCCGAGCGGTTCGCGGGGTGCGACACGCACCTGCCGGACCTCGGTCCGGCCGGCGGGGACGGCCACCTCGTCGCCTGCCGCCTGTACGACGCGGCACCCGGCCGGGACCGCACCGTCACCCTCGAGGGGAGCGCCCGATGACCGCGCCACCGACCACGCGACCGACCCCCGTCCTGGCGGCCGTCGACGTCACCAAGCACTTCGCCGTGCGCGCGGGCGTCGGCTCCCGGGCCGTCGTGCGTGCGGTGGAGGGCGCGACGCTGGACCTGCACCGCGGGCGCGTCGTGGCGCTCGTGGGGGAGTCGGGCAGCGGCAAGACGACGCTCGCCCGCCTGCTCGCCGGGTTCTACGCGCCCACGAGCGGGGAGATCGCCCTGGAGGGCGCGCCCGTGCGGCAGCGCCGCGGACGCGTCGAGCGCGGGTACCACAAGGACGTGCAGCTCATCTTCCAGGACCCGTTCGGGTCACTGAACCCGCTGCACCGCGTGCGGCACAACCTGGAGCGGCCCCTGCGGCTGCACCACGGGGTGCGCGACCGGGCGGAGCTGGACCGCCGGGTCGGCGAGCTGCTGGAGCGGGTCGCCCTGACGCCCGCCGACCAGTTCGCGGACAAGTTCCCGCACGAGCTCTCGGGCGGACAGCGGCAGCGCGTCGTCATCGCGCGGGCGCTCGCCGTGGAGCCCAAGGTGCTGCTGGGCGACGAGCCCATCTCGATGCTCGACGTGTCCATCCGGCTGGAGATGCTCAACCTGCTGGACCGCCTGCGCACCGAGGACGGGCTGGCCCTGCTCTACATCACGCACGACATCGCGAGCGCGCGCTACCTGTGCGACGACGTGGTGGTCATGTACGCGGGCGAGATGATCGAGGGCGGCCCCAAGGAGCAGGTCATCGCCGACCCGCTGCACCCGTACACCCGCCTGCTCGTGGAGTCGTCGCCCGACCCCGCGCGCGGCGCGCGCGACCGGGAGGCGCTGTTCGACGCCGGCGCCGACGACCTCGGCGAGCCGCCCAGCCTCATCGACCCGCCGCCGGGCTGCCGGTTCCACCCCCGCTGCCCGTTCGCCAAGGACGTGTGCCGCACGCAGGCACCGCCCCGCACCGACGTCGGCGAGGGGCGCTGGACGCGCTGCTGGCTGCACGCCACCGACCCCACCGCCACGAGCCAGGAGACCGAGTGACGACCACCCCGCGCCGCGCGAGGGCGCCCCGCCAGTCCGACGTCGCCCGGCTGGCGGGCGTCTCGCAGTCCGCCGTGTCCCGCGTGATCGGCGGCGACACGGACGCCGCCCGTATCCCGGAGGCGACGGTCCGCCGCATCCAGGAGGCGATCAAGGAACTGGGCTACGTGCCCAACCCGACGGCCCGCAAGCTGCGCACGGGTCGCAACCGCCTGCTGGGCGTGCACACGTTCGAGGCGGTGTTCCCGCGGGCACGCGAGGACTTCTACTTCGAGTTCCTGCTCGGCATCGAGGAGCGGGCCGAGGAGATCGACCACGACCTGGTGCTGTTCACCTCGACCGGCGGGGCCGACGGGCGGCGGCGCGTCTACCGCGACGGCGTGAACCGCCTCAACGTGGCCGACGGCGCGGTGCTGCTCGGCGTGGCGGCCGACCGCGCCGAGCTGGCCCGGCTGGAGGCGGACGGCTACCCGTTCGTGCACATCGGCCGCCGCGAGGTCCCCGGCACCCGGATCACGTGCGTCGTGCCGGACTACGAGTCGGCCGCCGCCGCGATCGTCGACCGCCTGGCCGACCTGGGGCACACGCGCGTCGGGTACCTGAGCGCGGGGATCGACGAGGAGTCCTACGCGGACCGGCGGCGGGGCTACGAGTCCGCCGTCGCACGCCGCGGCCTGCGGGACGTGTCGCCGGCGGGCCCGCCGGGCCCGGGCGGCGTGCCCGACGCGGCGTGGCTCGACCGGGTGGCCGACGGTGCGCTCACCGCCGTCGTCGCCGACGCCGAGTGGCTCGCCCACCCGTTCGCGGAGGCGCTGGCCGCCCGTGGGCTCGCGGTGCCGCGCGACGTGTCGGTCGCGGTCCTCGAGGGCGTGGCGGCGGACGCGCCGGTGCGCTGGGACTGCCTGGAGATCCCGCGCCGCGAGGTCGGTCGGGTCGCGATCGACACGCTCGTCGGGCTGCTGGACGAGCCGGGGCGGGACGTAACGGACGTGCTCGTGCCGTGCGTCGTCGTCGAGGGAGAGACCGTCGCGGGAGTGTCGGAGGGGAGCGCTGGATGAGCGGGGGCCGGGCAGAGGACAGGGTAGAGAGCAGGGCAGAGGACCGGGCTGCGGGACGGAGCGGGGCCGAGCGTCGGACGGACGTGCTCGTCGTCGGTGGCGGCCTGGGCGGGGTGGCCGCCGCGCTCACGGCCGCGCGGCTGGGCCGCCGGGTGGTGCTCACCGAGCCCACCGGCTGGCTCGGCGGCCAGCTCACCGCGCAGGCCGTCCCGCCCGACGAGCACACCTGGATCGAGGAGCGCTACGCCCCGCCCGGGTACGCCGAGCTGCGCCGCCGCGTGCGGGACTACTACCGCCGCAACTACCCCCTGACGCCGCACGCCGCCGCCGACCCGCTGCTGGACCCCGGTCTCGGCATCGTCAGCCACCTGTGCCACGAGCCGCGCGTCGCGGCCGCCGTCCTGGAGGAGATGGTGGCGCCCTGGCGCGCCGGCGGGCAGATCGAGCTGCTCCTGGGGCACGAGCCGGTCGCCGCCCACACCTCGGGCGACGAGGTCGACGCCGTGACGCTGCGCGCGCCCGACGGCACGCAGGTCACGGTCGAGGCCCCGTACGTCGTCGACGCCACCGAGCTCGGCGACCTGCTGGAGCTCGCGGACGTCGAGCACGTCGTCGGGGCCGAGGGGCGCGACGAGACCGGCGAGCTGCACGCACCAGCGGTCGCCGACCCCCTCGACCAGCAGGCGATCTCGTGGTGCCTCGCCCTCGAGCACCGGCCCGGCGAGGACCACACGGCCGACAGGCCCGCGGGGTACGACCACTGGCGCACCGCCGTCGCCCCGTTCTGGCCCGGACCCCAGCTCTCGTTCGACGACGTCGTGCCCATCACCCTGCAGCGCCGCACCTGGAAGCTGTTCGAGGCCGACCACGCCCGCGGCGCCCACTTCCCGCTGTGGACCTTCCGCCGCGTCCTGGCCCGCGAGAACTTCGCCGACGGCGCGGTCGGCGACGTGACCATCGTCAACTGGCCGCAGATCGACTACTGGGAGGCGCCCCTGCTCGGGCCCGGCGTCGACGACGCCGCCCGCGCGGCGGCGCTGGCAGGCGCCCGCGACCTGTCGCTGTCGTTCCTGCACTGGCTCCAGACCGAGGCACCCCGGCCCGACGGCGGCACCGGGTACCCGGGCCTGCGCCTGCGGCCCGACGTGACGGGCACCCAGGACGGCCTGGCCATGACCCCGTACATCCGGGAGGCCCGCCGCATCCGTGCCGAGCTGACGGTGACCGAGCAGCACGTGGGCGTCCAGGCCCGCCCGGAGGGCGCGGGCAGCGAGGTGTTCGACGACACCGTGGGCCTGGGCCGCTACCGGATCGACCTGCACCCCAGCACGGCAGGCCGCACGTACGTGGACATCGAGGCGTACCCGTTCCAGGTGCCGCTCGGCGCGCTCGTGCCCGTCCGGGTGGAGAACCTGCTGCCCGCGGGCAAGAACATCGGCACCACGCACATCACCAACGGCTGCTACCGCCTGCACCCCGTCGAGTGGGGCATCGGCGAGGCCGTCGGCGCGCTGGTCGCGTTCTGCCTCGACCGCGGGCTGCCGCCGCGCAAGGTGCGCAACGACCCCGCCCACCTGGCCGACTACCAGCGGCTGCTGAGCGACACCCTCGGGGTCACGCTCGCGTGGCCCGACCGCATCAGGACCCACCGGGAGTAAGGAGAGACCCGCCCGTCAGACCCAGCCCGACCGCTCGTTCCACTCGTTCGACGAAGAACGGAGAACCATCGTGCTGAGAAAGACCTCCGCCACCCCGTCCCGCCACCGGCACGCGATCGCCGGCGTGGCGCTCGCCCTCCTCGTCGCCGCCCTGGGCCTCGTGGTCCCGGCCGCGGCGTCGGGGGCCGCCGACGTCCCCGAGGCCGCACCGGCCGCCGTGTCGCGGCTCGGCACGTCCGGCAACCGGATCGTGGACGCCGCGGGCGACCCGGTGCAGCTGCGCGGCGTGTCGGTGCTGGCGCCGCGGCACAACGCCGAGTGCCCCGAGTGCGACCCCCGGCCGATCGCCGACGTGATCGACATGACCGTGTCCGACGGCTGGCAGTCCGACGTCGTGCGCCTGCCCGTGACGATCTGGGGCTCGCTGTCCGTCGAGGAGAACGTCGAGCGCTACGTCGACCCGTACGTGCAGCAGGCCGTGGACCTGGGCATCTACCTCATCGTGGACCTGCATTACGTGGCGGACTACGGCAGCACGGGTGTGCCGCAGTCGGCCGTCTCGGAGTTCTGGGACTACGTGGCGCCCCTGTACGCCGACGTGCCGAACGTGATCTACGAGGTGTTCAACGAGCCGATCGCGCCCGCGAGCTGGTCCTCGTGGAAGGCCTACATCCAGCCCGTCGTCGACGACATCCGGGCGGTCGCGCCCGAGACCCTGCTGCTCGTCGGCAGCCCGCAGTGGAGCACCTTCGTCAACCAGGCGGCCGCCGACCCCATCGCCGGGAACGGCATCGCCTACGTCTACCACCTGTACCCGAACCAGGGGGACGCCACGGCGGCCAACCTCGACGCGCGGTTCGGGGACGCCGCCGAGCAGATCCCGGTGTTCCTCACCGAGTTCGGCTGGAACCCGCCGGGCGAGTTCTCCGACCCCACGGTCACGGTCGGCACGACGTCCGGCTGGGGCATCCCGCTGCGCGAGTACCTCGACGCGCGGCCGCACCTGAGCTGGACGGCGTGGATCTTCGACAACTACTGGAAGCCGCAGATGTTCGACCACGACTGGAACCTGCTCGGCGGCGAGCACCAGGGCGCGATGATCAAGGCCTGGCTCGCCGACGAGCCGTACGCGTCGCCGTGCGCCGAGCACGCGGCGGTCGGCGCGACGGCGGTCGCGTCCTCGTCCGCCGGCGCCACGAGCGGGGCGGACAAGGCGGTGGACGGCGACTGCACGAACGCGGGCCGCTGGCTGTCCGCCACGGGCGACACCACCCCGACGCTGACGATCACGCTCGACGCGCCCACCGTCGTCGGCCAGCTCGACGTGTACAGCGGGTACGTCGGCGGGGGATCGGTCAACGTGCTGCGCGACTTCACGGTCGAGGTGCACACGGCGGCCGGGTGGCAGCAGGCGGCGTCCTTCCAGGACAACACCCGCGGGCTGGTCAGCGCGCCGGGCGCGGCCGACGCCGTCGACCAGGTCCGGCTCGTGGTCACGGACCCGTCCGACTACACGCCCGACGTGGCGCGCGTCTTCGAGGTGGCGGTCCGCACGCCGTAGCCGCTACCAGCCCAGCTCGCCGTCGTCCTGCTGGAACGTGCCCGTCGGGCCGTCCGGGCCGATGGTGGCGACCCGCACGACCGTCCGCGCGCTCACCTCGACCGGACGGCCGTGCGGGTTGGGCTGCCCGCCCAGCTCCGTGGCGGTGTAGCCCGGCTCGACCGCGTTGATCCGCACGTCCGGCACCGCCCGCGCGTACTGCGTGGTCAGCATCGAGACGGCCGCCTTGCTCGCGCCGTACACGATGGTGGACAGCTGCGACGCCGGGTGGTCCGGCTGGTGCGTGGCCCAGAACGAGCCGAGCGCGCTCGACAGGTTCACGATCACGGGGTTCGCCGACCGGCGCAGCAGCGGCAGCGCTGCCTCGGTGACCCGCAGGATGCCCACCACGTTGGTGTCGAGCACCCGCAGCGCCTCGGCCGGGTCGACCGAGAACGTCGCGATGCCCGCGTTGTTGATCAGGACGTCGAGGCCGCCCTCGGCCTCGATGCGGGCGAGCGCGGCGGCGACGGACGCGTCGTCGGTCACGTCGAGCCGGACGGCGCGGGCCCCGATCTCCGCGGCGACGGCGCGGCCGGCGGCCTCGTCCCGTGCCCCGACCCAGACGGTGTGCCCCGCGGCGGCGAGCTGACGGGCGGTCTCCTTGCCGAGGCCACGCGTGGCCCCGGTCACCAGTGTCGTTGTCATGCCCCCAGCCTGCGGCGGGCGCGGGGTGGTAGGCAGTCGTCCGGTCGTCGGAGGAACAGCAGATCGTAGGAACAGCAGGGCCAGGACAACCGGCCGCCGGGCGCGCAGACTGGGTTCGTGGACACGTGGGAGTTCGGCCGCATGGTGCGCCGGCGGCGGGACGCCGTCACGCCCGACGCCGTCGGGCTGCCCCCGGGCACCCGGCGCCGCGCCCCCGGCCTGCGCCGCGAGGAGCTCGCCGGGCTCGCCGGCATCTCCGCCGACTACCTCACCCGCCTCGAGCAGGGCCGCGCCACGACGCCGTCGACCCAGGTCACCGCCGCGCTCGCCCGCGCCCTGCGCCTCGACGGCGAGGACCGCGACCTGCTGTACCGGCTCGCGGGCCACGCCCCGCCCGGCAGCGACGTCGTGCCCCGGCACCTCCCGCCCAGCGTGCAGCGGCTCCTCGACCGGCTCGCCGGCACCCCGGTCGCCGTGTACGACGCCGCGCAGACGCTGATCGTCGCCAACGCGCCCTACGACGCGCTCATGGGGCCGACGTCGACGTGGCGCGGCGTCGAGCGCAACGCCCTGTGGCGGCACCTGGTCGGCCCCGGCAGCCGCGTCGTGCACACCCCGCACGAGGAGGACTCCCTCGTCGCGAGCCTCGTGGCCGACCTGCGCCTCGCGGTCACCCGCTACCCGGCCGACCCCGACCTCACGGTCCTCGTGCGCGAGCTCACCGACCGCAGCCCCCGGTTCGTCGAGCTCTGGGAGAACGAGAGCCCGCGGTCACCGGGGGAGACCATGCGGCACAAGCTCGTCGACCACCCCGCCGTCGGCCGCATCGCCGTCGACTGCGACGCGCTCGTCATCACGGGCGACGACCTGCGCCTCCTGGTCTACAGCGCCGAACCCGGTACGGAGGACGCCGAGCGGCTGGCGCTCGCGGTCGTGCTCGGCACGCAGGAGCCGGCCGGGCACGACCGCGGGGAGCCGGTCAGTCCTCCCAGTCCTCCACGACCTGCTCGATCGGGTCGTTGAAGTCGGCGACCTCGGCGTAGACGCCGGGCAGGCCGGGCTCGGCGCAGCCGTAGCCCCAGCTCACGATGCCGACCTGCACCTGCTCGCCGTCGTCGCCGGGTGCGAGCAGCGGGCCGCCCGAGTCGCCGTCGCACGCGTCGACGCCGCCGTCCTCGAGGTCGCCCGCGCAGACCATGCTCTCGTCGTCGAACTCGCCGGCGTAGACGTCACCGCAGGTGTCGTCGTCGACGAACGGGACCTCGACCCAGTGCGCGACGGTCGGGTAGCTGCCGTCGGCCCGGCTGCCCCAGCCGACGGTCTCGAACGTGTCGTACTCGTCCGGGTCCTGCGCGAGCTCGACGGGGTCGACGTCGAGGGACTCGTCCAGGAGGAGCAGCGCCCAGTCGCTCGCGCTCTCGACCGGGTCGCCGTAGTCCTCCGCGACGTGCACGTCGGCCACCTCGGTCTCGACCACGTCGTCCGACGTGAGGTCGACCGACCCGGAGAGGACCACGAGGTCGTCCACGTCGGCGTCGACGACGCAGTGTGCCGCGGTGAGGACGACGTCCTGCGTGATCACCGAGCCGCCGCAGGACTGCACCTCGTACGGCGTGCCCTCGCCGGCGCCCACGCCGACGAGCCACGGGTACTGTCCCTCGGCCGCCGGCCCGCCGCCGATCACCTGGGCGTCGAAGCCGTCGGGCGGGGTCGCCGCCGCCGCGCCACCGGCCAGGCCGCCGAGCGCACCCGCCCAGGCGAGCGCCACGGCGGCCACGCCCGCGCCGAGACGGGCGGCGTGCTGTCGTGTCATGTCCACGGTGTTCCTCCCTGCTGTGACTGATGGGTCGCCCGCACGGTAGGAGCGCGCGTCCGGGACCCGTCCCTGGCCTCTGGCCTGCCGGGTTGCCACCGGCAGGTTTCCAGGGCAGAGTCGGGGGTGGCGCACCTCACAGCGACGTGAGGGGCGTCATCTCTTGTGTCCGGGCCCGTCCCGGCCTCCGCAGCGGTCAGGTTGCGAGTCGGTTCACCCCACCTAGGTTGGGAAGTGGTCAGGAAGCGGCCACACCGGCGGAGCGTCGCCTGCCGTGGCACGCGCGCTCCGCGAACCCGCCCTCGGGTGGGGACGACGACGGGAGTCGGACCATGAGCGAGACGAACGCGCCGTACGGCGCCGGACCCGGTTCGCAGCAGCAGTGGGCGTCCGGCCCGCCGGGAGGCGGGTCCACGCCCGGAGGCACCGGGGTCAAGGAACGGGTCAGCGACGCGGCGTCCCAGGTCGGCGACGCCGGGCGCGAGACCGCCCACGAGGCCAAGGAGAAGGCCCGCGAGGTCGCGCACGAGGCGAGCGACCAGGTGCACGGGCTCGCCGACCGCGCACGCACCGAGCTGCGCAGCCAGATGGGCGCCCAGCAGCAGCACCTCGCCGGCGGCCTGCGGTCGCTCGGCGACGAGCTGGGCCGCATGGCCGGTGCGTCGGAGGACCCGGGCTACGCGAGCGACCTGGTCAGCCGCGTCGGGGACGTGACCGGCAAGGTGGCCGGCTGGTTCGAGGACAGGGAGCCCGGCGACGTGCTGCACGAGGTCGAGAGCTTCGCGCGGCGCAACCCCGGCACCTTCGTGCTCCTCGCGGCCGGGGCCGGCCTGCTGGTCGGACGGTTCCTGCGCGGCGCGAAGGACCTCTCCTCGGAGGGCGACGGCACGGGCGGCACGAGCTCCTCGAGCGGGACGAGCGCGCCCGTGCGCGACTCGCGGCCCGAGTCGCGCCTGGACGTCCCGCCCGAGACCACGAGCACCCCGCCGGGCACCAGCGGCGGCCTGGGCGCGACGACGGGGTCCGGCCCCGCGAGCGCGCCGGCCTCGACGCCGCCGCCGGCCTTCCCTCCGCCGA
>NZ_JABEMG010000063.1 GCF_013004695.1 Promicromonospora citrea
CGTCGTCCACGGCCCCGAAGGCGCGCAGCAGCCCGGTCGCGGCGTCCATGGCGGGGCGGGGCGGCTGCTCGAGCAGGGTCAGCCCCTCGCCGCCGGGCGCGCCCCAGGCCGCCAGGTCGAGGGCGAACGACGCCAGGTCCGCCGTCGCGATCTCGGGCGCCGGGTGCTCGTCGAGGCGCGCGTGGTCGGTCTCCGACCAGCAGCGGTAGACGCGCCCCGGCGCCTCGCGACCGGCCCGCCCCGCGCGCTGCTCGGCCGACGACCGCGAGACCCGCGTGGTCACCAGCGCGCCGAGGCCGCGGGCCTGGTCGGTGCGCGGCTCGCGGGCCAGCCCGGAGTCCACCACCACGCGCACCCCCGGCACGGTCAGCGAGCTCTCCGCCACGGACGTCGTGACCACGACGCGGCGCGTGACCGACGGCGTCAGCGCGCGCTCCTGCTCGGCCCGGGACTGGCGACCGAACAACGGCAGCACGTTCTCCCCCGCCAGCCGGCGGGACACGCCGTGGATCTCGGCCTCGCCCGGCACGAACACCAGGACGTCGCCCTCGTTCTCGGCGCACGCCCGCCGCACGACGTCGGCCACGTGGTCCAGCAGGCGCGGGTCCACGCGCCCGCCCGGGAGCAGCGGCGTGGCGACCGGTGGCGGCGTCCACTCGACCGCGACCTCGTGCCGCGCCGCCGTCGCGGTGACCACCGGCGCGGGTCCGTCCGCGCCGAGCGCCCGGCTCAGCCGGACGGTGTCCGCGGTGGCCGAGGTCGCGACCAGCGCCAGGTCGTCCCGGAGGTTGGCGCGCACGTCGAGGCCCAGCGCGAGGAGCAGGTCCGCGTCGAGGTGCCGCTCGTGGCACTCGTCGACGACGATCGCGGACACGCCCGGCAGCTCCGGGTCCTGCTGCAGCCGCCGGACGAGCAGCCCGGTCGTCACGACCTCGACGCGCAGGTCCGGGCCGCCGCTGCGCTCGCCGCGCATCGCGTGCCCGACCCGCCGCCCGAGCGGCTCGCCGACGAGCGACGCCAGCCGCGTCGCGGCCGCACGGGTCGCCAGGCGGCGCGGCTCGGCGACGACGACCGTGCCGCCGAGCGCGTCGGCCAGCGCGAGGGGCAGCAACGACGTCTTCCCGGAGCCGGGCGGCGCGACGAGCACGGCGGTGCCGCGCGACCGGACGGCGTCGACCGTCGGGGACAGGGCCGTCCGCACGGGCAGGTCCGCGCCGGGCACCGACACGTCAGGAAGCAGCACGCCCCGACGCTAACCGATCCTCGCGACGTCGCCCGCACGGCACCGCCCCGCCCCCTGGGCCAGGGGCAGGACGGCGCCGGGGATCAGCTCCGCGGGCAGACGTCCTTCGACGGGGCGCGCGTTGCAGGAACCTGCAACGGGGACCGGGTGGGGTCGGCGCACGATGGGTCCGTCCACGGACTCACGCCGTTCACGTTCCTCGGGAGCCGCATGATCGCGCACAGTTCCTCGCACGACCCGCTCGCACGGCTCCGCCGGCGTGCGGGGCTGACCCAGGAGGAGCTCGCCGAGCGGGCCGGCGTCGCCGTGCGGTCGATCAGCAACATCGAGCGCGGCGCGGTGGGGCGGCCGCGGGTCAGCACGCTGCGCGCGATCGGGCTCGGACTCGGCCTCGACGGGGTGATTCTCGTGTTCGAGACGGACCTCACGCAGATCTGGAGCGTCGAGCGGCGCCGGCGCTACGGTCCCCAGCTGGCCGGGATGGCCGTCCAGGGCGTGCTGCTGGCGGGGACCCTGCTCGCCGAGGTGCTGTGGCGGGACGCGCCGCTGCTGCGGCTGCTCGTGCTGCTCAACCTGGCCACCCTGGCGTCGAGGAGCGGACGACGGACCCGTCCCGGTGGATCAGGTCGAGCAGGTGCACCGGTTCGTCGCCGAGCAGGTGGCTCACCAGCAGGGCGACGGACTCGGGCACCCCGCCGGCACAGCCCCGCAGGTCGATCACGAGACGCCGCACGCCCTGCAGCAGCGTGAACGCCGCCGACGCCGCGGGGCCGACGTACTCGGGCGGCAGGACGAGCGGCCCGACGGTGAGCAGGCCCACGTTGCCGTCGAGGCGGCGCACCTCGCTGATCGACGGGCCGTCCTCCCGCGCCAGCGACGCGAACCAGGCGCGCACCTCCTCGTCGTCCTTCTCCGGCGGCACGCCGTCGGGGTAGTGGCCCACCCGCAGGTGCCGGTCCCCGTTGACCGACCGGAGGGCGGCCGTGGCGGCCTCGGCGAACGCGGGCTCGTCGGTGCTCTCGACGGCGAGCCGGTCGAGCACGTCGGCGATGTCGGACGCGACGTCGGGGAAGACGTAGTGGGTCCGCACGAGATCCTTGACCTCGCTGATCAGCATGCGTGGAGTCACGAGGGCCCGGCGCGCCACGTCAACGAAAGATCCTGCGAGAATGCGTGCCCGTGACCCACGGAGCGCGCCCGATGATGCACACGTTCCACCTGGCCGAGCTGCCGCCGGCCGTGACGGCCCGGGCGCTGCTGCGCCCGCCGTCGGCGGGCACGACGCCCGGCCTCGACCACGCCGAGTGCCTCGCGCTCATGCGCCTGGGCGCGCCCACGGTGTCGCCCGACCGCCTGCAGCTGCGGCGGGTCGCGGTGTTCGCCCAGTGGCGCGACGAGGAGTCCGTGGACCGCTTCCTCGCCGAGGACCCGCTCGGCCGGCACCTGGCCGCCGGCTGGCACATCCGCCTGGAGTACCTGCGCCGTTGGTCGACGCTGGCCGCGCTGCCCGGTCTGCCCGCCCGGGCCGGGTCCTGGGGCCCGGAGGAACCCGTGGTCGCGGTGACCGTCGCGCGGATGCGGCTGCCCGAGGTGCCCCGCTTCCTGCGCTGGGGCAAGCCCGTCGAGCGGCAGGTGCGCGGCCATCCCGGCACGACGCTCGCCCTGGCCGCGTTCCGGCCGCCGCGCACGATCGCCACGTTCTCGGTGTGGCGCACGGTGCGGGAGATGGAGGAGATGGTGCGCGGCCGGTCCGCGCCCGCCGACCGGCGCCACGCGGACGCCATGGCCGAGCGGCGGCGCCGCGACTTCCACCACGAGTTCGCCACCTATCGCTTCCGTCCGCTCGCGGAGCACGGCACGTGGGAGGGCCGCACCGGGATCGTCCCGGCCGGCTGACCCCCGCGCGGCAGGTGCGGTCAGACCAGGCCGGCGTCGCGGACCCGCAGCGCGATCGTGACGCGGTTGTCCGTCTCGAGCTTGAGGAAGATGCGGGTTACCGTCGCCTTGACGGTGGCGACGCTGACGAACAGCCGCGCCGCGATCTCCGCGTTGCTCGCACCGCGGGAGATCTCCAGGGCGACGTCGAGCTCACGCGGTGTCAGGACGTCCAGCCCGGCGCGCGCGGCCGCCCGCTTCGCGTCGTCGGCCGTGCCGGCGGTCGCCGCCGTGATCACCTGACGAGCCACGGTCGGCGACATCACGGGCTCGCCGGCGGACACGGACCGGATCGCCGCGATCACCTTGTCGGGTGCCGCGTCCTTGAGGACGTAGCCCGACACGCCGGCGGCGAGGGCACGCAGCACCAGGTCGTCGACGTGGAACGTCGTCAGCATGATGATCGCGGGCGGGTCGGGCCGCCGAAGCAGGTGCTCCGCCGTCGTGACGCCGTCCTGGTGCGGCATGCGGACGTCCATGAGCACCACGTCGGGAGCCAGGTCGCGGGTCGCGGTCTCGGCCTCGATCCCGTCGGCGGCCTCGCCGACGATCTCGATGTCGCGCTCACCGCCGAGGATCAGGCCGAGGCCCCGGCGGACGAGCGGGTCGTCGTCGACGAGCAGCAGGCGGATCACGCGGTCACGCTCCATGGCAGGGATGCCTCCACGACGAACCGGTCGCCGTCGTCGCGATGAGTCAGGGTTCCGCCGAGGAGCGCCGCCCGCTCGCCGAGCCCGATGAGTCCTAGCCCGTCGGAGGATACGGGCACCGTGCCCGTCCCCCGGGTCGCGTTCGTCACGCGGACCTCGACGGAGGCCCCGGACGCGCCGCTCAGCTCGACGGTCACGGGTGCGCCCGGCGCGTGCTTGCGCGCGTTGGTCAGCGCCTCCTGCACGATCCGGTAGACGTGCCTGCCCACCTGTGGAGGCAGCTGCTCCCCGTGCTCGAGCGCCGAGCGGTACACGACGCGCTGGCCCGCCTCCTGCACCTCGGAGACGAGGGCGGGCAGGTCGTCGAACGAGGGCTGCGGGCCGCCGAGCGGGTCCTCCTCGCGCAGCGAGCCGAGGGTGCCGCGCAGCTCCTCGAGCGAGGCGTGCGCGTTGTCCCGGATGACCGCCGCCGCCTGGCGGACCTCGTCGGCGGTCAGGTCGGTGCGGTGCGCGAGCGCGCCGGCGTGGAGGGACAGGAGCGAGAGCCGGTGGGCGAGCACGTCGTGCATCTCGCGCGCGATCCGCGCCCGTTCCCCGGCGCGCGCCCGCTCCAGCCCGTCGCGCCGCTCCGCCTCCCGCCGCCGGTCCTCCGACGACGCGAGGTCCCGCGTGCTCCGCAGGTACAGGCCGAAGCCCACCAGGCACGCGATCGTCACGGCGCCGCCGATCGCGGCCACCAGGGTGGGCACCTCCCAGCCCGAGTCGAGGTACGAGGTGCCGACGAACGCGAGCCACAGCACGGTGCCGGCCCCGGCGGTACGCCAGGCGTCGCGGTGGGTGGCGAGCGACACGAGAGCCACGAACGCGGCACCCGTGACCGAGCCGGACTCGACGGTGAGGAGAGCGGTCACGACCGCGACGGTGAACGGCAGGCGCCGGCGCCACCGCAGCAGGACCAGACCGACCGCTCCGAGCGCCACGTCGAGGCCGGCCCGCGGCAGCTCGGCGATGCCCTGCGCGACGATGAACACCCAGCCGAGCCCGACCAGGACCAGGGGCGTCGCCGCGATGGCGTAGCGCAGCAGCTCCTGCCGGCGGGTGAGCGGTCTCATCGCGACCGATCGTAGGCAGCCGGTACCGACCGCGACCAGCGACCTCGGTCGACAGGTGCGTAGACCGACGTCGACGGTCCCGCCGGCACCACGCAGACCTGCCGCCCAGGGCCTGGCCCGCGGTCCGTAGCACCCGCGTCCGGCGACCGCTGGACTGGAGCCATGATCACTTTCGACCACCTCACCAAGAGATACGGCGCGACCCTCGCGCTCGACGACGTCTCGTTCGAAGTGCCGGCGAGCTCGGTCACGGGCTTCCTCGGGCCCAACGGTGCGGGCAAGACCACCGCGATGCGGATCCTCCTGGGCCACACCCGCGCCACCTCCGGCCGAGCGACGATCGACGGGCGGCAGTACGCGGCGATCAGCAACCCCGCGGCAACGGTGGGCGCGCTCCTCGACGCCCAGGCGGTCCACCCCGGCCGCACGGGGGCCGAGACGCTGGCCCTCGCCGCCGCGGTCATCGGTGTCGACCGCCGACGTGTGGGCCAGGTGCTCGATCTGGTCGGCCTCTCCGTCGCCGAGAGCCGGCGCACCGTCAAGGGCTACTCGCTCGGGATGCGCCAGCGCCTCGGGATAGCGCAGGCCCTCCTGGGCTCACCGAGGGCGCTCGTGCTCGACGAGCCGGCGAACGGCCTCGACCCGCAGGGCATCCGCGCCGTCCGCGACCTGCTGCGCGCCGTGGCGGACGCCGGGTGCGCCGTGCTGCTGAGCTCCCACCTGCTGCACGAGGTGGCTCAGCTCGCCGACCGCGTCGTCATCATCGGCCGCGGCCGCATCCTCGAGGACACCACGATCGACGACACCACGGCGCAGGACCTCGAGACCCGCTACTTCAGCCTCACCTCGACCGAGGATCGGAGCGCCGCATGAGCAGCACCACCCTGCCCTGGACCGGCCGGCTCCCCGGGGACGTGTCGCCCTCGCGCACCGTGCCGTTCGCGCGGCTGGCCACCGTGGAGATCCGCAAGCTCACCGACACCCGGACAGCACTCGTGCTCCTGACCCTGCTCGTGCTCGGTGCGGTCGGGGCGATGATCGTCCGCACCGTCGTCCTCGCCCAGGACGTCCCGGGCGTCCAGGACGTCGCCACCGGCACGGGGCCCGTCCTGAGCCTGTTCCTGCCGATCCTCGGGATCGTCTCGGTGACGAGCGAGTGGAGCAGGCGCACCGCGCTCACGACGTTCGCCCTCGAGCCGCGGCGCGGGCGGGTGCTCGCCGCCAAGGCCGTCGCCGCGACGGTGGTGGCGGTCGCCACCAGCGCCCTGATGATCGCCGTCGCCTACCCGACCACCGCCGCGAGCGCCGCGCGCGGCACGGAGCCGAGCTTCGCGCTCGACCCGGTGGCCCTGGTCGGCTGGACGGCGACCAATGTGCTGTTCACCCTGTGCGGTGTCGCGCTGGGCGCCCTGCTGCTCAACGGCGCGGCGTCGATCGTCGTCTACCTCGTGGCCTCGATCGCCTGGGGGTTCGTCGGACTCACCGGCGAACTCGGCAGCACGCTCGCGCGCTGGTTCGACCTGAACGGCACCACCGTCCCGCTGGCCGACGGCGAGATGAGCCCCGAGGCGGTCGGTCCGCTCCTCGCCTCGATCGGGCTGTGGGTGGTGGTGCCGTTCCTGCTCGGTGTTCTCCGGGTGAGGCGGATCGAGCTGCGCTAGCGGCACGCAAGGACGGCCGGAGCCGTCCGCCGACGCGAGAGGGCCACGCGCCCAAGGGGTGGGAGTACCCGCTGTCAACTCTTCGGGACGCGAGGAGCCTCCGCAGGCACGGTGTCTGCGGAGGCTCCTCGTCACGCGCGTGTGTGGTCGCCACCGACTCCGGTCAGTGGCTCGTGTTCACGAACCACGCCCTCTTCTCCGCAGCTACCCCCTGGAGAACATGCAGCGCATACTCGATCCCGGAGGCGTCGGTGTTGAGGCGGACGTTCTCGTAGACCTCGTTCTCCGACGGCTGCTCCGAGTTCTCCAGCCCAGGAATGATGTTGATCACGGTGGACTGCCCGGAGTTCAGCGTGAGCACGAGGATACGGCTCCCACCAGGTCGTGGTTCCAGCCGGGCAGAGCTCAGCGCGTCGTAGCTGAATGTGTCCTCCGTGGCAGGCCCGAAGGTCCCCTGCCGGAAGTTCGACGGGACACCGAACGCACGGACACCCAGATCTGTCATCAGGTACACCTGCATGGTCATGTGCGTGTACCACCACGGCCCTCCGGTGATCCGGGCGCGGCGGTAGTCGCCGTGCGGGCTCGTCACAACGACCCGCGCGATCACGTCCCGCCACGAGACGCGGTACTTCCTCAGAGCGTCGTCGACCAGGATCGTCGTATCAGCGCGCAGCCAGGATTCCATCTCCAGGTCGCTCGGACGCCTGGACTCGAGCATCGTGCTCCACCGCCGGTACTCGACCTCGAGGAGCTCCAGGCGGTTCGCGGCGTCCTGCCGGAGAGCGTCGACGATCCGCTGCGCGGCATATCCCCGGTACCAACCGCGCACCGCTGCAGGTGTGGTGAAGAGCGAGATGACGAAGAACAGGACCGTCGCAGCGTCCGCCTCGGAGAACACCGCGACCAGGAGTGCAACGGCAGCAACACCCAGGGCCAGGACGCAACGAGCGGCCGCCACGCCGTCGAACGACGCCACCTGGCGCGCGCGAAAGGTCCCTTCGGCCCATCGGCGAGCGGCGTCCTTGGCGAAGTACCTGCTCATCCACCGAACCGAGCTGTTCGTGACGGATGGATCGTCGACATAGGCATACGCCAGGTCCTGCTGGAGGAACTGCCTCATGCCGTGTGTCTCGGCCAGCCATGCCTCCGCGGTGATTCCCTCGGGCCGATACTTCTTGAAGTCGGCGTCGAAGTTCCGTCGAAGATTGACGGTGAACCAGGTGCTCGGCTTCTGCTCCGGCGTCTCGTGCCGCTTGTCCAGGACCGCCGCCGCGCTGTGGAGAGCCCGCCAGGCGAAAGCGTCTCTGACACCGATCACGCCACCGAACCCGACGACGACGAGCGCGACGATCGCCGTCGGATTGAGGTTGCCCAGAGCCCCGATCACGAGAAGCAGTGCGGTGAGCGCCGCAGGAAGTGACGCCAGGATCGCCGTCGCGCGTCCGGCGGTCCCGTCCGCCGGCGTCGACACCTCCGCGACCCGCGGCCGTGCCGGCACCGCATGGAAGTAGGCCCAGGCCCGGTCGACCCTGCCGTTTGCGTACCTCTCCGCCCGCGCCCGCTCCACGATGTCACGCCAGACGTGTTCCTTGGCCACCCCCGACAACACGTTCTCCAGGTGGTATTCGATCTCGGCGCGGCGCTCCTCCGGAAGGACGGAGAGGCTGCTGACCACGCTGCCGGCGTCGCCCTCGCCCTTCAACGCGTGCCGGACCAGCAGGCCCACCGTACGAAGGGGCTCCGCGTACCGACCCGCTTCGCGTTCATGGCGGGCCGACTCGGCGACATCGAGAACACGGTCCCGTTCCTCCCGCGACAGGTCGCGCACCGAACGCATGCTGAACATGGACAGCAGCCAGAAGTACCGGACCTCAGGCGTGTCGAGCCCCGCGAACCTCGCGTTGCTGATGTGGTGCTCCGCTTCCCTCGGGAGCCTCCCCTCCAGGCGAAGGCGTCCCGCCTCGAACTGCTTTTCCGGTGGGTCCTCACTGTTGACCTGGTACAACGTGCTGTGGATATGCACCGTGCTGTCATTGATCACGCCCGCCTGCATGCCGACAGTCGATCCATCGGCGGCAACGTTCTGGACTCCGCCTGCGCCGTCTGCCGCCGCATCGTTCGGAGGCCCGACGGGTGCTCCGTTCTGCCACGCCCCGCCAGGTGCACCGCTCTGCCACGCACCGGCCGAGCTCATGCCAGGTCCTGCACTGCGTCGGCGAGGTCCTTCGTCTTGTCGGCGACATCGGTGACGTCCGCCAACAGCCCGCTCAGGCGCTTCAGTGCATTCAGCGCCTTCTTCGGAGCGCGGGGTGCGGCGGTCAACGCTCCTTCTGCCGTGACGACCTCCCTCACCGCGTCCTGGTGTGTCTCCTCGTCGATCGCCCCGTCGGCGTGTCGCTCGTCGACGAGCGCTCGCAGCTCGCGCAACGCCTCCACGACGTCGAACGGCCCGCTGGCCTGCTGAGACCCTGCCGACAGGTGCACCGTGCCACCCGAGATCACGCCGCCCATCTGTCCCACCACCCCGCCGGACACCGTGTTGGTGACGCCTCCGCCGATCGAGATGTCGCCGGGCTTGCTCTCTGCCATGACGTCCTCCTTGGACTCGTTGACAAGTTCCGCCGCGAGTTCCACGGCGAAAGCCGCGGCGTTCGCCGCGGCTCGTGGCTGCCAGTTCGCATCGTTCGTCGTCGTCTTGTGTCCGTCGGCGCGGTCGCTGATCCCCCGGATGATCGCGACGGGGGCGCTGTTGAGATGGCCTGCCTGAGCAATGCCGGCAGCCTCCATCTCGATCGCCGTGGCGTCGTTGAAGTGCTCGCGGATCCACCGCGCTTCCCTCGAGACCCGCGAGTTCTGCACGATCTCGCCGGCGGCGATGGCACCGAACCGCACCGTGGGCGCATCGATCCCCTCGCCCAGCCGACGGGTCCACGTCCCCGTGCGCTCCAGGTGGTGCGCCACCTGGCTCACTGCGTGGGACGTCTCCCACGTCCGCGGGCGCCCCTTGAGGCCGTCGTCCTCGCTCGTGCCTCCCTGATAGGCGTAGACCCGGTCCGCGACGACGACGTCCCCCAGCGAGATCCCGTCCCAGAGCGCCCCGGCGATGCCCGTGAACACGACGGCCGCAGGCTCGAACGACTGGATCGCACGTTCTGCCAGCACCGCGGCGGACTGGTTACCGACGCCGGTCAGACCGAGCGCGACCCGACATCTCGACTCCGGGACATGCCCGATCTCGAACCGGGTCCCGGCACCGTGACGGCGCAGCTCCACGTCGGCCAGATGCTCTCGGACCGCGGCGTACTCCAGGTTCAACGCGGTCAGTACGACGACCAGATCAGACATCGCTGCTCCTCTACGACTCGGTCGGCACGGGACGCACCATCGGTGGGTAGAGCACCGTTCCTCCTCCGGCTCGGAACAGCCGAGCAGGACGCCCCGCTGCCATGCGCCGCACCGATCCGGCCGGCTCGACGAAGCCGGGAATGTTCTGAACCTTGCGGTAGAAGTTGCGCGGGTCGAGCGAGCATCCCCACACCCCCTCGTAGACGTGCTGCAACTCCGTGAGCGTGAAGGTCCTGCCACAGAAGGCCAACGCCAGGGATGTGCGCTCCAGCTTGGAACGCGCGCGCTCGACCGCGTCACGAACGATCTGCCGGTGGTCGAAGGCCAGCGAGACCTTGCCGGACAGGACATCCTCGACCGGGACCCACGCGGCATCGGAGGCATCGGTGCCGGCGCTCGGCTCCGGCAGCCCCGGAGCGATCGCCATATAGGCCACCGACAACACACGACCGCGTGGGTCGCGCCCGGGCTCGCCGTAGGCTGCCAGCTGTTCGACGTGCAGACCGGAGGCGTCAAGGTCCGCCTCCTCTTTCAGCTCGCGTAGCGCAGCGTCATAGATCCCCTCCCACTTGTTGTTGAGGAAGCCGCCGGGCAACGCCTGGGTACCAGCCTGCGGTTCCTCGCCCCGCTCGATCAGCAGCACGTGGAACACCGACGCCCGCATCGTCAGGATCACGATGTCGACCGCGACCTGGATCTCCGGCGGTTCCCATAAGTCACTCGTACCCGACATGTCGCCCTCTCTTGTAGATCTGACAAGAATGATAGTCAGGTCAGTCGCGTCACAACAAGTACCCGCAACGGTTCCCCTGACGGGGCTGCGGTGTGTTCGTCGACCGCGTCGCACACACCCAGCCCTGAGGACGGCCCCGCAGACCCAGACCTCTGGATCGGAGCGTCAGTACCCACGCTGCGTTCCGGGCCGGGCGCGCCCTCGAGCCGAGCAAGCTTCTCGTGCTAGCCTGGAGCCATCACGATCAGCCCGTTGCCGCAAGGCGCGGGCTGATTTTCTTTTCCCGGGAGGACCATGGCGGAGTATGCGAAGCCGTGGCTGTCCGTCGACGAGCAGATCGACCGACTGGCGGGCCACGGAGTCGGGATCGAGGACCGCGGCAGAGCCATGTCGGTGCTCCACTCAGTCGGCTACTACAGCCTCACCGGCTACCTTTACCCGTTCCGCGCGTCCGAGCAGCACATCGACAGCGACGGCCGCACGCGGATCCGCGTGCTCAGCGACTACCGGGCAGGGACGACGCTCCGACACGCCGAGGACATCGTCGACTTCGACCGGCGACTACGGATGCTGGTCATGGACGGCGTCGAGCGCATCCAGGTCGCGGTCCGCATGCGAATCGGCTACGCGCTCGGCAGGAGGTCCCCTTCTCCTACGAGGACCCGAACTGCTTCACCGAGGCGTTCACCACCGAGAGCACTGACGCCCGGGACCCCGCACCGAGCAGGCACGTACAGTGGCTCCAACGCGTCAACGGCAGGAAAGCCAGCTCAGACGAGCAGTTCGTCAAGCATTTCCGGGAGAAGTACGACGACCGCATGCCGGTCTGGGCGCTCACCGAGATCCTGGAGCTCGGCCACCTCTCCGTGCTCTACCGCGGCATGCACCAGCAGGACGCCGAGGAGATCGCCCTGGCGTTCGGGGTTCCGACAAAGAAGATGATGGCCAGCTGGCTCGCCAGCCTGAACTACGTCCGCAACGTCGCGGCGCACCACTCCCGGTTGTTCAACAGGAAGCTCCAGCACGCGCCAACTCGCCCGAAGGCGGGGCAGACCCCTGTCCTCGACCACCTACGGGACGAGAAGACGGCCAAGGGCGTCTTCGGGACCTACAACGCCCTCGCCGTGATCGCCTACATCCTGCCGTCCGTCGACGCCGATTCGAACTGGGCAAAGCAACTGGCAGCGCTGCTGCGGACGTTCCCGGAGTCGCACGCCCTGACAATCGCGTCGACGGGGGCTCCGCAGGGCTGGGAGTCGCTCGACCTCTGGCGCGGCTGACCTCCCCCGGACTGTCAGTGGGTGCCGCACGTCAGCGGCACGTCCACCAGGGCGGAGGCGCCGAGGGCCCTCAGGTCCTCGGCGCCTCCGTCAACTGCACCCTCTGCGGGCGACTCCTACCAGCCCCGCTCGGCCAGCCGCACCGGCGCCGGCTCCTCCTCGACGTTGATGCCCACCATCGCCTCGCCCAGGCCGCGGGAGACCTTGGCGATGACATCGGGGTCGTCGTGGAACGTCGTCGCCTGGACGATCGCCTTGGCGCGCTGCTCCGGGTTGCCCGACTTGAAGATGCCCGAGCCGACGAACACGCCCTCGGCGCCGAGCTGCATCATCATCGCGGCGTCCGCCGGGGTGGCGATGCCGCCCGCGGTGAACAGCACGACGGGGAGCTTGCCCGTCGTCGCGATCTCCTTGACGAGCTCGTACGGCGCCTGGAGCTCCTTGGCCGCGACGAACAGCTCGTCCTCCGGCAGCGCCGTGAGGCGGCGGATCTCCTGGCGGATCTTGCGCATGTGCGTGGTCGCGTTCGAGACGTCGCCGGTACCGGCCTCGCCCTTCGAGCGGATCATCGCGGCGCCCTCGGTGATGCGGCGCAGCGCCTCGCCCAGGTTGGTCGCACCGCACACGAAGGGAACGGTGAAGTTCCACTTGTCGATGTGGTTGGTGTAGTCGGCGGGCGTGAGCACCTCGGACTCGTCGATGTAGTCGACGCCGAGGGACTGCAGCACCTGCGCCTCGACGAAGTGGCCGATGCGGGCCTTCGCCATGACGGGGATCGAGACGGCCTCGATGATGCCGTCGATCATGTCGGGGTCGCTCATGCGCGACACGCCGCCCTGCGCGCGGATGTCCGCGGGCACCCGCTCCAGCGCCATGACGGCGACCGCGCCCGCGTCCTCGGCGATCTTCGCCTGGTCGGGCGTGACGACGTCCATGATGACGCCGCCCTTGAGCATCTCGGCCATGCCGCGCTTCACGCGCGCGGTGCCGACCGTGCCCACGGAGTTCTCGCCGGTCACGGATTCAGTCACGGTTACCTCGCATAGTTCTCGGCAGAGTTCTTGCCGGTGGTTTCGACGCCGGTCGTCCCGGGCGCGGTCGGCGCCCTGAACCCATGTTATCGCCCGGTTACGGTCGTCCCCGAGCCCGTCCCGCCCTGCGGGCACCCGCCCGTCCGGTACGCGTCCCGCACCCGGCCGCTCAGCCCGCCGTCGGCTCCAGGGCGTGCGGCAGCACGTCGTCGAGCTCGACCGTCCGCGGCATGGGCGCACGCCCCGCCAGGCGCAGCAGCCGCACGTACCAGAGGCGGCGCACGCGCCGGGCCTGCGCCACCGCCTCGTTGTGGAAGCGGCGCGCCAGCGTCGCGCGGTACCAGGCGTCGCCCAGCGCGGCGACGACCTCGCTGGAGGAGCCCGCGAGCAGCTCGTCGGCGGTCTCCGGGGCGCCGAGCACCTCGCGCAGCGTCGCCGTGAGCCCCGACTCGGCGCGCTCGCGGTCGGCCCCCAGGCCGTCCATCTGGAGCGCGGCGGCGGGCGAGGTGACCGGCCCGGCGTCGGAGGCGGCGTAGGCCGCGTCGGCCACGAGCACGGCGCTCGCCGGGTCCAGGGCGCCCGACGCCGCGAGCTCCACCGCGGCCGACGCGCGCCGCACGAGCTGCGCGTCGAGCGCGATCCGGGAGGCCGCGACCTTGCGGTGCAGGCGGTCGAGGCGCGAGGCCCCGCGCCAGGCGAGCACCAGAGCGACCGCCAGGACGACCAGGGCGACGAGCGCCGTCTCGGACCAGCTCATGCGTCCCCCCGCACACGCCGCGGGAACAGCCCCATGACGCGGCCGACGACGTCGCCGCCGATCGCGTGGTCGGCGGCCAGCGTCATGTCGTAGACGGCGAGCACCTGCTCGGTGACCACCGACCAGTCGAACCGCTGCACCCAGCGCGCGGCATGGGCGCGGTAGGCGTCGCGACGCGCGGGGTCGGCGAGCAGGTCGAGCACGGTCGCGGCGAGGTCGGCCGGGTCGCCGTTGCGGAACAGGGCACCGGCCGCGCCGTCGTCCAGGACCCGCTGGAAGGCGCCGAGGTCGCTCGCCACGACGACGGACCCCGCGCTCATCGCCTCCACGAGCACGATGCCGAAGCTCTCCCCGCCGGTCTGCGGTGCGACGTACAGGTCGGCGGAGGCGAGCAGCGCGGCCTTGTCGGCGTCGGACACCCCGCCGAGGAACTCGACGGACGCGGCCCGGTCGCCGAGACGTTGCCGGGTCTCGGCGACGGCCCCGTTGCCCCGGCCGGCGACGAGGAAGCGGGCGCCGGGAACCCGGTCGAGGATGGCCGGCACGGCGCCGACGAGCACGTCCAGGCCCTTGCGCGGCTCGTCGAGCCGGCCGAGGAACGCGACGGTGGGTGCCTCGGGCGTGCCGGTCCACTCCGGCCGGCGGGGGCTGCTGGCGAACACGTCCGCGTACACGCCGTTCGGGATGACGACGGCGTCGCCGCCCAGGTGGTCCACGAGGGTGCGCCGGGCGTCCTCCGACACGGCGATGCGGGCGGCGATCTTCTCCAGCGACTGCCGCACCAGCGGGTAGGCCACCTGGAGCGCCCGCGAGCGGGTCTGCGAGGTGTGGAACGTGGCCACGACGGGCTGCGTGGCCTGCCACAGCGCGAGCATCGACAGCGACGGCACCATCGGCTCGTGCAGGTGGACGATGTCGAACGGGCGCCCGTCGATGCCGCCCTCGAGCCAGCGCCGGACGCGGTTCGCGGTCACGGGCCCGAAGGTCAGCCGCGCCACCGAGCCGTTGTACGGGACGGGCACGGCCCGCCCGGCGGCGGTCACGACGTCGGGCAGCTCGGTGTCGTCGCTCGACGGCGCGAGCACGGAGACCTCGTGCCCGGCGGCCTGCAGCGCCTCGGCGAGGTCGCGCACGTGGAACTGGACGCCCCCCGGGGCGTCGAAGGAGTACGGGCAGACGATGCCGACCCGCAGGTGGCCGCGCCGCCGGGCCGGACTCACCCCGTCGCACCCCCGGAGGCGCGCTGCCGGGCGGGCCCGAGGTCGGCCACGAAGACCCGCTGCAGCATGTGCCAGTCCTGCGTGTGCGCCACCAGCGTGCGGGAGAGCTGGTCGACCCAGCCCTGGGTGAGCAGGCGGACCTGCTCGTCGCGCGGGCGGGCGGCGTCCGGCTCGGGCAGCGGCGGGAAGAAGTGGATGACGATGCCCCACGGCGTCCCGGCGGCCCGCCGCCGCGCACCGTGCAGCCGCTCGTACCAGATGCCGACCGCCGACACCGGCACCCCGGCCTCGAGGGCGAGCAGCGCGGGCCCCGCGGCGACGCGGGCGCGGTGGCCCGCGAGATCGACCTCGACACCGGTCGAGGTCAGGTCGCGGTCGCTGAGCAGCGGGATCAGGCGGCCGCCCTCCTTCGCGCCACGCACCAGGGCGCCGAGCACGTCACCACCGCCCAGCGGCAGCACCTCGATGCCGAGCGCGTTGCGGAACCGCACGAACTCGTCGAAGAGCTCCGCAGGCTTCAGCCGCTCGGCGACGGTGAGCACCCCGGCGAGGTTCTGCGACCCGTAGGCGCCCGCCAGGTCCCAGTTGCCGAGGTGGCCCAGCGCGAGGGACACGGCGCCGCCGTCGGCGATCACCGGGCGCACGTGCTCGTCGTAGCCCTCGACGCGCACCCGGGCGCGGAGCTGGTCCGGGGTGACGCCCTGCAGCGTGAACGCCTCGCGGAAGTAGCGCATGTAGCTGCGCATGCCCGACCGGGACAGCCGGCGCACCGCTGCCTCGTCGAGCTCGGGGCGCACGCGGGCGTAGTTGGACTCCATGCGCCGCACGGCCTTGCCGCGCCGTAGCCAGGTGACGTCGGCGACCGCGGTGAACACCGCGCGCAGCAGCGGCTCGGGCACCCTGGTCGCGTGACGCCAGGCGAACGTGTAGAAGTCGGCGACGTTCACGAGGCCTCGCCTCCCGCGGCCGCGGCAGGCTCCTGCGTGCCCGGCGCCGACGGCGCGAGCTGGCGCCGCACCGTCGCCATCCGCTGCAGCACGGTGACGAGGCTCGCGAGGGCGAGCAGCGTCAGCACCACCTCGAGCACGACGACCGGCAGCCCCACCTCGACGAACGCGTACGGCACGAGGGCGAGCACCAGCCGGTCGGCGCGCTCGGCGATGCCCACCTGCGCCGTCGCGCCGACGCCCTCGGCCCGGGCCCGCGCGTACGGCACGACGCTGCCGAGCACGAGGCACGCGAGCGCCGCCGTCGTGCCCCACAGGCCGGTGGCCTCGTCGGGGTGCAGCACGAACCACAGCGTGATCCCGGCGAACACCGCGCCGTCGGAGATGCGGTCGAGCGTCGAGTCGAGGAACGCGCCCCAGGGACCGGACCGGCCCGAGAGACGCGCCATGACGCCGTCGAGCGAGTCGAACAGCACGAAGAACCCCACCACCAGGCCGCCGGCGAGCGTGTGCCCCGTGGGGAACAGCGCGAGCGCCGCGACGGTGACGATCACCGTGCCCGCGACGGTCACGGCGTCGGGCGAGACGCGCAGGGCGAGCAGGAGCCGGGCCAGGGGCGTGAACAGGCGCGTCATGAAGGAGCGCAGGCCCCGCAGCATCAGTTCTCCTTCGTGTCCTCGACCGTGTCGTCAACCGTGTCCCAGGCCTCGGCGAGCCGACGGCGGGTGTCCGCGAGCAGCTCCGGCAGCGCCTTGGTCTGCGCCACGACCGGCAGGAAGTTCGCGTCGCCCAGCCAGCGTGGCACCACGTGCTGGTGCAGGTGCGCCGCGATGCCCGCACCGGCCACCTCGCCCTGGTTGATACCAAGATTGAAGCCTGCGGGGGCGTAGACGGCGCGCGACACGCGCACGGCGTGCTGAGTCATCCGCGCGAGCTCGGCCGTCTCGGCCTCGTCGAGGTCCGTGTAGTCCGAGACGTGGCGGTACGGCAGCACCATGAGGTGCCCCGAGTTGTACGGGTAGAGGTTGAGCACCACGTAGCACCGCTGCCCGCGGGCGACGACGAGGCCCTGCTCGTCGTCGCCCTGCGGGATGCGGCAGAACGGGCACTGCCCCACGCTCGAGTCGGCGGGCTTGTCCTGCCCGCCGATGTAGACCATGCGGTGCGGCGTCCACAGCCGCTGGTACCCGTCCGCGGGCGGGCCGAAGTCCGCCCGGTCCTGACCGGTCGGCTCCATCAGGCCTGCTGCGCCCGCTCGGCGACGGCGGTCACGATGCGCTCGACGGCGTCCGCCACGGGCACGCCGTTCTCCTGCGTGCCGTCACGGAACCGGAACGAGACCGCACCGGCCTCGGCGTCCTCGCCGCCCGCGATGAGCGTGAAGGGCACCTTCTCCTTGGACGCGTTGCGGATCTTCTTGGCGAACCGGTCGTCCGACAGGTCGACCTCGACGCGCACGCCGCGCGCGGTGAGCTGCGCCGCGACGTCCTTGACGTAGTCGTCGAACGCCTCGGCCACCGGCACGAGCTTGACCTGGACGGGCGCGAGCCAGGCGGGGAACGCGCCGGCGTAGTGCTCGATGAGCACGCCCATGAACCGCTCGATCGAGCCGAACTTGGCCGAGTGGATCATCACCGGCTGCTGCCGGGTGCCGTCGGCGGCCGTGTACTCCAGGCCGAAGCCCTTGGGCTGGTTGAAGTCGTACTGCACCGTGCCCATCTGCCAGGTGCGGCCGATCGCGTCCTTGGCCTGGACCGAGATCTTCGGGCCGTAGAACGCGGCGCCGCCCGGGTCGGCCACGAGCTCGAGGCCGGTCTCGCGGCCCACCTCCTCGAGGATCTTCGTGGCGGCGGCCCAGTCCTCGTCGGACCCGACGAACTTGTCGGGCTTGGAGTCGTCCCGCGTGGACAGCTCCAGGTAGAAGTCGTCGAGGCCGAAGTCGCGCAGCACGGAGAGCATGAAGTTCAGGAGGTGCTTGACCTCGCCCGGCGCCTGCTCGGGCGTCACGTACGAGTGCGAGTCGTCCTGCGTCAGGCCGCGCACGCGGGTCAGGCCCTGTACCACGCCCGACTTCTCGTACCGGTACACCGAGCCGAACTCGAACAGGCGCAGCGGCAGCTCACGGTAGGAGCGCCCGCGCGAGGCGAAGATCAGGTTGTGCATCGGGCAGTTCATGGCCTTGAGGCGGTACTTCGACCCCTCCAGGTCCATCTCGGGGAACATCGTGTCCGCGTAGTACGGCAGGTGGCCCGAGGTGTGGAACAGCCCGTCCTTGGTGATGTGCGGCGTGCCGACGTAGGAGAAGCCCTCCTCGATGTGCCGCTGCCGCACGTAGTCCTCCATGACCCGCTTGATCACACCGCCGCGGGGGTGGAACAGCGGCAGGCCGGAGCCGACCTCGTCGGAGAAGCTGAACAGGTCCATCTCGGTGCCGATGCGCCGGTGGTCGCGCCGCTCGGCCTCGGCCAGGCGGTCCAGGTACGCCTTGAGCTCGTCCTTGCTCGGCCACGCCGTGCCGTAGACGCGCTGCAGCATCGGGTTCTTCTCGCTGCCGCGCCAGTAGGCGGCCGCGCTGCGCATCAGCTGCACGCCGTTGCCGATGAGGCGGGTGCTCGGCAGGTGCGGGCCACGGCACAGGTCCTTCCAGACCACGGTCTCGCTCTCGCGGCCGGCACCGCGCACGTTGTCGTAGATGGTGAGCTCGGCGCCGCCGACCTCGACGTTCTCACCGTTCTCGTCGTCCGAGCCGCCCTTGAGGCCGATGAGCTCCAGCTTGTACGGCTCGTCCGCGAGCTCGGCGCGCGCCTCCTCCTCGGTGACGACGCGGCGGCGGAAGGTCTGCCCCTCCCGGATGATGCGGCTCATCGCCTTGTCGAGCGCCTTGAGGTCCTCGGGCGTGAACGGCTTCTCGACGTCGAAGTCGTAGTAGAAGCCGTCCGTCACCGGCGGGCCGATGCCGAGCTTGGCGTCCGGGTTGACCTGCTGGACCGCCTGGGCCAGCACGTGGGCGGCGCTGTGCCGCAGCACCGCGAGCCCGTCCGGCTCGGAGATCGTGACCGGCTCGACCTTGTGCCCGGCCGGGATCTCCCGGTCCAGGTCCCACAGCTCGCCGTCCACCCGCACGACGACGACGTCGCGGCGCTCGCCGAACAGCTGCGTGCCGGTCGTCGTCTCCGTGGTCGTCGTCGCCTCCGTGGGGCTCTCAGCCGGGGTGAGATCGGTGGTGCTGGGCGGCGATACGACGTCGGACACGACGGTGCTCCTAGGAAGAGGGACGAGAAACGGATCGAGGGGCACCGTCGTCGCCGACGGTGCCCCTCGATCGTACCGACCGCACGTCGCGGGCGCCGCAAGCGCGGGCGCGACGGCGGCGTGTGCCGCGGGCGGCTGCTCAGCGGCCCTCGTGGCCGCGCTGCTCGCCGCGGTGCTCGCCCGCCTGCTCGGCGGCGCGGCGCTCGGTCTGGCGGCCTTCCTCCTGCTCGTTGCCGCCCCAGTCCTTGGCGCGGTCACCGAGCTGGTCGATGGCGCCGTCGGCCTGGTCGGGCGCCATGCCCTTGAGCCTGTCGGTGGCCGCGTCGACCCGCTCGTCCGTGAGCTGCTCGCGTGCCTTCTCGACGTTGTCCTTGTCCGTCACGAACTCCTTGGCCTTGTCGAAAAGCCCCATGGTCCGACTCCTCTCGTCAGGCACACCACGGTGCGCCCCCTGCGGCGACGACGGGGACCCGCCGTCGGTTCGAACCTACGCGCGCGCACGGTGGTGCGCACGGCAGCGAGGCCCGCGCCCGGTCGCGAAACGTGACACACGTCGCGTATACCGCGAACCGGAGTGGCGCGCTCGGCGGGCGCCGCAGGCGTCTCGTACCGTCACCTCGTGGAGAACCTGGAGTTCCTGACCATCGCGGTCGTCGCGGCCACCATCGTCATCGCCGTCACGGCCCTGGCCCCGCGCGCGGGGGTCGCCTCCCCGCTCGTGCTCGTGGTGCTCGGCGCCGGCTTCAGCCTGCTGCCCTTCGTACCCGCCGTCGAGGTGCCTCCCGAGCTGATCCTCGCCGGCGTGCTCCCTCCGCTGCTCTACTCGGCCGCCGTCGGCCTGCCGTCCATGGACTTCCGCCGCGACTTCACGGCGATCGGCGGGCTGTCGGTGCTGCTCGTCGTGCTCAGCTCGGTGCTCATGGGCCTGCTGTTCCGGTGGCTCGTGCCCGGCGTCGACCTCGCCACCGCCATCGCGCTCGGCGCGATCGTCAGCCCCACGGACGCCGTCGCGACGTCCATCGTCAAGCGCCTCGGCGCGTCCCCGCGCAGCGTGACCATGCTCGAGGGCGAGTCCCTGCTCAACGACGCGTCGGCCCTCGTGCTGCTCCGGTCCGCGATCGCGGCGACGGCGGCGTCGGTCAGCCTGTGGGAGGTCGTGGGCGACTTCGTGTACGCGGCGGGCGTCGCTGTCGCGATCGGCGTGCCCGTCGGCTGGATCGGTCTGCGCATCCGCAAGCGCCTGCAGACCGCGGCGCTGAGCACCGCCATGTCGTTCGTCGTGCCGTTCGCCGCCTACCTGCCGGCCGAGGAGCTGCACGCCTCCGGCCTGGTCGCCGTCGTCGCGGCGGGCCTGGTCACCGGCAACGGCGCCGCCCGGCACCTGCGGCCGCGGGACCGCATCGCGGAGCGGTCCAACTGGCACACGGTGGAGCTGCTGCTCGAGGGCGCGGTGTTCCTCGTCATGGGCCTGGAGCTCTTCGCACTGGTCGAGGACGTGCACGTCCAGCACGGGTCGGTCTGGCGGGCCGTCGTGGTCGCGGGCGTCGCGAGCGTCGCCATCCTCGTGGTGCGTACCGCGTTCGTCACGCCGCTGATCGGCATCCAGGCCCGCAGGGCCCGGCGCGGTGAGGCCGTGCGGGCCACCCTCACGGCCTTCCAGGACCGGCTCGACGAGCGGGCCGCCACGGTGTCGCGCACCGCCGACACGACCGAGGACACCGGCCCGACCGGACGACGCCGCAAGGGGCGCCGCTCGACCGCCGAGCGCATCGACCGTATCCAGGACGTCGTGCGGCGGCGCCGGGCGGACATCGACTACGACCTGTCCCGCCCGCTGGGCTGGCGCGAGGGCACGCTGCTGGTGTGGGCGGGCATGCGCGGCGTGGTGACGCTCGCCGCGGCGCAGACGCTCCCCCCGGAGACGCCCAGCCGCTCGTTCCTCATCCTCGTCGCGTTCGGCGTCGCGTTCGGCACGCTGCTGGTCCAGGGCAGCACCCTGCCGTGGGTGGCCCGCCGGCTGGGTCTCGTCGGCCAGGACACGGCGAACGACCTGCCCGCGCTGCGCCGCGACACCGAGCAGGCCGCCCGCGCGTTCCTGGAGAGCCCGCGCCGGCCCGACGGCTCGCGGTACGACACGGCCGTGGTGGCCCGCGTGCGCAAGGACATGGTGCGCGAGCACGAGTCGCAGGACGAGGACGCGGTGCTCGACAAGGAGCGCTTCGCCCAGTACCGGGAGCTGCGCCTGGCCACGATCGCGGCCCAGCGCGAGGAGCTGCTCGCGGCGCGGGCGGCCGGTACGTACGACTCGGCGCAGCTCGGCAAGCTGCTCGACCTGCTGGACGCCGAGCAGATCGCCGTCGAGATGCGCAAGGGCCGGGCTCCCCTGCGCGAGGCCGAGCCGGAGCGCTAGCCTCCGTCGACGTGACGGACTACACCCCGCTCCACCTCGACTGGCCCGGCTGCCTCAACGTGCGCGACCTGGGCGGCATGCCGCTCACCGGCGGCGGCACCGTGCTGCCGCGTGCGCTCGTGCGCTCCGACAGCCCGGCGTTCCTCACCGACGACGGCGTGGCCGCCGCGCGGGCGTACGGGCCGGTGCGGGTCATCGACCTGCGCCGGCCCGACGAGACGGCGCTGTTCCCGAGCCCGCTCGCCGACCAGCACCTGCCCGTCCAGGGCCCCGGCGACCCCGAAGAGGGTCCGTGGGTCCACCTCTACACCGGCCTGCTGGACCGGCGGCCCGAGCTGTTCGCGCGCGCCGTGGCCGCCGTCGCCGACGCCCCCGAGGGGCCCGTGCTGGTGCACTGCGCCGCGGGGAAGGACCGCACGGGCCTGGTCGTGGCGCTTGTCCTGAGCGTGGTGGGCGCGGAGCCGGACGCGATCGGCGCCGACTACGAGGAGACCAACGCCCGGCTCGCGCCCCGGTACGCGGCGCTCGACCCCGACCGCGCGATCCCGGCGGGCCGGGAGACGGACCCGACGCGGGCCGTGATCCTCGGCGCCCTGGCGCACCTGCGGGCCGAGCACGGCTCGGTGGAGGCCTACCTGACGGCGGGCGGCCTGACCCCGGGCCACATCAGGGCGCTGCGCGCCCGCCTGGCCGGCTGAGGGCTGCGGCCCCCGCCCGATGCCCCGCGGCGACGGGCGTCGAGAACGACCTGCGGGACACTTTCGGGCTCCGATCTGTCCCCGAGGTCGTTCTCGGAGCGGACCCCGGACGGGGTTCATGCAGAAAGCCCCGGACCGTGATGGTCCGGGGCTGCTGGTGGGCGATACTGGGATCGAACCAGTGACCTCTTCCGTGTCAGGGAAGCGCGCTACCGCTGCGCCAATCGCCCGAGGTGGGTACGGGATTCGAACCCGTGTGTACGGCTTTGCAGGCCGCTGCCTCGCCTCTCGGCCAACCCACCGTGCTCCCACCGATGCGGGTATCGAGCGGATGACGGGACTTGAACCCGCGACCCTCACCTTGGCAAGGTGATGCTCTACCACTGAGCTACATCCGCGAATGCACCCTCACGAGGCCGTCGGCCCCGCGTGGTGACGCTCCGGAAGAGTAGTTCACGAACGGCGTGCCGGTCCAATCGAAATGCCCGCGCCACCTGCACGGGGCTGGGCGCGGGGCTATGTTCGACGGCATGAGCGCCACGGACATCATCCCCGCCCACCTGATCCACCTGCTGCAGAACCCGAACTACGCGTTCCTGGGCACCGTCCGCCCCGACGGCGGCGTGCAGGTCAACCCCATGTGGTTCGACTTCGACGGCGAGACGCTGCGCTTCACGCACACCACCCACCGCGCGAAGTTCCGCAACCTGCAGCAGAACCCTTCGATGAGCCTCGCGATCGTCAACCCCGAGAACCCGTTCAACTACCTCGAGGTGCGCGGGAAGCTCGTCGAGGTCGTCCCGGACCCGACCGGTGACTTCTACGTGCACCTCGGCAAGCGCTACGGCAACCCCGACCAGACGCCGCCCCCGGACAGCGCGGACCGCGTGATCCTCGTGATGAGCGTGGAGCACTACACGACGCAGTGACCGATGAGTCACGGCCGGGGCACCGGTCTCACCGTCCAGGAGCCTGAACAAGCAGCACGACCCAGGACCACGAAGGAGAGACCGGTGCCCGACCTCATGGTGGACCTCATCATCTCGCTCGACGGCTACGCCGCGGCCGAGGGCTGGCCGGAGCTCTGGGGCAGAGGCGGCCCCGAGTACCTCGCCTTTCTCGGCGAGGACGCCGAGACCCGGCACACGACGCTCCTGGGCGCGACGACGTACCGCATGATGTCGGCCAAGCACGGTGGCACCCCCGACGACCCGATGGCCGACCTGCCGAAGATCGTGTTCTCCTCGGTCCTCACCGAACCCCTCGACTGGGCGAACACCGAGCTGGTCACCGGTGACGCCGTCGAGGCCGTCCGGGAGCTGAAGGAGACCCACGAGCGCCCGCTGCGCACGCTCGGCAGCCTGAGCCTGTCCCGCTCCCTGCTCCGGGCGGGCCTCGTCGACACCTTCCGCGTCGTCGTCTTCCCCGTGATCACGGGGGCCTCCGGCAAGGAGCGCGTCTTCGACGGCTACCCGGACGTCTCGCTCGACCTGGTCACGCACCGGATCTTCGACGGCGACCTGCAGCTGCTGGAGTACGTCCCGACGGTTCTGGACGCCCCGCCCGGGGTAGGCCGCTGATGCTGACCGCGATCGCCGACGACATGACCCTGGACGGATTCGGCCGGGTGGCCGCCCTGCCCGCCGCTGCCACCCACGTGCCGTGGGACGGGCCGGCCGTGCGCGTCGTGGAGCATCCCGCCCACTCCCCCGGCCACGCGGCCCTGCTGGTCGAGGAGGCCGGCGTGCTCGCGGCGGGCGACATGCTGTCCGACGTCTTCGTGCCCATGCTCGACGACTTCACCGAGGAGAGCGACCCGCTCACCGGGTACCTGACCGGGCTGGACCGCCTCGCGGGGCTCGGCGACCGGGTGCGGGTGGCCGTCCCGGGGCACGGTGACGTCGCCGCCGGAGCCGACGAGGTGCGGGCGCGGATCGACCTCGACCGCGCGTACGTCGTGGCGCTGGGAGCGGGCCGGACGCCCGACGACCCGCGGCTCGGTCCCGGGGTCGAGCCGGGGTGGGAGTGGGTCGCCGACATCCACGAGGGGCAGGCGCGGAGCGTGGCGCGGTGGCGGGGGCGCGGGTAGCAGGGCGGGACGTGCGAAAGGCCCCGGACCACGTGGTCCGGGGCCTTGCTGGTGGGCGATACTGGGATCGAACCAGTGACCTCTTCCGTGTCAGGGAAGCGCGCTACCGCTGCGCCAATCGCCCGTCGCGCCTGCGAGGTGGGTACGGGATTCGAACCCGTGTATACGGCTTTGCAGGCCGCTGCCTCGCCTCTCGGCCAACCCACCATGCTCGGGTTCTCTGGGCCGAGAGCCCGAGAGAGCGGTGTTCCGAGCGGATGACGGGACTTGAACCCGCGACCCTCACCTTGGCAAGGTGATGCTCTACCACTGAGCTACATCCGCGAAGCCGGTCGTCCTGGGGTTTCCCCCGGTGTTCCGGCGTGATGAACAGTAATCGACCGAGGGGCGAACCGTCCAATCGCGCGCGCCGCCGTACGGTTGTCCCGTGGTCTCCTCTCCCCAGCGCCTGCGCGCGGGCCGCGTGATCGCGCCGGTCGCGCCCCGACCTGGCCTCATGGCCCGCCCGACGCCGTGACGCACGACACCGGCTGGGCGAGCTTCGCGGGCCGTGTCGCCTCCGGCGCCGTCGAGTGCGTGGACGTCCGCGCCGAGCCCGGACGGCTCGCGACGGGCACCTGGTTCGTCGTCGCCGATTTCGAGGGCAGGGCACGCGCGTGGCGGTTCGCCCAGGTGGCCGACGCCGTCGGCCCGGCCCAGGAGGACGGCGACCGCTGGGGCGGGCCGGCGCCCGGTGACTGGGCGACGTCGATGGACCGGGCCGCCTACGAGGCCTCCGTGCGGCGCGTGCGCGACCATGTGCGCGAGGGCGACGTCTACCAGGCCAACATCTGCCGGGTGCTGTCGGCGCCGCTGCCCGCCGACGGGCAGGAACCCGACGCCCGTGCCCTCGCCGCCCGCCTGGCCGCCGGCAACCCCGCGCCGCACGCGGCCGCCGTGCACGTGCCCGCGTCCACCGGCCTGGACCCGGTGTGGGTGGTCAGCGCCTCCCCCGAGCTGTACCTGGCGGTGCGGCGCGGACCGGACGGCACGGTCGTCGAGTCCGGCCCCATCAAGGGCACGGCCCGCACACCGGACGGGCTCACGGAGAAGGACCGCGCCGAGAACGTGATGATCACCGACCTGGTGCGCAACGACCTGCAGACCGTGTGCCGCCCCGGCACCGTCGCCGTGACGTCGCTGCTCGCGGTCGAGGAGCACCCCGGTCTGGTCCACCTCGTCTCCCGCGTGCGCGGCACGGTGCGCGACGACGTCGCCCGCTCGGGCGAGCTGTGGCGCCTGCTCCTGGAGGGGACCTTCCCGCCCGGCTCGGTCTCCGGCGCCCCGAAGTCGAGCGCGCTGCGCCTCATCCGCGAGCTCGAGCCGGTCCCCCGCGGCCCGTACTGCGGTGCGGTCGGCTGGGTGGACGACGGCGAGGCGTCCCTCGCGGTCGGTATCCGCACCTTCTGGTGGGCCGACGGTGTGCTCCGCTTCGGCACCGGCGCGGGCATCACGTGGGGCTCGGACCCGACGGCCGAGTGGCACGAGACCGAGCTCAAGGCGGAGCGCCTGGTCGGGCTGGCGTCGACGGCGGTGTCGGACCCCACGGCTACCGTGGAGGTGTGACCCACGGCACAGCCGCCCTCCCGACGGCGCTCGCGCCCTATGTCTCGGCGGTCGTCCCGTACGACGTCGACATGGGGGCACCGGGCGTGCACCGGGGTCTGCCGGGCACGGCGCTGACGTTCGAGCTGCCCCTGGACGAGCCGATCGATGTGTCCTGGGCCGGGCAGGAGGGGTCGCGGCGACGTGCGTGGTCGTGCGTGTCCGGGCTGCACACCCGGCCCGCTGCCATCCGTCACGACGGACGCCAGCGCGGCGTGAGCGTGTCGCTGACCCTCCGCGGCGCCCGCGCCCTGCTCGGCGTGCCGGCGGGCGAGCTCGCCGGGGAGCTCGTCAGCCTGCCCGAGGTCGCGCCGCGGCTCGCGCACCTGCCCGAGCTGCTCGCCGGGCTGCACATGATCGGCGCTGCCGCGCTCAT
>NZ_JABEMG010000064.1 GCF_013004695.1 Promicromonospora citrea
GACCCCGACGGCGGCCCCAAACCCGTGCTCGAGCGCGTGCTGCGCGGCCGGCAGGTCGCCGCGATGTCGCACCGCGCCGAGCTCGCCGTCGGCGCCCTGGCCGCCGCTGCCTACGTCGCGGCGCTCGTCGCGCACATCCCGCTCATCGCGCAGCACTCCGACACGGGCACCGTCCAGGTGCCGGAGTGGCTGTCGAACCTCGCGGTGCCCGCCCTCGGTGTGCTCGCGGCGACGCTCGTGGTCAGCGCCCTGGCCGGCGGCACGGGCGGGGGCGGCCCGTCCCGCCCCTGGGGCCTGCTGTGGGACCTCATGTGCTTCCTGCCGCGCAGCGCGCACCCGTTCGGCCCGCCGAGCTACGCCGAGCGGGTCGTGCCGGAGGTCCGCTCGCGCGTCGACGCCTGGCTCACCGCCGCCGACGTCGCGGACGACGCCGAGCGCGACCGCGTGGCCCCGTCGCGTCGCGTCGTGCTGTCGGCGCACTCGATGGGCGGCGTGCTGGCCGCTGCCGTGCTGCTCATCCGGGCGGGCAACCCCGTGCCCGGCTCGGCCGACGGCGCGGGCCCCGGGACGCCGCCGTCGGGCGCGCCGGACGGGCGCATCGGTCTGCTGACCTACGGCGTGCAGCTACGGCCGTTCTTCGGCCGCTTCTTCCCCGACCTCCTCGGGCCGTCGACGACGGGGACGCCGCCGTCGACCGGCCCGGCCTGGTCGGCCGACCCGTGGGGCGGCCAGCTGGCGGGTGGTCCCGGACCCGGGGCGGCCCCGGCGGCGCCGTTGACGCCGGGACGCCCCGAGCCCGGCTCGGGGGAACAGGTCACGCTGATGTCGCTGCTGACCTGCGGTGCGAAGCCCGCGTGGGTGAACCTGTGGCGGCGCACCGACTTCCTGGGCTTCCCGGTGGTGGGGTACGGGGAGAACGACACGGACCGCGGGGCGGAGGAGATGGACCGCTCGGCCTACCTCTTCGCGGTGGCGGCCCACTCGGGCTACCAGTCCTCGTGGGCCTATCACGTCGCTCTGGACGAGGTGATCTCTCGGCTGACGCCGGCTGGGCCGTCGGGAGCCCAGCCGGCGGTCACGCGGCGATCGGGGCGGGGCTGACGACGTCGCGCAGGCGGGCCAGCGCCGTCTCGAGGATCTGGGCCGCGTGCTCCTTGGTCACGCCGAGGCGGCGGCCGATCTCGTCGAGGGTGCGCGTCGTGCCGTCGGCGAGGCCGAAGCGCAGCTCCAGCACGCGCGCCTCGACGGCGTCGAGCTTGGCGACGGCCTGGCGGATGCTGCGGCGCATCATGGTCTGCTCGGGGGTGGGCCCGTCCTGGCCGGCGGCGGACGCCTGCTCGGCCGCGGCGACGGCGCGGACGATGGAGCGGCGTACCCAGCGGTGGGCGTAGGCGGCGAACGTGCCGTGCGCGGGGTCGTAGGAGTCGGCGGCGCGGACCAGGCCCACGTTCCCCTCCTGGACGAGGTCCATGAACGGCATGCGGCCGGCGTACGCGCTCGCGACGGCAGGGACGAGACGGAGGTGGGTCAGGACGAGACGCTCCTTTGCGTATTGCCCTTCCTTGACCCGCGCTTCGAGCTGCGTCCGAAGGCTGGGGGAGACTGCTGTCGACTCGAGGGTGCGCGCGGCGTCGGCGCCGGCGAGGACCCGCTCGAGGAGGCCGTCGAGCTCCGCCGCGTCCAGGGAGGGCGTGCGCTCGATCATCGCTGCGTAGGAGGGGGGTAGCGCGGGATGCGGAACCGTGTCCTTGCTGCGGCGGGCACGGGACGAGCGGGGACTCCGGGCAGTTCTCATCGCAACTCTCCTCATCGGTGAGACGAAGTTTCCTTGCCCCGGAGCATAGGTAATCTTGGGCCGCGGGGGAAGCCGACACGATTTCGCTGTGAGAGATCACGGGCAGATAACGGTCGCCCCGCCCGGCGCGCCGGGCGACCCGGGTCCCGGTGCACGCGCCGAGGCAGGGAGAATGAGCGGGTGACCTTCCCCGACGTCGTCCACGTCGACGACCCCGCCGACGACCGGCTCGCCGACTTCAACCGCCTCACGGACGTGGTCCTGCGCTCCCGGCACGAGCCGGCCAAGGGCCTCTACATCGCCGAGAGCTCCACGGTCATCCGGCGCGCCGTGGCGGCGGGCCACCGCCCCCGCTCGTTCCTCATGGCCCCGAAGTGGCTCGACTCGATGGCGGACGTCATCCCGCCCGGCGTGCCCGTCTACGTGGCCGAGGAGCCCGTGCTGAAGGAGATCACGGGCTTCCACCTGCACCGCGGGGCGCTGGCCGCGATGCACCGGCCGCCCCTGCGCGAGGTGAGCGAGCTGCTGGAGGGCGCGCGGCGGGTCGTCGTCCTGGAGGACATCGTCGACCACACCAACGTGGGCGCCGCCATGCGTGCGTGCGCGGCGCTCGGCGTGGACGTGGTGCTGTTCACGCCGAGCTGCGCGGACCCCCTCTACCGCCGGGCGGTGCGCGTCTCGATGGGCACCGTGTTCCAGGTGCCATGGACGCGGATCGACCCGTGGCCGGCCGGCATCGACACCCTGCGCGCGCAGGGCTTCACGGTGGCGGCGCTGGCGCTGGAGGACGACTCGGTGTCGCTGGACGACCTGGTGGCCGACCCGCCCGGGAAGCTCGCGCTCGTGCTCGGCACCGAGGGCGACGGGCTCAAGGCGAGCACCGTCGCGGGGTGCGACCTGACGGTCCGCATCCCGATGTCCGGGGGAGTGGACTCGCTCAACGTGGCGTCCGCGGTCGCGGTCGCCGCGTGGGCGACGCGCGTGCCGGGAGGGGAGGCCTGAGCCTCCCCTCCCGTGCGCCGCTCAGTTCTCGGCGCGGCCCTTGCGCCAGTAGCCCATGAACGCGACCGACTTGCGGTCCACCTGGCACTCGTTGACCAGGTAGCGGCGCAGCGTCTTGATGACGCCCGCCTCGCCCGCGAGCCACGCGTAGAGCACGGTCTCCTGGACCAGGGGGTGCCCGGCCCGGTCGACCGGCACCTCCCAGAGGATGCCCGCGTCGATGTCGACGTCCTCCGCCTCGCCCGACAGGTCGAGGCCCGCGGCGGTCAGCGCGGGGGTCGTCTCGGCCGCCGAGGGGCGCACGCCCATGGCGAGCAGCCGGTCGGCGGCCTCCTGCACGGCGGGGACCAGCACGTCGCCGTGCTCGCGCCCGTCGCGGGCGAGCCAGTGGATGCGCACGCCCTCCGGTGCGGCGACGTCCCAGCCGTCCTCGGGGTGCGGCACCTCGAGGAAGACCTCGCCCACGGCGTCACGGGGCAGCGACTCGCAGATCGCGGCGATCGCGGGGGCGGCGGTCTCGTCGCCGGCCAGCAGCAGCGCGTGGCTGCGCGACGGCGGGGCGAACTCGACGCCGCCGTGCACGCCGTCATACTCCGCGTTGGGGCCCATGATGACCAGCGGGTCACCGGCGGCGGCCGACAGGGCCCAGCGCGAGGCGGGGCCCGCGTCGCCGTGCATCACGACGTCGACGTCGACCTCGCGCAGGTTCTGCCGCACCGTGCGGACCGTGTAGGTGCGCATGGGGTTGCGCTCCTCGTCGGGCAGGGCGCGCCAGGCGGTGTACCAGTCGGGGTCGTCGCGGCGCAGGGCGTCCCAGCCGCCCCGGGGGGAGGGCAGGAGGAGCTTGATGCGCTGGTCGCGGCCGTTGTCGGCGAACTTGTCGAGGTCAGGGCCCCGGAAGGTGAACCGGACGAAGGAGGGGCACAGCCGCGTCACGCGCGCGACCTCGACGTCGAACATGCGCATGGGCCGGGCGTCGAGCCCCTGGGTCTGGGTGGTCACGGTGGTGAGCCTAACCTAACTTCGGGACCCCTTCGCAACGGTTCGAGCATGCGAGCCAGGTCACACCTGGGCCGCGCGTCCTGCATGCCGAAGATCACCCCCTCTCGGGGCAAGTTCACCCGGCGCAAACGGTGCATGTCTCACCATCCCGGCTATTTACTTTGCATGAACCCCGATGGTAGCGATCCCACACTTGGCGAGACGTGCACGGAGAGACCTCATGATCGAACACTTCGCGATGGGCTGGGTCACCCCTGTCCTCTCGTTCCTGCTGTCGTGCGCCGGGTGCGCCGTCGGCCTGACCTGCACCGCCCGCGCCCGCGTCTCCCGCGGAGCCGCGAGCACGGGCTGGCTCGCCCTCGGCGCGGTCGCGATCGGGGGGACGGGGATCTGGGTCATGCACTTCGTCGCGATGCTCGGCTTCCACGTGCGCGGCACCGAGACCCGCTACGACGTCGGCCTGACGATCGCCAGCGGGGTCCTCGCCGTCCTGGTCGTGGGGCTCGGCCTGTTCATCGTCCGTGCGGAGGGCGTCGGCGTCGCCGCGCTGATCGGCGGCGGCGTGGTCACCGGCCTGGGCATCTCCGCGATGCACTACCTCGGCATGCGCGCGGTCGACGTCGGCGTCGAGGTCACCTACGACCTCGTGATCGTCACGGTGTCGGTGCTCGTCGGTATCGTCGCCGCGACCGCGGGCCTGTGGCTCGCGGCCAAGGTGCGCACGCTCGTCGCCGGGATCGGGGCGACCGTCGTCATGGGGATCGCGGTGTCCGGCATGCACTACACGGGCATGGCGGCGATGCGTGCGGAGGTCGTCCGCGGCGGCCTCGTCGTGCCCGACGGCGGCGTGACCGCGTCCGCCCTGCTGGGCCCGCTCATCATCGGCGTCACGATCAGCACCATCCTGCTGCTCGTCGTCGTGGGTGTGGCACCCAGCGCCAAGGAGCTCGAGGCGCAGGCGCAGTTCAAGGACTGGCAGGAGCGCCAGGAGCGGATCCGCCAGGAGGCCATGGACGGCAGCCGGCGGTCCGTGCTGCGCTGATCCGCATCCTTTTCGACCCCGTTCCGACCTGTTTGTGGTAGATATCAGACCCGGACGTTCGGGGAGGAACGGATGGGTGCGACGGGGCAGCCGGAGGGGTCGGGACGCCGGGAACGGGGTCGGTCCCCCTCCTGGTGGGAGGACTACCGCACCACCGTCCTGACCGTGCTCGTCGCCGTGGCGGGCCTGTGCACCACCGCGATGGGAGTCGTGGGCCGCCAGGCGCAGATCGCCCTGCTGATCGCCTCCGTCGTGCTCGTGCTGCTCGGTCTGGCCGCGCTCGTGCGGGTCGGCACCTACGCGCGCTGGGTCCGCGCGCTCCTGCGGTGGTCGTCTTCGAGCGCGGCGGGTTCGCGGCCGGCCGCGAGGCGCCGTACCGGGACCCGGCGGCGCCCTGGGCGCGCGAGGCGGACACGGACGGGCTGGCCGCCTCCCTCGTGGACTACGCGACGGGCAAGGGGGCGCAGGGCACCAACGAGCCGCTGCGCAAGGCGAACGACGCGCTGCGGCGGGCGCTGGACGGGGCGGCGCCCCGCCCGCGCCTGCAGCACTACGTGGGGCTCAGCGAGGAGTTCCGGCGCTACGTCCGGGCGGCGCTGACGCCCGGCGGCGACGTGCGGTTCGACGCCGCCGGGCTGGCCGAGCGGATGTCCGCCGCGCTGGACGGGCGGATCCCGCCGGGGTGAGGCCTGCGGGTGGGCGCAGGCTCAGCGCGGCACGCCCAGGTCGGGGGTGACCTCCGCGCCCGGCAGCGCGCACAGCAGCGGCCCCGGCATCAGCAGCTTGGAGCGGCGCACGCCCGAGCCCATGAGCGCGAGGGTGCCCTCCTGCTCGAACCGGGCGTCGACGAGCACGCGGTAGGCCGCGGGCAGACCGACGGGTGTGATGCCGCCGTACTCCATGCCGGACTCGGCGACGGCGCGGTCGGTGGGCAGGAACGACGCCTTGCGCACGTCGAGCAGCTTGCGCACGCGCTTGTTGACGTCGGCGTACGTCGTGGCGGGCACGACGCAGGCCGCGAGGCGCTCCTCCTCGCCGCGGCGGCCCGCGACCAGCACGCAGTTGGCCGACGCCTCGGGCGGCAGGCCGTGCACGTCGTTGAGGGTCGCGGTCTCGGCGTGGTCGGGGTCGATCTCGGCGACGGCTACGAGCCCGGCGACGCGGGGATCGGTCTCGGCCCAGGCGGTCAGCGCGGCGCGGACGGGGTCGGCGAGCAGGCCGGGGCGCTCGAGCGCGGGCGCCCAGGCGAGGTCGCCCAGCGTGGGCGGCGTCGCGGTCATCGGCTGTACGTCGCCGTGAGCGTGGCGCGCCCCAGCAGGTGGAAGTACACGTTGAACGCCACCTGCGCGTTCGTGGCGTCCGGGCCCAGCCCCAGCTCGCCGGGGGCGACGTCGAGCGCGTGCACCGCGAAGATGTAGCGGTGCGGGTGATCGCCGGGCGGCGGCGCGGCGCCCTCGTAGCCGGGGGTGTGGCCGTCGCTGTCGGTGTGGAACGCGCCGGCGGGCAGGCCCGAGCCGCCGGGGGCGCCCGCGCCGGCGGGCAGGGACGTCACGTCGGCCGGGAGGTCGACGACCGTCCAGTGGTGGTATCCCATCGGCGTCGGCGCGTCCGGGTCGTAGCAGGTCACGACGAACGACCGGGTGCCCTCGGGGAAGCCGGTCCACTCCAGCGCGGGGGACAGGCCCTTGTCGTGGGCCGCGTGCGCGTCGGGCATGCGCTCGCCGTCGGACAGGTCCTCGCTCGTGAGCGTGAACGTCGCGGGGGCGGGCAGCAGGGTGTACGGGTCCGGGGGATAGGGGCGAGTGAAGTCCATGGCCTCACTCTGCCGAATCGTCGGCCCGGCTGCCAGCGGCTGCGCGGAGGACCGGCACAGGTCGTCCCGTCCGGTCAGGTCACGCGCAGGACGTGCCGGAACGCCGTCCGCGCGCGGGCGGGGCTGGGCTCGTCGCCGGTGATGAGGTCGGCGTAGGTGAGCGACTCCGAGATGCGCACCAGCAGGTACGCGAGCTCGCCGGGCTCGATGGTGCCGCCGAACGGCTCGGGGCCGAGGTCGCGCACGACGAGCCACTCGACCGTGGCCACGAAGCGCCGCTGGATGGGGCTGTCTGCCGTGGTGAGCAGCCGCAGCGAGCGGGCGGGCTCGCGGCGCAGGAAGGCCCGGAAGTAGTCGGCCTCGATGAGGTCGCGCGTGAACGTGGTCAGCAGGTCGGCCAGGCGCTGCGCGCCGGACAGGTGCTCGGTCGCGCGGTCGGCCTGCACGAGGGTGGGCACGGCGAGCGACCACAGCACCTCGCTCAGCAGCGCGTCCCTGTTGCCGACCCAGCGGAAGACCGACGTCCTGTCCACGCCCAGGCGCGCGGCCAGCGGCGCCATGTCGATCCGGTAGCCCTCGATGAACGTCTCGCGAGCGAGGTCGAGCACGCGCTGGGCCTCCGGCCGCGTCGCCAGCCGGGCGGAGAGGCGGCTCGGCGCGGCCTCGAGCCCGACGGTGGCGACGCTCGGTGCAGTCGTGGCGGGCGTCGTGGTCATGGCGGCTATCAAACCGGTTGGGGGTGTCCCGGGCAACAAGATGCGAAGCGATCGAGCGGGCGCCCGGCGGGCGAGTGAGGCCGGGGCCGCCCATCATGGGCCGATGTTCGAGGACTTCACCGAGGAGCTCGTCGACGTCGGCCCCGCCAGGATCCTCACGCGCCACCACCCCGGCGACGGGCCGCCCCTCCTGCTGCTGCACGGGCACCCGCGCACGTCGGCGACGTGGCACAGGGTGGCGCCGCTGCTCGTGGCAGGCGGGCTGCCGGTGGTGTGTGCCGACCTGTGCGGCTACGGACGGTCGGAGGGTCCGCCTCCGGCCGCCGACCACAGCGCCCACTCCAAGCGCGCGGTCGCGGGCGACATGGTCGCCGTCCTGCGCGCGCTCGGGTACGAGCGGTTCGCGGTGGCGGGCCACGACCGGGGCAGCTACGTGGCGCTGCGCCTCGCGCTCGACCACCCGGACGCCGTCGTCCGCGTGAGCTTTCTCGACGGGATCCCGCTCAGCGAGCACCTGGACCGCCTCGGCGTCCGGTTCGCCACCGAGTGGTGGCACTGGTACTTCTTCGCTCAGCCCGAGACGCCGGAGCGGGTCATCACGGCAGACCCCGACGCGTGGTATCGCGGCGACCCCGCGGTCATGGGGCAGGAGAACCACGACGAGTGGCGGGCGGCCGTGCGCCGGCCCGAGGTGGTGCGCGCGATGCTCGAGGACTACCGGGCGGGGCTCGGCGTCGACGCCGACGCCGAGCGCGCCGACCGGGCAGCCGGGCGCCGCCTCGAGATGCCCGTGCAGGTGCTCTGGTCGCTGCGCGACGACATCGAGGATCTGTACGGCGACCCGCTCGCCGTCTGGCGACCGTGGGCCTCCGACCTGCGGGGGCACGGCATCGACTCCGGCCACCACATGGCGGAGGAGGCCCCGGACGCGCTGGCGGCCGCGCTGCTGGCGTTCGCGGCGGAGGTCGGGCAGGCCGGGTGAAGCCCCTGGTCCGCGGGCGGGCCGTCGTGCTATGTTCGCCAAACCGACCAGACGGTATGACTGATCGGCGAGGCCCGGCACAGGGAGGGTGAGTGGCAGACGACGACGTCGCCGGCAGGTTCGAGGGCAGGGTCGCTCTCGTCACCGGGGCCAGCAGAGGGATCGGCCGCGCGATCGCGCACCGCCTCGTGGCGGAGGGCGGCCGCGTGGTGATCACCGGCCGGTCGGCCGACTCGCTCGCGGAGGCGGTCGACGACCTGGGCGCGGACCGCGCCCTGGGCGTGGCGGGCAAGGCGGACGACGCCGCGCACCGGGCGGACGCCGTCGCGCAGGCGGCCGACCGCTTCGGGCGACTCGACCACCTCGTGAACAACGCGGGCATCAACCCGGCCTGGGGGCCGCTGGCCGAGGTCGACGTCGCGGCGGCGCGCAAGATCCTCGACGTGAACGTGATCGCCGCGCTGGAGTGGACCCGCGAGGTGGTGGCAGCGGCCTCGGCCGCGGGGGCCCCGCTGCGCTCCGTGGTGAACATGGCGTCGGTCGCCGGGACGGCGGCGAGCCCCGGCATCGCCTTCTACGGCGTGACCAAGGCGGCGCTGATCAACCTGACCGTGCAGCTCGCCGACGAGCTCGCCCCGCACACCCGCGTGAACGCACTCGCGCCAGGGGTGGTCCGCACCCGGATGGCGCGCGCCCTGTACGAGGGCCGCGAGGAGGAGGCCGCGAACGCCTACCCGCTGCGCCGGCTGGGCGAGCCGGACGACGTCGCGGGCCCCGCCGCCTTCCTCCTGTCGGACGACGCGGCCTGGGTCACCGGCCAGACCCTCCTGGTCGACGGCGGCGCGAGCGTGCGGAGCGCGGGATGAGCCGGGCGGCGGAGGTGGTGACGGTGAAGGATGTGCCCATGCGCACCACGAACGTCCAGGACCAGGTCCTGCGGGCAGCCCTCGACCTCTTCTCCACGCAGGGGTACGCGACCACGAGCGTCCAGGAGATCGTCGCGGCGGCCGGCGTCACCAAGGGGGCGATGTACCACTACTTCTCCTCCAAGGACGACCTGCTGTTCGCGATCTACGACCGGCTGCTGTCCCTGCAGAAGGCGCGTCTCGACGAGATCGTCGCGCGCGGCGCCGAGCGCGGTGACGCCGTCGAGGACGTGCTGCGCGCCGTGTGCGAGGACGTGGTGGCCACGTCGATCGAGTTCATGCCCGAGGGCACCGTCTTCACCCGCAGCCAGCACATGCTCATGCCGGACCGGCAGGCCGAGGTCAAGCGGCGCCGGCGCGAGTACCACGAGGAGTTCGAGGCGCTGCTGCGCCGCGGCATCGACGAGGGGGTGTTCCGGGGTGACGTGCCGACGGCGATGCTCATCGCGCACTTCTTCTCCGACGTGCACTACCTCTCCCAGTGGTACTCGCCGGACGGCCCGCTGACGGCGGCCCAGGTGGCGGAGCAGCTCACCGAGCTGTTCCTGCGGAGCATCGGACGAGCACCAGGAGAGGACTGACGCGTGAACGTACCCACGGCGATGACGGCGTGGCGGGTGGTCTCCCACGGGGAACCGGACCAGGTCATGAAGCTGCACGACGTCCCGGTGCCGGAGCCGGGGCCGGGCGAGGTGCTGGTCCGCGTGCGGGCCGTCGCGGTGAACTTCCCCGACGTGCTGCTCGCGCGCGGCGAGTACCAGGTGCGCCCGGAGCTGCCGTTCGTGCCCGGCATCGAGCTGTGCGGCGACGTGGTCGCGCTCGGTGAGGGCGTGGCCGACGGCGCCCGGGTGCGCGTGGGTGACCGTGTGGTCGGGTCGAAGATCGGGGTGCTGGCGCAGTACGCCACGGTGCCGGTCGAGGCGGTGCACGCCGCGCCGTCGGCCCTGGACGACGCGCAGGCTGCCGCCCTGACCATCGCCTACCAGACGGCGTGGTTCGGGCTGCACCGGCGCGGCGGGCTGCAGGCCGGGCAGACGCTCCTCGTGCACGCGGCGGCGGGCGGCGTCGGGACGGCCGCGTGCCAGCTCGGCCGGGCGGCCGGGGCGCGCGTGGTCGGCGTGGTCGGCAGCGAGGCCAAGAAGGCCGCGGCCCTCGACGCCGGGGCCCACGAGGTGCACCTGCGTGACGACGACTGGGTGTCGGCCCTGCGCCGGCCCGGCGTCGACGTGGTGTTCGACCCCGTGGGCGGCGACTCGTTCGAGCGGTCCACGCGGTGCGTCGGGTTCGAGGGCCGGATCGTCGTGGTCGGGTTCGCGAGCGGGCAGCTGCCCACGGTGCGGCCCGATCTCGCGCTGGTGAAGAACTACTCGGTGCTCGGGCTCCACTGGGCGCTGTACCAGCAGCGCAGGCCGGACCTCGTGGACGCCGCGCACGCCGCGCTGGACGAGCTCGCCGGCTCCGGCGCGGTGCGCCCGGTGCTGAGCGACGTGGTCCCGTTCGAGGACGCGCCCGCCGCGGTGGCCCGCCTGGCCGCCGGTGCGACGACGGGTCGGCTCGTCGTCCGCGTGGCCGACGACGCAGCGGTCGGGCGGGTGGCGGCGTGACCGGGCCCGGCGTCGCCGCGCTGCACGACCTGACCGGGCGCGTCGCGCTCGTGACGGGCGGCGCCCGCGGCCTCGGCGAGGCGTACGTGCGGGTGCTGCACGACGCCGGGGCGCACGTGGTCGTCACCGACGTGCTCGACGGCGAGGGGCAGGCCCTGGCCGACGTGCTCGGGGAGCGGGCGCGGTTCGCGCACCTGGACGTGACCGACGAGGACGCCTGGGACCGGGTCGTCGGCCGGGTGGTCGAGGACCTCGGGTCCGTGGACGTGCTGGTCAACAACGCGGGCATCGCGAACGCGGCGCCGATCGAGCACTTCACGCTCGCCAAGTGGGACGCCGTGATGGCGGTCAACGCGACCGGCACGTTCCTCGGCTGCCGTGCGGTGGTACCCGCCATGAAGGCCGCCGGGCGGGGCTCGATCGTCAACATCTCCTCGGTCGAGGGCCTGCGCGGGAGCTGGAGCCTGCACGGGTACACGGCCTCGAAGTTCGCGGTGCGCGGGCTGACCAAGTCGCTCGCCGTCGAGCTGGGCAAGGACGGGATCCGCGTGAACTCGGTGCACCCCGGGCTGGTCCGGACCGAGATGAGCGCCCGGATCGATCCGGAGGCCCTGGTGATCCCGCTCGGCCGGCCGGGGGAGCCGGCCGACCTCGCGGGGGCGGTGCTGTTCCTCGCGAGCGAGGCGTCGGCCTGGGTCACGGGGCAGGAGATCGTGGTGGACGGGGGCATGACGAGCGCGATGCCGCACCGCGGCTGAGGTGGGGTGCGGCGGGGAGCGGAGGGTGACCCGGGCAGGTGACATACCGCCCGGTCGGTACTTGCCGGAGGGCTGCGACGTGGCAGCCCCGACACGAAGAGGTGCCGTATGACGACGACGGGCAGCACGGCAGACGGCCCGCCCCGGCTCGAGGTCGCGGGGCTGACCGTCACGTTCGGCGGCCTCACCGCGCTGGACGACGTGGGCTTCACCGTGGCCGACGGCGAGACCGTCGCCCTGATCGGCCCCAACGGCGCCGGCAAGACCACCGTCTTCAACGCCGTGTGCGGCCTGGTGCGCACCCGGCGCGGCGAGGTCCGCGTCGGGGGCGAGCCCGCGCCGCCGTCGGCCACCGGGCTCCTGCGTGCCGGGGTCTCCCGGACCCTGCAGGGCCTCGGGCTGTTCGACCGCCTCACCGTGCTGGAGAACGTGCTGGTGCCGCTCAGCGGCACACGTCTCACGGGGGACCACCTGGCGGCGGCCCACGAGGTGCTCGCCGCGCTCGGGCTGGGCGCGGTGGCCGCCGTGCGCGCAGGCGCGCTGCCCTACCCCGAGCGCAAGCGGGTCGCGCTGGCCCGGGCCCTCGTCACCCGACCCCGGCTCCTGCTGCTCGACGAGCCCGCGGGCGGGCTCGGCGCCGCCGACATCGACCAGCTCGCGCGGACGGTGCGCACGGTGGCCGACGGCGGCTGCGCCGTGCTGCTCGTGGAGCACCACGTCGACTTCGTGACGGACGTGGCCGACCGCGTGGTGGTGCTCGACCTCGGGCGCGTCATCGCGTGCGGCACACCCGGCGAGGTGCGCAGGGACCCGGCCGTCGAGGAGGCCTACCTGGGCGTCCCCGCGGGGGAGGTGCGCCCGTGAGCACCCTGACGATCGACCGGCTCACCGTCGGCCACGGCGACGGCGCCCCCGTGCTCGACGGCCTGTCGCTCGAGGTGCCCGACGGCGCCCTCGTCGCCCTGCTCGGGGCCAACGGCGCGGGCAAGACGACGCTGCTGCGGGCCCTGGTGGGACTGCTCCCGGCGCGCGCCGGCCGGGTGCTGCTGGACGGCGCCGACCTGTCGGCCCTGAGCACCGAGGACCGTGTGCGCCGCGGGCTCGCCCTCGTGCCGGAGGGCCGCAGCGTCGTGGTCGAGCTCACCGTCGCGGAGAACCTCCGGCTCGGCGCCCTCCGGCAGGCCGGGCGCCCCCGCCGTGGGCCCGCGGTCGACGCCGCCGTCGCGGAGATGTACGAGCTCTTCGAACCCCTGGCCCGGCGCCGCGACGCCGCGGGCCACACCCTGTCGGGCGGCGAGCGGCAGATGCTCGCGCTCGCCCGTGCGCTCGTGTCCCGGCCCGACGTGCTGCTGCTCGACGAGCCCTCGCTCGGCCTGGCGCCGCTCGTGGTCGCCCGGCTGCTCGGCGTGCTGCGCGATCAGGCGGAGGCCACCGGCCTCACCGTGCTCCTCGCCGAGCAGAACGTCACGAGCGCGCTGTCGGTCGCCGAGCGCGGCGTCGTCCTGTCCCTGGGCGAGGTGGTCGCCGACCGCCCGGCCGCCGAGCTGGCCGCCGACCCCGCCCTCCGCCACGCCTACCTGGGCTTCTGAGAGGCACCGCCATGGAAAGACTCGTGTTCCTCCTGTCGACCGGGCTCGCGCGCGGCGCCGTCCTCGCGCTCTTCGCCCTGTCGCTCGTGATCGTCTACCGCGCCGCGCGGGCGGTGAACTTCGCGCAGGCGGCCATGGCGGTCGTGCCCGTGTACGTCGCCCTCGCCGTGACGTCGGCCGGCGGCTCCTTCTGGCTCGGGCTGGCTGTCGCGCTGGCCGTCGGTGCGCTGCTCGGCGCTGTCGTCGAACGCGGCCTGCTGCGGTTGGTGCCGCAGGAGACCCCGCTGCCCGGGATCATCGTCGCCGTCGGCCTGGTCATGGTGCTCCAGGCCGGGCTCGCCATGGTCTTCGGCCCCGACCACCGGCCCGTGCACGCCCCCTTCTCGCAGCGGCCCTTCGACGTCGGCGGCGTCAGCGTGCTCAGCCCCTACGACCTGTTCGTGCTCGTCGTGGCCGCCGTCGTCATGGGCGGGCTCGCCCTGCTGTTCAGCCGCACCTCGCTCGGCCTCCGGCTGCGCGCCGCCGCCTTCGCCCCCGAGACCTCCCGCCTGCTGGGTGTGCGCGTGCCGCGCATGGTCACCCTCGGCTGGATGCTGTCGAGCGCGACGGCGGCGCTCGCGGCCCTGCTCCTCGTCCCCACGGGGCTCGGACTGGACCCGCACGCCGCCGACGTGCTGTTCGTGAACGCCTTCGCGGCAGCGGTGGTCGGCGGGCTCGACTCGCCCGTGGGGGCGCTGGTCGCAGGGCTCGCCGTCGGCGTGCTGGTGACCCTCGTGACCGGGTACGCCTCGGCCGCGGCGGCACCGCTCGCCGTGCTCGTGCTGCTCACCGCCGTGCTGCTGGTGCGGCCGCACGGACTCTTCGCCACGAGGGAGGCGCGGACCGCATGAGCACCGCCACCACGAGCCCCGCCACGAGCCCTGCTGCGATCCCAGCGACGAGGCTCCTCCTGCGCGCCGGGCTGCTCACGCTCCTGGCCCTCGGCGGTACCTTCCTGCTCGACCCCTACCGCAACTACCAGCTCGCCACGGCCGCGGGGATCTTCGCCGCCGTCGCGGGGCTCACCCTGCTGGTCGGGCTCACCGGGCAGCTCTCCCTGGGGCACGCCGTGCTGATGGCGGCCGGCGGGTACGGGTACGCCCTGACGGCCACCCGGGTCGCGGACGCTCTGGCGGGCAGCGGAGCGGCCGACGGCGTCGCAGGCCTGCTCCTTCCCCTGCTCGCCGGGGTGGTCGGCGCCCTCGTGGCCTCGGGGGCGCTGGGCGTCCTCCTCGGGCTGGCCGCCGCCCGGCTGCGCGGGCCCTACCTGGCGGGCCTGACGCTCGCCCTGGTGATCGCGCTGCCGTCGGTGGCGGGCACCGTCCCCGCCCTCGCGGGCGCGCAGGGCGTGAGCGCCCCGTTCGTCCCCGTGCCCGACGCGCTCGCCGCCCTGATCGCGGTCGAGCAGTGGCACGCCTGGCTCGCGATCCTCCTGACCAGCTGCGCCGTCACGCCCCTGGTCGCGCTCCGCTCGGGGCGCGCGGGCCTGCGCATGCGCGCCGTGCACGACGACGAGACGGCGGCCCGGCTCGCCGGGATCGACCCGGGGCGGGTCAAGGCGGGGGCCTTCGTGGCCAGCGCGCTGGCCGCGGGCCTGGGCGGCGCCGTGCTCGCCGTCGTCACCCAGCAGGTCAGCCCCGGGGCGTACGGGCTCGGCTTCTCGCTGCTGCTCGTCGTCGCCGCGGTGGTCGGCGGGCTCGGCTCACTCGGCGGCGCCGCCGTCGGGGCCGTCCTCGTGACGCTGCTGCCCTGGCTGGTGGACCAGGCCACCGGCGCCCTGCCCGCCGACCTGGGCCACCGCCTGCAGGGCAACCTCGAGATCGCTCTGTTCGGGGTGGTCGTCATCGTCGTCATGGTGCTCCGGCCGGGCGGGCTCGCCCGGCTGGTCCGCGGGAGATCTCGGAACACATCGCTTTCCACGAACACAGAGAGGTGATCGGCATGCGTTCGACAACATCACGGGCAACACCACGGGGCCGCACCGGCGCGGCCGCCGTCCTCGGGCTGACCGCCGCCACGGCGCTGTCGGCCTGCTCCACCCCTGCCGCGGCCGACGTGCCGGGCGTCACCGACGACACGGTGGTCATCGGCACGCACCAGCCGCTCACGGGCCCGGCCGCGGCCGGCTTCGCGTCGATCTCGGCGGCCACGGCGGCGTACTTCGAGTACGTCAACGACCGGGGCGGCATCAACGGCCGGCAGATCGAGTACGTCGTCAAGGACGACGGCTACAACCCGGCCACCACCCAGACCGTGGTGCGGGAGCTGGTCCAGCAGGAGGAGGTGTTCGCGATCGTCAACGGCCTGGGCACGCCCACGCACTCCGGCGTGCTCGACTACCTGGACCAGAACGGTGTGCCGGACCTGTTCGTCGCGTCGGGCTCTCTGACGTGGGACCAGCCCGAGGAGTACCCGAACACGTTCGGCTTCAACGCCGACTACGTGACCGAGGGTGCGGCGCTCGCGCAGTACGCCCTGGACACCGACCCGGACGCCGTGGTCTGCGTGCTGGGACAGGACGACGACTTCGGCGAGGGCATCCTCCAGGGCGTCGAGCTCGTGGCCGACGAGGTCGCGGTGAACGAGACGTACTCGACCGCGGACCAGGACGTCACGGCGCAGCTCGGCGCGATGAAGGAGGCCGGGTGCACGCACAACGTGCTCGGCACCATCAACGGGTTCACGGCGCTCGCCGTCGGCACGGCCGCGCAGATGGGGTGGTTCCCGGCGTGGCACGTCTCGTCGTCGGGCGCCGACCACCCGACGCTCGTGGAGTACCTGGGCGAGGACGGCGCACCGGCGCTGGAGGGCCTGGTGTCGGTGAACTACCTGCCCCACAGCCCGTCGTCGGACTGGTACGAGCTCTTCACCCGGATCAACGACGAGTACAACGACGGCGCGCCCTACACGGGCAACACCACCTACGGCATGAGCGTGGGCTACCAGTTCGCCGAGGCGCTGGCCGCGGCGGGCCAGGACCCGACGCGGGAGTCGATCGTGGCGGCGCTGGAGTCCGGCGAGCTGCGGGGCAACGGCGTGGCGCCGCTGACCTACTCCGCCGACGACCACTTCGCGTACCGCACCGTGCGGGTCGCCGTGGTGTCGGACGGCGTGCAGGACTTCGTCGACGCCGCCTATGAGGTGTCGGAGTCGGGCGCCACCGCCGTCACGCCGCAGGAGACGCCGCTCGAGAACGAGGGTGTCCCGGCGGGATGACACGGCTCTGCCGGGTGACCGGCCCGGCGGGGCGCAGGGGACACAGCACGAGAGGGGAACCATGACGCACGAACCACCCGGCCTGCGGGTCGACGGCCTGGCCGCCTGGCTGGCCCGGGAGCACCCGGAGCTGGCGGGACCGGTCGCGCCGGGGGAGGGCGGCGGCCTGACCGTGCGCCTGATCGCCGGCGGCCGCAGCAACCTCACCTACCGGGTGGACGGTGCCGCCCTGCCGCTGGTGGTGCGCCGCCCGCCGCTGGGGCACGTGCTGTCCAGCGCGCACGACATGCGGCGCGAGCACCGGGTCGTCACCGCGCTGGCGGGGACGATCCCGGTGCCGCGAACGGTCGCGGTCGTGGACGACACCGAGGCCGAGGAGGTCACGGGCACGGTGTTCTTCGTCATGGAGCACGTGGCGGGCACGGTCCTGGCCCGCCCCGAGCACAACGCCGCCTTCGCCCCCGCGGGCCTGCGCCGGATCGGCCTCGAGCTGGCCGAGGTCCTCGCGGACCTGCACTCCACCGACCCCGCAGGGGTGGGGCTGGCCGACTTCGGCCGCCCTGCCGGGTACCTCGCCCGCCAGCTGACGACGTGGCGCCGCCAGTACGACGCGTCCAGGTCCCGCCCGCAGCCGCTCCTGGACACGCTCCAGGAGCGGCTGGGGGACGCCGTGCCCGACGACGGCGCCCGCGCCGGCATCGTGCACGGCGACTACCGGCTCGACAACGTGCTGGTGGCGGGCCCGCCCGGCGCCCCGCACGTCGCCGCGGTGCTGGACTGGGAGATGGCGACGCTCGGCGACCCCCTCGTGGACCTCGGCATGCTCGGCATGTACTGGCACATCGGTGCCCTGGCGGGCGCCGAGGGGGTCGACGCCGTGCCGGGCGCGGTGGAGCCCGGCGCCGGCTACCCCGGCTTCGACGAGGTCGTGGACACCTACGCGGCCCGCGCGGGCATCGCCGTCCCCGACCTGTCCTGGTACCGCGCGTTCGCCTGCTACAAGCTCGCGGTCATCCTCGAGGGCATCCACCTCCGGTTCACCAGCGGGCAGACGGTCGGTGCCGGGTTCGACCTCATCGGCGCCCTCGTCGCACCTCTCGCCGCGGAGGGCCTGACCCGGCTCGACGGCGCACCCGACACCCAGGAGGCCGGCTGATGGACTTCGCCCCCGACACGACCACCCGCGAGACCTGTGACCGCGTCCGGGCCTTCCTCACCGAGGAGGTGCTGCCCGCCGAGCCCGTGCTCGACGACGAGCTCGCCGCCACCCCGGACGACTGGTCGTTCCGGCCCGTCGTGCGCCGCCTGCAGACCGCGGCGCGCGAGCGTGGCCTGTGGAACCTGTTCCTGCCCCCGGACAGCCCGGCGGGCGACCGCGGCGCCGGGCTGACGAACCTGCAGTACGCGCCCGTGGCCGAGCTCACCGGGTACAGCCCCCGGCTCGCGCCCGTCGCGACGAACTGCGCGGCCCCCGACACCGGCAACGCGGAGCTGCTCGCGCACTTCGGCACCCCGGAGCAGCGCGAGCGGTGGCTCGACCCGCTCCTCGACGGCACGCTGCGGTCGGCGTTCTGCATGACCGAGCCCGACGTCGCCTCCTCGGACGCCACGAACATCGCGACGAGCATCGTGCGCGACGGCGACGACTACGTGATCACGGGCCGCAAGTGGTTCGCCACCGGGGCGATGAACCCGGGCTGCGGCCTCCTGGTCGTCATGGGCCGGACCGACCCCGACGGCCCCCGGCACCGGCAGCAGTCCATCGTGCTCGTGCCCCGCGACACCCCCGGCGTGACCGTCGTGCGCGGCCTCACCGTGCTCGGGTACGACGACCGCGACCACGGCGGCCACGCCGAGATCCGGTTCGACGGCGCGCGCGTGCCGGCCGCGAACCTGCTCGGCGGCGAGGGCGAGGGCTTCGCCATGGCGCAGGCCCGCCTCGGTCCAGGCCGCATCCACCACTGCATGCGCGCGCTCGGCACCGCCGAGCGCGCCATGGACCTCGTGCGCGAACGCGCGACGCGGCGCACCGCGTTCGGCGGCCCGCTGGCCGACCAGGGCGTGGTCCGCGAGTGGCTGGCCGGCGCCCGCGTCGAGATCGAGGCCCTGCGCCTGCTCGTGCTCAAGACCGCCTGGCTCATGGACACCGTCGGCACCAAGGCCGCCATGACCGAGATCCAGGCCATCAAGATCGCGGTACCCCGCGCCGTCGGGCAGATCCTGGACCGCGCCGTCCAGCTGTTCGGCGCCGCCGGGCTCTCCGGCGACCACCCCCTGGCCGAGCTGTTCGCCGGCGTCCGCGCCCTGCGGCTGGCCGACGGCCCCGACGAGGTGCACCTGGCCTCCCTCGGCCGCGCGGAGGCGCGCCGCCGCGCCCCCTACCTCGCCCCCCGGAACCGCACACCCGGGACCGCAGCGCCCACCCCTCTGGAAGGAGACCCGACATGACGCACGCCCCCGACACCGCCGTCGACGGCCCCGGCTACGGCACCCTCTCGATCGCGAGCATCCTCGCCGAGACCGCCCGCCGGTTCCCCGAGCGCACCGCCCTGTACTTCCTGGGCCGGCCCACCACCTACGGCGAGCTCTGGGACCGGACCAGGGCCTACGCCGGGGCGCTCGCGGCCCGCGGCATCGGCCCGGGCTCCCGCGTGGCGATGATCGTGCCCAACGTGCCCGACTTCCCCCGGGTGTACTACGCGGCGCTCGCGCTGGGCGCCGTCGTGGTGCCGGTGCACCTGCTGTTCCGCGCCGACGAGATCGAGTTCGTGCTGCGCGACGCCGAGGCCGACGTCGTCGTGGCCGCCGCCCCGATGCTGGCGGAGGCCGCGCCCGCGGCCGCCCGGGCGGGCGTGCCGCTGCTGACGGTCCTCATGCCCGAGGACGCCGCCCGGCAGGCCGGGGTCGCCCGCCTCGAGGACGAGGCGGCCGCGGCGACGCCGATCGAGCGGCACGTGGGTGTCAACCCGCTCGCCGCCGCCACGATCCTGTACACGAGCGGCACGACGGGCACCCCCAAGGGCGCGGTGGGCTCCCACCTGGCGATGGTCGAGCAGGTGCACTGCTCCCTCATCGACTCGTTCGACCTGCGGCCCGACGACGTCGTCTACGGCGGCCTGCCGTTCTTCCACTCGTTCGGTCAGATGGCGGTGCTGAACATGGCCTTCCGGCGCGGCGCGTCGATCGTGCTGCTGCCGAAGTTCGACCCCGACGAGGCGCTGGAGCTGCTCGTGACCCACGGCGCCACCGTGTTCACCGCGGTGCCGACCAACTTCGCCGGCATGGTCGAGGCCGCCCGGCGCACGGCCGCCCGGCCGCCGCTGCGGTACGCCGTGTCCGGGGGAGCCGCCCTGCCGGTCGCCCTGCTGGAGGCGTTCGAGGAGGCGTTCGGCGCCCAGGTGCACGAGGGGTACGGGCTGACCGAGACGTCGCCGTCGTGCACCTTCAACGTGACCTCGGAGCCGATCCGGCCCGGCACGGTGGGCCGGTCCATGTGGGGCGTCGACGTGGCCGTTGCGGTGGCCGAGGTGGAGGACCGGGTGGAGCTGCTGCCCCCGCCGGCGCCGGGTGAGGCCGGCGAGCTGGGCGAGATCGTGGTGCGCGGGCACAACCTCATGAAGGGGTACCTCGGGCGGCCCGACGCGTCGGCGGCGGCGGTCGTGGACGGCTGGTTCCGCACCGGCGACCTCGGCACGGTGGACGCCGACGGCATCGTCACCGTCGTGGACCGCAAGAAGGACATGATCATCCGCAACGGCTACAACGTGTATCCCACGGAGGTCGAGGCGGTGCTGGCCCGCTACCCGGGCGTCGCGCTGGCCGCCGTGTTCGGGGTGCCTGACGAGGTCCGCGGGCAGGAGGTGCACGCCGCCCTTGTGCCCTCGGACGGGGCGGACGTGGACCCGGACGCCGTGATCGCGTGGATGAAGGAGCACGTCGCGGCGTACAAGTACCCCCGCGTGGTGCACGTGTCCGACGAGCTGCCCCTCGGCCCCAGCGGCAAGGTGCTCAAGCGCGAGCTGAGCGCCCGCTACGCGGCCTCGGCGGGCTAGGCGACAGGTCAGGACGGGAGGTGGGTGGTGAGCGCCGTGCGGATCGCGTCAGGGACCGGGACCGGGCGGCGGGCCGCCTGGTCGACGAACACGTGCGTGAAGCTGCCCGTGGCGTACGCCGTGCTCCGGTCCGGTGCGCCCGCGGGCACGATCGCGAGGTCCCAGGTGAGCGAGGTGCGCCCGAGGCGGCCGACGGCGACGTCGACCTCCAGCTCGTCGGGGAACGAGGCGGGGGCGAGGAACTCGCACGAGGACGCGCGGGCGAGCCCGATCACGTCGCCCGCAGGGTCCAGGCCGCTGTACCGGATCATCCAGGCGTTCACCGCGGTGTCCATGGCCTGGTAGTAGACGGTGTTGTTCATGTGCCCGTACTGGTCGTTGTCGTTCCAGCGCAGGGGGAAGGGGTGCCGGTAGCCCATGGCGGCAGCGTAACGCCCTCCCGAGGGAGGGGTGCAACATTTTCAGGATTGATGCATACTGGAGACCGACCGGTCGGTCGGTGCCTCGTGAGGCACCCGCACCGGCCAGATCGACGACGATCGGAGGACCGATGACGCTCGCACCCGAACCACCCGCCACCGACCTGCTGGAGGCGGACTTCTACGCGTTCCAGGACCTGCTCACCCCGGCCGAGCAGAAGAAGGCGCTCGCCGTCCGCGAGTTCATGGAGCGGGAGGTGCGCCCGATCGCCGACGACTACTGGGAGCGCGCCGAGTGCCCCGTGCACCTGTTCAAGCCGTTCGCGCAGCTCGGCACCATCGGCGCGGGCTGGGCGGAGACGCAGGGCGAGGAGACCTCCGCGGTGTTCCGCGGCTGGGTCGGCATGGAGATGGCGCGCGTCGACTCGTCCTTCTGCACGTTCATCGGGGTCTCCGGCGGCCTGGCGATGACGTCGATCGGCGTGGGCGGCTCCGCGGAGCAGCGCGCGACGTGGCTGCCGCCCATGGCGAACGGCGACCTCATCGGGGCGTTCGGCCTCACCGAGCCGCTGGCCGGCTCCGACACCGCCAAGGGCCTGCGCACCACCGCCACCCGCACGGGCGACACCTGGGTGCTCGACGGTGCCAAGCGGTGGATCGGCAACGCCACGTTCGCCGACGTCGTGGTGATCTGGGCCAAGGACACCGCGGACGACCAGGTCAAGGGCTTCCTGGTGCGCAAGGGCACGCCGGGCTTCACGCCCACGAAGATCGAGCGCAAGCAGTCGCTGCGCATCGTGCAGAACGCGGACATCGTGCTCGACGGCGTCGAGGTGCACGAGGCCGACCGCCTCCAGGGCATCAACAGCTTCCGCGACCTGGCCACGGTGCTGCGGATCACCCGCGACGGCGTGTCCTGGCAGGCGCTCGGCACGATGGTCGGCGCCTACGAGGCCGCCGTCGCGTACACGAAGCAGCGCGAGCAGTTCGGCAACCCCATCGCCAGCTACCAGCTCGTCCAGGACAAGCTGGCCACGGCGTACGCCAACGTGACGGCAGGCTTCGCGATGTGCGTGCGCGTCGCCCAGCTCCAGGACAAGGGCCTGCAGGCCGACGCCCACGCCGCGATGGCCAAGGCGTTCGTCACCACGCGCATGCGTGAGACGGTGGCGCTGTGCCGCGAGGCGTGCGGCGGCAACGGCATCACGCTCGACCACGGCGTGGCCCGCTACTTCGCCGACGCCGAGGCCGTGTACACGTTCGAGGGCACCAAGGACATGAACCAGCTCATCGTCGGCCGCGCGATCACCGGTCACGCGGCGTTCGTCTGAGCCGGTGCCCGCCGAGTCCCGTTCTTCGAGGAGGAAGACATGACCGAGGCCTACGTCGTGGCCACCGCGCGCTCGCCCATCGGGCGCGCCCACAAGGGGTCGCTCAAGGACGTCCGCCCCGACGACCTCGCCGCGCTCATGGTGCGCGCCGCCGTCGAGCAGGTGCCGGGCCTCGACCCGGCCCGGATCGACGACCTGCTGCTCGGCTGCGGCCTGCCCGGCGGCAGGCAGGGCATGAACATGGCGCGGATCGTCGCCGTGCTGTGCGGCTGGGACACGGTGCCCGGCGCGACCGTCACGCGGTACTGCAGCTCCAGCCTGCAGACCACCCGCATGGCGTTCCACGCCATCAAGGCGGGGGAGGGCGACGTCTTCGTGTCGGCGGGCGTGGAGTCGGTGAGCTCGTTCGCCACCGGGTCGAGCGACCACATCCCGGGCATCGACCTGACCAACCCCGTGTTCGCCGACGCCCTGGCCCGGACGGAGAAGCGCGCCGGGGCCGGGACCGGGCTGTGGACCGACCCGCGCCTGGAGGGTGCGCTGCCCGACGCGTACATCGCCATGGGGCAGACGGCGGAGAACGTGGCCGCCCTGCGCGGCGTCACGCGCGCGGAGCAGGACGAGTTCGCCGCCCGCAGCCAGCAGCGCGCGCAGGCCGCGATCGCCGCGGGCTTCTGGGCCACGGACATCACACCCGTCACCCTCCCGGACGGCACGGTCGTCTCCGCCGACGACGGCCCGCGCCCCGGCACCACCGTCGAGACGCTCGCCGGCCTCGACCCCGTGTTCCGGCCCGACGGCACCGTCACGGCGGGCAACGCCTGCCCCCTCAACGACGGCGCCGCGGCGCTCGTGATCGTCTCCGACCGCGTGGTGGACGAGCTGGGGCTGCAGCCGCTGGCCCGCATCGTGTCCACCGGCGTGAGCGGGCTGTCGCCCGAGATCATGGGCCTCGGCCCGGTCGAGGCCAGTCGTCGGGCGCTGGGGCGTGCCGGGCTGGCGGTCGACGACATGGACCTCGTGGAGGTCAACGAGGCGTTCGCCGCCCAGGTGATCCCCTCGGCGCGCGAGCTGGGCGTCGACGAGGAGCTGCTGAACGTCCACGGCGGCGCCATCGCCGTCGGGCACCCGTTCGGGATGACCGGGGCGCGCATCACGTCCACCCTGATCAACGGGCTCGCGGCGACCGGCGGCCGGTACGGCCTGGAGACGATGTGCGTGGGCGGCGGCCAGGGCATGGCGATGGTGCTGGAGAAGGTCTGATGCGGATCACCGGCGCCGTGCTGGAACGCTGCGACGCGCCCGCGCCGTACGCGGAGTCCCTGCCGGTCACCGTCGGCCCGCTCGAGCTCGCCCCGCCGCAGGCCGGCGAGGTGCTCGTGCGGATCGAGGTCGCGGGCCTGTGCCACTCCGACCTGTCGGTCGTGGACGGCAGCCGCGTGCGGCCGGTGCCGATGCTGCTCGGGCACGAGGCCGCAGGGATCGTGGAGGCCACCGGCCCGGGGGCGCGGCTCGCCGTCGGGCAGCGGGTGGTCATGACGTTCCTGCCGCGCTGCGGGCGGTGCGCCGAGTGCGCCACCGACGGACGCCTGCCGTGCTCCGTGGGGTCGGCGGCCAACGCGGCAGGGACGCTCGTGGGCGGCGGCCGGCGGTTGTCGCGCGGCGTCCCGTCCGCCGGTGCCGGTGCCGGTGCCGGTGCCGGTGGCGTGCAGGAGGTGCACCACCACCTCGGGGTGAGCGCGTTCGCGACGCACGCCGTCGTGTCCGAGACCTCGGTGGTGGCTGTCGACGCCGACGTGCCGCCCGAGGTCGCCGCGCTGCTCGGCTGCGCGGTGCTCACCGGCGGTGGCGCCGTCGTGAACGCCGGGCGGCCCGCACCGGGGGACCGGGTGGCCGTGGTGGGGCTGGGCGGTGTCGGCATGGCGGCGCTCCTGGTGGCCGTCGCGCTCGGGCACGAGGTGATCGGCGTCGACGCCCTGCCCGCCAAGCTGGAGCTGGCGCGCGAGCTGGGGGCGACCACCGCCGTCGGGCCGCAGGAGGTCGCCGAGCGCGGGCTGCGCGCCCCCGTCGTGGTGGAGGCCGCGGGCTCGGCCCGCGCGTTCGAGACGGCGTACGCCCTCACCGCACCCGGCGGCACGACCGTGACCGTGGGCCTCCCGCACCCCGACGCGCGGGCGAGCGTCTCGCCGCTGAGCCTGACGGCCGAGGCCCGCACCGTGGTGGGCTCCTACCTCGGGTCGGCCGTGCCCGGCCGCGACATCCCGCGCTACGTCGAGCTGTGGCGGTCCGGGCGGCTGCCCCTGGACGCGCTCGTGTCCGACCGCATCACCCTGGACGAGCTGCCCGCCGCGCTCGACCGGCTCGCCTCCGGTGCCGCGTTGCGGCAGCTCGTGATGTTCTGACCTGAGATATTGACCGGGCGTCGCACGACGACGTTCCACGCCGTATCACGCAACGAGAGGAAACCCCTGATGACTCGTACCGCCATCGTCACCGGAGCGGCCCGCGGCATCGGCGCCGCCACGGCCCGCCGGCTCGCGCAGGACGGCTTCGCCGTCGCCGTCCTGGACCTCAAGGAGGACCAGGCCGCCCGGACCGCGCAGGACATCGTGGCCGACGGCGGCCGCGCGCTCGCCGTCGGCGTCGACGTCGCCTCCGAGGAGTCGGTCGCGGCCGCCGTCGAGCGCGTCACCGCCGAGCTGGGCGCGCCGACCGTGCTGGTGAACAACGCGGGCATCCTGCGCGACAACCTGCTGTTCCGGATGTCCGTGGAGGAGTGGGACGCCGTGCTGGGCGTGCACCTGCGGGGCGCGTTCCTCATGACCCGCGCCGTGCAGGCGCACATGGTCGAGGCGAAGTTCGGCCGCATCGTGAACCTGTCCTCGACGTCGGCCCTCGGCAACCGCGGCCAGGTCAACTACTCGGCCGCCAAGGCGGGCATGCAGGGGTTCACCAAGACCCTGGCCATCGAGCTCGGCAAGTTCGGCGTCACGGCGAACGCCGTCGCACCCGGAGTGATCGAGACCGACATGATCCGCGAGACCGCCGAGCGCATCGGCATGCCGCTCGAGGACTACCTGGGCCTTGCGGCCAAGGACGTCCCGGTCGGGCGCGTGGGGCAGCCGGACGACATCGCGAACGCCGTGTCCTTCTTCTGCTCGGAGCAGTCCGGGTTCGTGTCGGGCCAGGTGCTGTACGTGGCGGGCGGGCCGAAGGCGTGAGCACCGACGTCATCGCCGTCGCCTCGCCTGCCGCCCTCGCCGACGCCGTGGGGCGCACGGCCACCGGCGAGTGGTTCGAGGTGACGCAGGAACGCATCAGCGCGTTCGCCGACGCCACCGAGGACCACCAGTGGATCCACCTCGACGCCGAGAAGGCGGCCGCCGGGCCGTTCGGGACCACCGTCGCGCACGGGTACCTCACGCTCTCGCTGCTGCCGCACCTCGCGTCCTCGCTGATCGCGGTGGACGGCGCCGCCATGGTGATGAACTACGGCCTGGACCGGCTGCGGTTCCTCGCCCCGGTGCCGTCGGGCGCACGCCTGCGGGCCCGCACCGAGGTCCTCGCCGCCGAGCCGACGCCGCGGGGCGTGCGCCTCGCGTGCGAGGTGACGGTCGAGATCGAGGGCGCGGAGAAGCCGGCCCTGGTGGCCCGCACCCTCTCCCTCTACGTCCCGTCCCAGTGACCTGGCCCTTCTGAGCCCTGGCCCGCGAGATCGGCCCTTCGGTGCGAGATCGGTCCGTCAGGGGACCGATCTCGCACCGGGCCGATCTCGTTCTCCTCGCCGGCTCAGAGCCAGTGTGGCGAAGAGATGGTTTGACAGGGGCGGGTCCGCGCGGTGTACTGGTGTTCTATCGAACAGGCGTTCGACAACACGTTCGACGAGGTGCGACCGATCCGGTCACCACCGGCAGACACCATCGCTGGAGGGTCATGACCGCTGTCACAGTCTCCCCGGAGACCACCTCTGCCGTCCCCGAGGACGCGGAGCCCGAGGCCGGGCCTGCGGTCCCGTCGGCGGCCGGCGGCGCGAGCTCCCGGCACGCGCGGGCGCTCGCGGCGCTGCGGTCCGCCGAGGCACGCACCGGT
>NZ_JABEMG010000065.1 GCF_013004695.1 Promicromonospora citrea
GGGAGCGGCGGCACGGCACCGGCCCCCGGGACGATCACGGCGCGCGCCTCGGTGCCGGTGTGCGGCGCCGCGGCGCGCCACGCGGCGGCGAGCCGCTCGGCGTCGGGCAGGGTCTCGGCAAGCAGCAGCACGTGCACGACAGGCATCGTGGCACGTCGCCCGCGCACCCCACCAGCCCGGCACCACCGTCCGCCGCGGCGCTCGTCCACAGTCGTGAGACCGGCCTGCCGAGGCGCGACCCCCGCGTGTCATGATGGTCGTCGTGAGCACCCTGCTGGCTGATCCCACCGGCTTCTCCGAGCCGGCCCCGTCCCCGCTGCTCCTGCTCGGCCAGGGCCGTGACCTGGCCTCCGAGCGCGGCGTGGAGTGTCCGGGCGACCTGCCCGCCCCGAGCGACCCCGACCTCGTCGACCGGGCCCGCGCCGCGCGCGCCGCGCTGGGCGAGCGGGCGTTCGTCCTCGGCCACCACTACCAGCGGGACGAGGTCATCGACTTCGCCGACGTCACGGGCGACTCCTTCAAGCTCGCGCGCGAGGCGGCCGCCCGCCCCGAGGCGGAGTACATCCTCTTCTGCGGCGTGCACTTCATGGCCGAGAGCGCCGACATCCTCACGTCCGACCGGCAGCAGGTCGTGCTGCCGGACCTGGCGGCAGGCTGCTCGATGGCGGACATGGCGGCCATCGGCCAGGTCGAGGAGGCCTGGGCCGTGCTGCAGGACGTGGGCATCGCGGACGCGACGATCCCCGTCACCTACATGAACTCGTCGGCGGCCATCAAGGCGTTCACGGGCCGCCACGGCGGCACGGTCTGCACCTCGTCGAACGCCGAGGTCGCGCTCCGCTGGGCGTTCGAGCAGGTGGGGGGCGTCGACGGCACCGGAAAGGTGCTCTTCCTGCCCGACCAGCACCTGGGCCGCAACACCGCCGTCCTGGAGCTCGGGATGTCGCTCGACGAGTGCGTGGTCTTCGACCCGCGCAAGCCGAACGGCGGGCTGACCGACCAGGAGCTGCGCGACGCGCGGATGATCCTGTGGCGCGGCCACTGCTCGGTGCACGGGCGCTTCTCGGCGCAGAACGTCACCGACATCCGCGCGGCGGTGCCCGACGTCACCGTCATGGTCCACCCGGAGTGCCGGCACGAGGTCGTGACCTCGGCCGACCTCGTGGGCTCGACGGAGTACATCATCAAGCAGCTCGACGCCGCGGAGCCCGGCTCGTCCTGGGCGATCGGTACGGAGCTCAACCTGGTGCGCCGCCTCGCCAAGGCCCACCCCGACAAGCACGTGCACTACCTCGACTCGACGGTGTGCTTCTGCTCGACCATGAACCGCATCGACCTGCCGCACCTCGTCTGGGCGATGGAGTCGCTGGTCGAGGGTCGGGTGGTCAACCGGATCGTCGTGGACGACGACGACGCCCACTGGGCCCGCGTCGCGCTCGACCAGATGCTGGCGCTGCCGGGGATCTGATCCGGACACCGACATGAGCGGCAACGGCGGGCTGCGCATCGGGATCTTCGTCTTCGACGGGGCGGAGGAGCTCGACGTGGTCGGGCCGTTCGAGGTGTTCGCCGAGTGGGCCTCGCACTCCCAGCTCCGGCCCACGGTGAGCACGTTCTCCTGGGACGGCTCGGGCGTGCGGCTCGCCAAGGGCCTGCGCGTCCTGCCCGCGCACGGCGCGGACGACGTCGGGCCGCTGCACGTGCTCGTCTACCCGGGCGGGCTGGGCACGCGCACGCTGCTGTCGGCGCCCGGCCACCTCGAGTGGCTGCGCCAGATCCGGAAGCAGACGCCGATCCTGGCGAGCGTGTGCACCGGGGCGCTGCCGCTGGCGGCCGCCGGCCTGCTGGCCGGTCGCCCCGCCACGACGCACCACCACCACTACGACGAGCTCGCCGAGCTGGACCCGAGCATCCTCGTGGACACCGAGGCCCGCTACGTCGACGACGGGGACGTGGTCACCTCGGCGGGCGTGGCCGCCGGGATCGACATGGCGCTGCACCTCGTCGAGCGGCTCGAGACGCCCGACGTCGCCCGGACGGTGCGGGCGGAGATCCAGGCCGGCTGAGCGCGCGGGGCCGTCGCGCACGCGACCGGTACCTGATACCGGTATCTGATACCCGGAGTCGCCGGTATAACCTTCGACCCATGGCTCGCATGCTCCAGCTCACCTGGTCCGGACTGTTCCCGCGCAAGGCCCGCCCCGGGCAGACCCTGCTCGACCCGTCGGTCACCCGGATGCGCGTCGGGCTCCTCGACATCGACTCCTACCTGCACGTCAACAACGGCACGTACCTGCAGATGATGGACGTGGCCCGGAACAACCAGATCGCGGACCTCGGGCTGTTCCCGGTGGCCCGGCAGAAGGGCTGGGCGCCGGTGGTCGCGGCGTCGACCATGAAGTACCGCCGGTCCCTGCAGCCGTTCGACCGGTTCGAGATCACCACCCGGATCCTCGGCTGGGACGAGCGCGTCTTCTACATGGAGCAGGTGTTCACGCGCGGCGACGCGCTGTACGCGCGCGGCTGGGTGGCCAGCCGCTTCCTGGACCGCAAGGGCAACCGGATCTCCCCGTACGACGTCGTGCGCGACGCCCTCGGCGAGGACCTGGCCTCCCCGGAGCTGCCCGCCGACGTCGCGGCGTGGGCCCGGGCGGTCGATGTCTCGCCCCGTCCCGTCTCCTGAGCCGTCCGCCCTGGACGGAGCCCGGGCCGGGCCCCGTCCAGGAGGACGTCAGACGCCCCGCGCGACCTCGGCCAGCAGCAGCGCCTCGGCGAGCACGACCTTCTGCAGCTCACCCAGGTGCACGGACTCGTTCGCGCCGTGGGCGCGCGAGTCCGGGTCCTCGACGCCGGTGACGAGGATCGCCGCCGAGGGGAACACCTCCAGCAGGTCCGCGATGAACGGGATCGACCCGCCCACGCCGACGTCGACCGGCGGCGTGCCCCACGCCTCGGTGAACGCCGCGCGCGCCGCCCGCATCGCCGCCGTGTCGCCCGGCGCGAGGAACGGCTTGCCCTGCTCGCCGGACCGCCACGTCACCTGCGCGCCGAACGGCGCGTGCTTCGCGACGTGCGCCGCGAGGGCCGCGTCGGCCGCCGCCGGGTCCTGCCCGGGCGCCAGGCGCAGCGAGATCTTCGCCGTGCAGCGCGGCGCGATCGTGTTGGACGCCTCGGCCACCGAGGTCACGTCCATGCCGATCACCGAGAGCGCGGGCCTGGACCACAGACGCCCGGACAGCGTCCCCGTCCCGACGACCTGGGCGCCGTCGAGCAGCGAGGAGTCGGCGCGGAACTCCGCCTCCGCGTAGTCGACCTCCGGCTCCGGCGCCGAGACGAGGCCCTCGATCGCGACGTCGCCCGCCTCGTCGTGGAACGTCGCCACGAGCCGCGACATCAGGGTGACGGCGTCGAGCACCGCGCCCCCGAACATGCCCGAGTGGACGGCGTGGCCCAGCACGCGCAGCTCGACCTCGCCGTCGACGAGGCCGCGCAGGGACGTCGTGAGCGCGGGGACGCCGACCTTCCAGTTGGTCGAGTCGGCCACGACGATGACGTCGGCGGCCAGCAGGTCGCGGTAGGTCTCCAGGAACGCACGGAACGACGGCGACCCCGACTCCTCCTCGCCCTCGAGGAACACGGTGACGCCGACCTCCAGGTCGGTGCCGAGGGCACGCAGGGCGCCGAGGTGGGCCGCGATGCCCGCCTTGTCGTCCGCGGCGCCGCGCCCGTAGAGGCGCTCACCCACCTGCGTGGGCTCGAACGGGTCGGTGTCCCACGTCGCCGGGTCCCCCGGCGGCTGCACGTCGTGGTGCGCGTAGAGCAGCACGGTGGGCGCGCCCTCGGGCGCGGGGCGGCGGGCGACGACGGCGGGCGCCCCCGGGCTGCCGTCCGGCCGCGGCGCGGACAGGATCTGGACGTCGGGCAGGCCGGCGTCGCGCAGCAGACCGGCCGTGGCCTCCGCGCTCGCGGCGACGTGCGTCTGGTCGAAGGCGGCGGCCGAGACGCTCGGGATGCGCACGAGCGCCTCGAGGTCGGCCTGCAGGGCGGGGAAGAGCTCGGCGACGCGTGCGCGCAGCGCCTCTGTGGTGGTGTCGGTGGTCACCGACCCACGGTAACCGCTGACCGACCGGGCGACGGAGGCCGCAGCGGGGCACCTCCGCGAGCGACTAGGCTGTGGCTGTGTTCTCCCGCAGCAAGACCTCGACATCGGACGGCGTGACCCCCGTGGGCGAGACACCGGACGAGGTGACGCCGACGCCCGGCACGCCGTCGGACGGTACGACCGGTGGCGTGTCCGGCAAGGGTCGCCCCACGCCGAAGCGCAGCGTCGCGCAGGCCGCCAACAAGCGCCCCCTCGTCCCGGACGACCGCAAGGCCGCCCGCAAGGCGGCACGCGAGAAGGCGCGCATCGACCGGGAGCGTACCTACCAGGCCATGCAGACGGGCGACGAGCGCTACATGCCCGCCAAGGACAAGGGACCGGTGCGCCGGTACGTGCGCGACTACGTGGACGCGCGCTGGAACCTCGGCGAGTTCTTCCTGCCCGTCGCGTTCGTCTTCCTGTTCGCGACGTTCTTCACGCAGCGCTATCCCGAGCTCAGCATCCTCGTCATGCTCGGCCTCTACGGGTTCCTGCTCCTGACGATCGTCGACGTGTGGCTGCTGTGGCGGTCCCTCAAGAAGCGCCTGGTCGCCAAGTTCGGCGAGCTGCCGCGCGGGCTCGTGATGTACACGGTCACGCGCGCCTACCAGCTGCGGCGCTCGCGCCTGCCGCGGCGTGCCGATCAGCAGGCGCCGATCACACCGGGCGGGTCTTCGGCATGCCCTCGAGCGTCTTGCCCGCGTCACGCACGACGACGTCGCCGAGCACGTCGTCGATCTTCTGCAGGAGCTCGGCCGGGATGGTCACGCCCGACGCCTTGACGTTCTCCGCGACCTGCTCGGGCCGCGAGGCGCCGACGAGCGCCGCCGCCACGTTGTCGTTCTGCAGCACCCACGCGACGGCGAGCTGCGCCATGGACAGGCCCAGCTCCTCGGCGACCGGCTTGAGGTTCTGCACGGCCGTGAGCACCGCGTCGTCCATGAAGCGGCTGATGGTCTGCGCGCCGCCCTTCTCGTCGGTGGCACGCGAGCCGGCGGGGGCCGGCTGACCGGGCAGGTACTTGCCCGACAGGACGCCCTGCGCCATCGGCGACCAGACGATCTGCGAGACGCCGACCTCCTTCGAGGCGGGCACGACCTCGTCCTCGATGACGCGCCACAGCATCGAGTACTGCGGCTGCGACGAGATGAGCTGGAAGCCGAGCTCCTTGGCGAGCGCGGCACCGGCGCGGATCTGGTCCGCGGTCCACTCGGAGACGCCGATGTAGAGGGCCTTGCCCTGGCGGACGATGTCGGCGAACGCCTGCATCGTCTCCTCGAGCGGGGTCTCGACGTCGTAGCGGTGGGCCTGGTAGAGGTCCACGTAGTCGGTGCCGAGGCGCCTCAGCGACCCGTTGATCGACTCCATCACGTGCTTGCGCGACAGGCCGACGTCGTTCGGGCCCTTGGGACCGGTGGGCCAGTAGACCTTGGTGAAGATCTCGAGCGACTCGCGACGCTCGCCCTTGAGGGCGTCGCCGAGCACCTGCTCCGCCGCGGTGTTCGCGTAGGCGTCCGCGGTGTCGAACGTGGTGATGCCGGCGTCGAGCGCGGCACGCACGCACGCCGTCGCGACGTCGTTCTCCACCTGGGACGCGTGGGTGAGCCAGTTTCCGTAGGTGATCTCGGAGATCTTGAGACCACTGTTGCCGAGGTACCGGTAGTTGACCATGTCAGCACCCTATGTCACGTTCTCGAATCGAATCGACCCTCGGGACGGACTGATCCCGGTCGGGCGGGGCCCAAGCCCGCGTCAGCGACCGGCCGTGAGGCCCGACGGCGCGAGCCACCGCGCGGACAGCTGCACGACCGGCCCGACGCCGAACGCGAAGACGACGGTCGCCCACCCGAACGTGCCGCCCAGCAGCACGCCGACCACCACCACGCTGACCTCGATCGCCGTCTTGACCAGCCAGACCGGCCACCCGGTGACCTGCACGAGCCCCGTCATCAGCCCGTCGCGCGGGCCGGGGCCCAGGCGGGCGCCCACGTACGCCGACGTGCTCACGCCGAGCAGCACGATCCCGCCGAGGGCCAGCCCGATCCCCGCGACGAGGCCCGGGTCCGGCACGAGCCGCCCGAGCACCCACAGGGCGGGGTCGATCACCAGGCTGATCACCACGATGTTCGCGACCGTGCCGACACCCGGCCGCTGGCGCAGCGGGATCCAGGCGAGCATCACGAGCAGGCCCACCCCGAGCACCACCCACCCGTACGCCAGGCCCGTGCGGTCCACGATGCCCTGGTCGAGCACGGCCCACGGCATCGCGCCCTGACCCGAGTGCAGCATGAGCGCCGTCGCCACGCCGAAGCCGACGAGGCCCAGCGCGAGCTGGACGACGCGGCGGGTCCACGACATCCCCACCGGCGCCCGCACCACGGGGGCCGCGGCCGCCGCCCCGTGCTCGGTGCGGTCAGGGGCGGGGCGGCCGGCGGTCGTCGTCATGGCCCCATCCTGCGCCGCATTGGCCTTGTCATCCATGGCCAATGCGGTGAGAGTGGCCACATGTCCACCACGACGCCCTCCTCGACGTCCTCGGTGCCGACCGTGCTGCGCCAGCTCTCCCCCGCCTCGACCGCCCGCCTGCTCGGCGCGTGGCACGCGAGCGGCCCCGCGTACGTGGCGCTGGCCGACGCGCTGCGCTCCGCCGTCCTGTCCGGCACCCTCGCGCCGCACACCCGGCTGCCCAGCGAGCGCGAGCTCGCCACGGCGCTCCGGGTCTCGCGCACCACGACGTCGGGCGCGTACGCTCGGCTGCGCGACCTCGGCTTCGCGGTGAGCAGGGTCGGCTCCGGCACGGTGACCACCCTGCCGCGGACGCCGGCCTCCCCCGGTCCGGGCCGCCCCACGGGGGGCGACGCGCCCGTGGCGGACGACGCCCTCCGGAGCGGGCTCGCGGGCGCCCCGCGCACCGGCACGAGCGCGGGCACGGCGATCACCGGCATCCAGGCCGGCGACCACCTCGACCTCTGGCAGGCGACGCCGCCCGCGCCGCCCGAGCTCCACGACGCGTTCGTCCGCGCGCTCGAGGGCCTGCCCGCCTACCTCGACTCCGGCGGCTACGAGCCGTACGGGCTCACGCCGCTGCGGGAGGCGATCGCGGCGCGGTACCGGGAGCGCGGGGTGCCCACCAGCACCGACGAGATCCTCGTGACCACCGGCGCGCAGCAGGCGATCGCGCTCCTCGCCCGCACCCACCTGCACCCCGGCGACCGGGCGGTGGTGGAGACACCCACCTACTTCCACGCCATGGAGGCCATGCGCGAGGCCGGGGGCCGCCTCGTCGGCGTGCCCACGGGACCGCTCGACGTCGACCAGCTCGCCTCCGCGGTGCACCGCACCCGGCCACGGCTGGTCTATCTCGTGCCCGACCACCAGAACCCCACGGGGTCCGTCCTGTCGGCCGCCGAGCGCGCCGCCGTCCGCGAGATCGCCGGGCGGCACGGCGTCACGGTCGTGGGCGACGAGACCCTGGTCGAGCTGGCCCTCCCGGACGACCCGTCCCACGACGTCACTCCCCCGCCGTTCGCCGGGGACGGCACCTCCCCGCACGTCGTGTCGGTCGGCTCCGCCTCGAAGGTGTTCTGGGGCGGGCTGCGGGTCGGCTGGATCCGGGCGCACCCCCAGGTCGTGGCGCACCTCGCGCGGGCACGCCAGTCCGCCGACATCGCGACGGCGGTGCTCGACCAGCTCGCCGTCGCCGAGCTGCTGCGCCGCCGCGCCGAGGTGCTGCCCGGGCGGCGCGCCCTGCTGCGCGAGCGGCGCGACGTGCTGGTGGCCCACCTGCGGGACACGTTCGACTGGGACGTGCCGGTGCCGCCGGGCGGGCTGTTCTGCTGGGTCGACCTGCGCAGGCCCCTGGCTCAGGCGTTCGCCGCCGCCGCGGCCGCGGAGGGTGCCCGGGTGGCGGCCGGCCCGCTGTTCACCCCCGACGGCACCGGGGCGGACTCGCGCGTGCGGCTCACGTTCACGCGTTCGCCCGCCGAGCTCGCCGACGCCGTGCCGCGGCTGGCCCGCGCCTGGGACCGGGTGACGAGGGGCGCCTCTGGCAGGCCGGGACGATGACCGCGAGGGCGGCCGGTGCCCTCAGGGGACCCGCAGCTCCACGGCGGGGGTGGCCTGCGTGCCGTCGTGCAGGAGCCGCGCCCGGACCGCGCCCACCCCGGCGAGCTCGCGCCAGTGCTCGCCGAGCCACTGCTCGGCGTCGTACTGCGCGGTGAAGACGGGCGTCACGGGCGCCTCCAGGCGACGCCCCTCGGCGTCGTCCAGGGCCCACTCCCACTGCGGACGGATCACTCGTACCTCCCACTTGCCGTCGAGCCCGCCGAGCGGGTCAGCGCACGGTTGATGTCCGACGCCCAGAACGGTCCCTCGTACACGAACGACGTGTAGCCCTGGGTCAGGTCGGCTCCGGCGCGCAGGTACGCGCGGACGTCGTCGGCCCGGGTGATGCCGCCGACGCCGATGATGACAGGGCCGGTGCCCAGCCGCTCGCGCAGGCGGGCGACGACCTCGAGGCCGCGGCCCAGCAGGGGCGGGCCCGACAGCCCGCCGGGGCCCCGGTCGTGGCCGATCGTCGTGTTGACCGCGACCACGCCGTCGAGGCCGAGCTCGAGCACGAGGTCGGCGACGGCGTCCACGTCCTCGTCCGCGAGGTCGGGGGCGATCTTGACCAGCAGCGGCACGCGGCGGCTGCCGGCCGTGCCCGCCGCCGTCGCCTCGTCCGCCGCGACGCGGACCGCCTCCAGGATCGGGCGCAGCGACTCGGTGGCCTGGAGGTCGCGCAGGCCCGGGGTGTTCGGGGAGGACACGTTGACCACGAGGTAGTCCGCCCAGGGCGCCAGGAGGCGCGCCGACGTCGCGTAGTCCGCGGGCGCGTCCTGCGGCGGCGTGACCTTCGACTTGCCGATGTTGGCGCCCACGACGATCGCGCGGCCCGCCGCGGTGGAGCGCAGCGCGCGCAGCCGCTCGGCGGCTGCCGCGGCGCCCTCGTTGTTGAAGCCCATCCGGTTGCGGACGCCGCGCACGTCGAGCTCGCGCCACATGCGCGGCTTCTCGTTGCCGGGCTGCGGGTGCGCCGTCACGGTGCCGATCTCGACGAACCCGAAGCCGAGCATCGTCAGGCCGCGCACGGCGCGCGCGTTCTTGTCGAAGCCGCCCGCCAGGCCGAACGGCGCGGGCACGACCCGGCCGAACACCCGGACGCTGCCGGGCCCGCCGGCGCGCTGCCCGAGGTACGGGGCGAGGGCGCCCTGCACGACGTCGCGCAGCACCGGCACGGTGCCGGCCCGCTCGATGAGCGAGAACGCGAGCTCGTGCGCGCGCTCCGGGTCCATGCGGCGGAAGACGCCCTGGAACAGCAGCGAGTACGCCCGGCTCATGCGGTCCTCTCCTCGTCGGTGTGCTCTGCCGTGCCCTCGCCCGCGCCTGCCGCTGCGCGCGTCCCCGTGCGCCGCAGCCACCACAGGCCCACGAACGGCAGCACCAGCGGCACGTAGCCGTAGCCCTCGCCGAACCCGGACCACACGGTCGACTCGCCGAAGACGCCGGGGTCGGCCAGCGACAGCGCACCGACCGTCACGACACCGACGGCCTCGAGCCCGACCGTCACCCAGGCGACCGTCCGCCACCGGGAGCTGCCGATCGCGAGCGCGAACGTCGCCACGACGTAGACGACGGCGGCGAGGGTCGACAGCGAGTAGGCGACGGGCGCCTCGTGGAACTTGACGACCAGCTCGTACGACGAGCGGCCGATGGCGGCGAACGCCAGCACGCCGTAGACGGTCACGAGCACGCGGCCGAAACCGCGCCCGGTGCGTCGGCGGGCCGGCCGGCCGGGCCGGGTGGTCTCCTGCATCACGCTCCTGTCCAGATCTGCCACATGCGCCACTCGAGGAAGGCGACCGTGAGGGAGGCCACGAGCAGCACCACGGAGCTCCACCGGGTCCGCTCGGCGAACGCCCAGGCGGCCGCGACCGGCAGGATCACCAGGGTGGTGGCGTAATAGCCCCAGAACAGGAGCGGGTCGCCGGCACCGGAGCCGGTGGCGCCGAGCACGATCGCCACGACGCCCTGCACCAGGATCAGCGCCTCGATCACGGCGCCGCCCCAGAGCTGGTTCAGGATCACCGCGCGGTCGCGGGCCACGAACCAGCCGGCCCACCCGGCGAGGACCACGCACAGCGCGACCACGAGGAGCAGGAGGGCGAGGATCACGTCCTGCAGACTACCGGGCGCCGACCGCGGTGCGGCAATCGGAACGGACGTGACCTGCGCCTCTGTCGGGGCCGACCGTCCGCCGGGCCTCTCGCCGGGCGGGCCTCCGGGCCGTGCCCGGCTCGGGTGTCAGGCTCGGGGGCTACGATCGGCCCCGTGACCGACGTGACCCTCTCCAGCAAGAATCCCACCGCCGTGAAGGCCGAAGCGCTCGTGGTGGCGACCGCCCAGACGTCGGACGGCGTAGCCGTCGTGTCCGACCAGCTCCCCACCGACCTGCTCACGCAGATCGAGTCGCTCGCGCCGCACCTCGGCGTCACGGGAGCCCGCGACGAGGTGCGCAAGATCCCCGCCGGACCGCAGCTCGCCGCCGAGGTGCTGGTGCTGACCGGCCTGGGCGAGCGCGCGCAGGACGGCACCTTCACCGCGGAGACGCTGCGGCGCGCGGCCGGTGCCGCCACGCGCGAGCTGGCCGGCCTGGCCTCCGCCGCCATCGCCCTGCCCGCCTCGGACGACGACGAGATCACCGCCGTCACCGAGGGCGCGCTGCTCGGGGCGTACACCTTCACGCGGTACCGCGGCGCGGCGGGCAGGAGCGGGGCGGGCAAGGGCGCGGCGGGCAAGGACGCGGCGAAGAGCAAGGACGGCGGCAAGGCCCCCGTCGCCTCGATCGAGGTCCTCACGCCGCTGCACAAGAACGCCAAGGCCAAGGTCGCCGCCGAGCGCGCCCAGGTCCTCGCCGACGCCGTGCACGCGGCGCGCGACCTGGTCAACACGGCGCCGAACGAGCTCTACCCCGCCACGTTCGCCGACGCCGCGAAGGCCGCGGTCAAGGACGTGAAGCACGTCAAGGTCACCGTGCTGGACGACAAGCAGCTCGCCGCGGGCGGCTACGGCGGCCTCACCGCCGTCGGCCAGGGCTCGTCGCGCGGGCCGCGCCTCGTCAAGGTCGCCTACACGCCGGCCAAGCCGGACGCGAAGGTCGCGCTCGTCGGCAAGGGCATCACCTTCGACACGGGCGGCATCTCGATCAAGCCCGCCGCGGGCATGGAGGCCATGAAGTCCGACATGGCCGGTGCCGCCGCGGTGCTGTCCGCCGTGGTCGCGGCCGCGAGGCTGGCCCTGCCCGTCGCGGTGACGGGCTACCTCTGCCTCGCCGAGAACATGCCGGGCGGCAACGCGCAGCGGCCGGCCGACGTCATCACCATCTACGGCGGCCAGACCGTCGAGGTGCTGAACACGGACGCCGAGGGCCGCCTCGTCATGGCCGACGGCCTCGTGTCCGCCGTCGAGGACGGCCACGACGTGGTGCTCGACATCGCCACGCTCACGGGCGCCCAGATGGTGGCGCTCGGCAACCGCACCTCCGCCGTCATGGGCACGGACGAGGTCCGCGACGAGGTCAAGGCCGCCGCCGACGCGTCGGGCGAGCTGTTCTGGCCGATGCCGCTGCCGGAGGAGCTGAAGTCGAACATCAAGTCCAAGGTGGCCGACGTCGCGAACTCCGGCCCGCGCTGGGGCGGCATGCTCAACGCCGGGCTGTTCCTGCAGACGTTCGTGGGCGACCACCCGTGGGCGCACCTCGACATCGCGGGTCCGGCGTTCAACGAGGGCGGCGGGCACGACTACACGCCGACGGGCGGCACGGGTGTCGGCGTGCGCACCCTGCTCGCGTTCCTCGAGGGTCGCGCGGCGCGCTGACCCGGGCGAGCTACTTGCGGGCGCGCCGCTGGGCGCTGTTCCAGTCCCGCATCCGCTGGGGGTAGCCGGTGAACCGCACGTTGTACACCGGCACCCCCAGCTGGTTCGCGAGGTCGAAGGCGGTGCGCTCGTCGGGCACCCGGCGGCGCGTCCACTCCCCCGTGCTCGCGACGAGCAGGATCGTGCTCGGGATGTCCGTGGTGGGCGGCTCGACGTAGGCCTCCACGCCGACCCGGGAGCTGATGAACTCGCCCAGGTGCGTCAGGGTCGCGCGGCGCGCGTCACCACCGCCGGAGCGCGGGGCGCCACCGGCCGAGGATCGCCGCTGGAAGAAACGCGCGAGCGAGCTGAGGGACTGGCGAGGCATGGGTCGAGAGTACTCGCGAGATCCGCACCGGCCTAGGCAACCGGAGCGCACACCCAGGGAAAGCCACACACCTGTCACAGAATGTCGCCACGGTCACACCGTCCGCGCGCCCTCCACGATTGGGGACAAGCCCGCTGAGGTGTCAAGATGGCATGCGGTGCTCACGATCCTGCACATGGTCCGGCACCGCCACCGTCGTCAACGAGGAGCCACCACGTGCCTACGCCTGACAACCCGGGAACGTTCGACGTCGTCGTGCTCGGAGGGGGCAGCGGAGGCTATGCGGCCGCGCTGCGCGCCGCACAGCTGGGCCTGAGCGTCGCGCTGGTGGAGCAGGACAAGCTCGGCGGCACCTGCCTGCACGTGGGCTGCGTGCCCACCAAGGCGCTCCTGCACGCGGCCGAGGTCGCCGACGCCGCGGCGCACGGCGCCCAGTTCGGCGTCCGGACCTCGCTGGACGGCATCGACATGCCGGGCGTGCTGGCCTACAAGGACTCGGTGGTCGCGGGCCTGTACAAGGGCCTGCAGGGCCTCATCGCGTCGCGCAAGATCACCGTCGTCCAGGGCCACGGCACGCTCGCGGCGCCCGGCACGATCGAGGTCACGGCCGACGGCGGCACCACCACGCGCGTCACCGGCACCCACGTCGTGCTCGCGACCGGCTCGTACGCCCGCTCGCTGCCCGGCCTGGAGCTCGGCGGCCGCGTCATCACCTCGGACCAGGCGCTCACGCTGGACACCGTGCCGAGGTCCGTCGTCGTGCTCGGCGGCGGCGTGATCGGCGTGGAGTTCGCGAGCGTCTGGAAGTCCTTCGGCGCCGACGTGCAGGTCGTCGAGGCCCTCGACCACCTCGTGCCGAACGAGGACGTGGCGCTGTCCAAGGCGCTCGAGCGCGCGTTCCGCAAGCGGGGCGTCAAGTTCTCCCTGGGCGACCGGTTCGCCCAGGTCAAGCAGTCCGACGACGGGGTGCAGGTGCAGCTCGAGTCGGGCGCGACCTTCGACGCCGACCTGCTGCTCGTGGCCGTCGGCCGCGGCCCTCGCACCGCCGACCTGGGGTACGAGGCCGCCGGCGTGCGGCTCGACCGCGGCTTCGTGCTGACGGACGAGCAGCTGCGCACCGGCGTGACCACCCCGGCGGGCGGCCAGGTCTGGGCGGTCGGCGACATCGTGCCCGGCCTCCAGCTCGCGCACCGCGGGTTCGCGCAGGGCATCTTCGTCGCGGAGCAGATCGCCGGCCTGTCGCCCGCCCCGATCGACGAGGCGGCGATCCCGCGCGTGACCTACTGCGAGCCGGAGGTGGCGTCGGTCGGCGTCACCGAGGCCCGGGCCGCCGAGCTGTACGGCCCCGACCAGGTGGAGACCGTCGAGTACAACCTCGCGGGCAACGGCAAGAGCAAGATCCTGGGTACCCAGGGCTTCGCCAAGCTGGTGCGCCGCAAGGACGGGCCCGTGGTCGGCATGCACCTGATCGGCTCGCGCGTGGGCGAGCTGATCGGCGAGGGCCAGCTCATCGTGGGCTGGGAGGCGTTCCCGGAGGACGTCGCCTCGCTCGTCCACGCACACCCCACCCAGAACGAGGCACTCGGAGAGGCACACATGGCACTGGCCGGCAAGCCTCTGCACGCCCACAACTGACCATAACGACAAAGGAGACCCTGTAGGTCATGTCTGAGAACGTGCAGCTGCCGGCCCTCGGCGAATCCGTCACCGAGGGCACTGTCACCCGCTGGCTCAAGGCTGTCGGCGACGAGGTCGCCGTCGACGAGCCGCTGCTCGAGGTGTCCACCGACAAGGTCGACACCGAGATCCCCTCGCCGGTCGCCGGCGTGCTCGAGCAGATCCTCGTCCAGGAGGACGACACCGTGGAGGTCGGCGCCACCCTCGCCGTCATCGGCGACGGCTCCGGCTCGGGCGACGCCCCCGCCGCTCCGGCCGAGGAGCCCGCCCAGGCCGAGGCCGAGGCGCCCGCCGAGCAGAAGCCCGCGGAGGGGCCCGCCGCCGAGCAGGCACCCGCTGCCCCGGCCGAGGCGCCCGCTCCCGCGCAGGAGTCCGCCCCCGCCGAGGCCCCCGCTGCCGGTGGCGGGGACGCCACCGAGGTCCCGCTGCCCGCGCTGGGCGAGTCGGTCACCGAGGGCACCGTGACGCGCTGGCTCAAGGAGGTCGGTGACGACGTCGCCGTCGACGAGCCGCTGCTCGAGGTCTCGACCGACAAGGTCGACACCGAGATCCCCTCGCCGGTCGCCGGCACGCTCCAGAAGATCCTGGTCCAGGAGGACGAGACCGTCGAGGTCGGCGCCGTCCTGGCGCTCGTCGGCTCCGGCGCCTCCGCGCCCGCCGCCGAGCCGACCCCCGCCGCACCGGACCCGGCCGCCGACTCCCCCGAGCCGACGCCGCAGACCCCGGCCCAGGAGGCACCGGCCGAGCAGGCTCCGGCCCAGGAGGCACCTGCTCAGGAGGCTCCCGCCCAGGAGGCTCCGGCACAGGAGGCTCCCGCCCAGGAGGCGCCCGCGGCCCCGGCCCAGCCCGCCCCCGCGCAGCAGGCTCCCGCCGCCGCGTCGCCGGGCCGCACCATCGGCTCGTACCTCACGCCGCTCGTGCGCAAGCTCGCCGCCGAGAAGGGCGTCGACGTCTCGGAGATCCAGGGCACCGGTGTCGGCGGGCGCATCCGCAAGGAGGACGTGCTCGCGGCCGCCGAGGCCAAGGCCGCACCGGCGCCCGCTGCCGCACCGGCCGCCGCAGCCCCCGCCGCGCCGTCCGCGCCGGCGGCCCCGACCAAGCTCGAGGTCTCGCCGCTGCGCGGCACCACGGAGAAGATGTCGCGCCTGCGCAAGATCGTCGCCGAGCGGATGCTCGAGGCGGTGCAGACGCAGGCCCAGCTGACCACGGTCATGGAGGTCGACGTCACGCGCGTCGCCCAGCTCCGGGCCAAGGCCAAGGAGTCCTTCGCCGCCCGCGAGGGCGCCAAGCTGACGTTCCTGCCGTTCTTCACGCTGGCCGCGGTCGAGGCGCTCAAGGCGTACCCGAAGATCAACGCCACGATCGACACCGAGAAGGGCGAGATCACCTACCACGGCTCGGAGAACGTCGGGATCGCCGTCGACACCGAGCGCGGCCTCGTGGTCCCGGTCATCAAGAACGCCGGCGACCTGAACCTGGCGGGCATCGCGCGCCAGATCCAGGACCTCGGCGCGCGGACCCGGGCCAACAAGGTGACGCCGGACGAGCTGTCGGGCGGCACCTTCAACATCACGAACACCGGGTCGGGCGGGTCGCTCATCGACACCCCGATCGTGCCGCTGGGCCACGCCGCGATCCTCGGCACGGGCACGATCACCAAGCGCCCGGTCGTCGTGACGGACCAGGACGGCAACGAGAGCATCGCGGTGCGCTCGATGGCGTACATCTTCCTGTCCTACGACCACCGTCTGGTCGACGGCGCGGACGCCGCCCGCTTCCTCACCGCGATCAAGAACCGCATCGAGGAGGGCGCGTTCGAGGCCGAGGTCGGCCTCTGACGGCCACCCCGTCCGCCCGCGGGTCCCTGACCTGACGGGCAGCGCTCACAGCGGCCGGTCCCGTGCGCGGGGCCGGCCGCTGTCGTGCGCGCTAGATTCACCGGTATGAACACCGGCACGAACACCGGCAGAGAGGTCGTGGTCGCCGGCTCGCACGGGCTGATCGGGGCCGCGCTCGTCGCGGACCTCGTCGCCCGCGGCGACCGGGTGCGAAGGCTGGTGCGCCGGGGCACCGCGCAGGGGGGCACAGCGCAGACGAGCACCACGCAGGGGGGCACAGACCCGGCGTCCTCCGGCCGCGTCCGCGACCTCACGTGGGACCCACGGACCGGCGAGCTGGACCCCGCGGCGCTCGAGGGGGCCGACGCCGTCGTCAACCTCGCGGGCGCGGGCATCGGCGACCACCGGTGGACCGCCGCCTACAAGCAGACCCTGCTCGGTTCACGCACCACCACGACGAGCCTGCTCGCACGCACCGTCGCGCGCCTGGACGCACGGCCCGTGCTCGTCAACGCGTCGGCGGTCGGCGCCTACGGCGACCGTGGTGACGAGGTGCTCACCGAGACGTCCGGACGGGGCGACGACTTCCTCGCCGGCCTGGTCAGGGCCTGGGAGGACGCGACGGCACCGGCCGCGGAGGCCGGGGCACGCGTGGTGTGGCTGCGCACGGGGCTCGTCCTGGCGCCCTCCGGCGGGGCGCTCGGCCGGCTGCTGCCGCTCCTGCGCCTCGGCCTCGGCGGGCCGCTCGGCACCGGGCGGCAGTGGTGGAGCTGGATCACCCTGCCGGACCAGGTGGCCGCCGTCCGCCACGTCATCGGGGCGGACGTCCGTGGGCCGGTGAACGCCGTCGCGCCGGAGCCCACCACGAACCGCGACCTCACGCGCGCGCTCGCGCACGCCCTGCGCCGCCCGGCCGTGCTGGCGGTGCCGCGGGTCGCGCTGCGGGTCGCGGTCGGTCAGCTCGCCGACGACCTCGTCGCCTCGCAGCGCGTGCTGCCAGGCGTGCTGGACCGCACCGGGTTCGCCTGGGCCCACGCGACGCCGCAGGACGCCGCCGACTGGGTCGCCGCCGGGACCGGCGCGGACGTCAGCGCACCTCGCTGACGCGCCACCCGCCCGGCGTCCAGACGAGCACGAGCTCCGCGGTCTCCTGCGAGGCGGGCACCGCCGTCTCGCCGTCGCGCGACACCTGCAGGTGCGCCGAGATCGTGTACTCGATCCGGACGACCGCCTGCACCGGCTCCTTCGAGCCGGCCTCCGCCTCCGGCGTCGCGTCGCCCTCGGAGGTGCGGGTCAGCGACGCCGGCTCCACGTCCTGCAGGGCGTCCGCGGCGCCGGGGCCGACCGTGACGAGCTCGGTCCGCAGCACCTCGGCGGAGGCGCCGACCACCTGGGCGCCGGCCTTCTTCAGCTCCTCCATGGTCTTCGCGTCCGCCTGGTAGGCCGGCGAGCCCTCGACGTTGATCGTCTTCGGGTCCGAGACCGCGCCCGCGAGCAGCGCGAGGCGGCGCTCGGTGAGCTCGATCGCCGCGCCCGCCGGGTCCTTGGCGTTGGCGACCGGGCTGATCCCGCCGCCCCAGCGCGGGGTCGCCGCGGCGGGCGACGGCTCCGCCGCCGCGACGGCGGTCCCGTCACCCCCGAACACCTGCGGCAGCGCCATGACACCCGCGGTGATCCCCGCGACGACGCCCGCCGCGATCATGCCGGTGGCGACGAGCGTGACCGGCGTCGTCCGCGGCTCGGGGCGGCCGCTCACCGCCGCCGCGCCGGACCGGCCGCGCAGCGGCATCCGCGCGCGGCGCCGTGCCGTGGCCGCCCAGGCCCGGCCGTCCACCGCGGCGAACGAACCGGTGAGCGTCCGCGCCGCCGAGCGCCAGGCCGACGACGGCGTCTGCGCGCCGAGCGGCACGTGCCCGGCGACCGGGACCGGCCCGCTGATCGCCGCCGACACCAGAGAGGATCCGTGGGGAAGACGGACCGGCTCCGGCGGGACGGCGTCGTGCACCAGGGCGGCGAGGGTTCCCGGCTCGGGACGGTCGCGCGGGTCCTCGGCGCGGGCTCGCGCCAGCACGGAGCGCAGCGCCTCGTCGGCCTTGGCGTGCATGCTCGGACCGGGGAAGCCGAGCACCGACTCGATCAGCGTGGCCAGCGACGTCACGTCGACCGGGTCGTCGCTGTGCTCCGGCAGCGTCACGCGGGGGCGCAGCACGGCGCTGCCGTCGGAGCGCAGCAGCACGTCCGTGGGACGCACGCCGCCGTGCACCAGCCCGACGCCGTGCAGGGCGGCGAGCGCCTGGGCGACCGCGACGGTCACGCCGGAGGCCTCGGCGGGGGTCAGCGGGCCTCGGGAACCGACGGCGGTGGGCAGGTCGACGGCGCCCGTGCGCGACAGCCGGACGTCGAGGTTGTCCGGCCCGTTCGGCGAGATGGCGATGAGCGGCACCAGGTGGGGGTGGTCCAGTGTCGCGAGTGTGTCCAGTCGGCGCACCAGGTGGGCGCGCGCCGCGGCGTCCGAGGGGACGGCTACGCGGACCAGTTCCGCAGATTCGATGTAGTGCACCCGATCATCAGAACTCCGGGCCGGGGATACCGCCCTTTATCCGTAGGATTTGCCGAATCGCTCACGGTGTGGGTCAACTGACCGAATGCCTTGACCGTGCCTTGGGCGTGCGGTATGCGCGCAGGTGACGCACCTGACGGACCGGTGGGCCCGTCAGACCTCGACCAGCCGCCCCTCGCGCGCGGAGAGCCGGGCGGCGTCGAGCACCTCGGCCGTGCGCACGGCGTCGGCCGGGTCCACGGGCACCTCCGCCTCGCCCGCGAGCCAGTCGGCGACGGCGGTGTAGAAGTCCTCGTGCCCGCCGGGCGGCTGCGGCACGGGCGTGCGCTCCCTGCCGCGCACCAGCCACCCGTGCGTCCCCTCGGGCTGGTCGGCGTCGAGCACGTCGTACGGCGAGGCGTCGCCCTCGAAGGAGTGGACGAGGTAGGCGCCGCGGTCCCCCAGCACGCGGGTGCGCGGGCCGGGCGCGCCCACGAGGGAGCCCGCCCACAGCCGCGACACCACGCCCTTGGCGGGCGGCTCGGCGCCGAACAGCACGTCGGCACCGGTGACGCGGTCCTGCCCCGCGGCCGGGTCGGCGCCCGGCACGGCGTGGTGCAGCACGAGGAAGACGTCGTCCTCCGTCGGCGTGGACAGGCTGCGCGTCTCGGCGTACACCGCGACGACGGGGCCGAAGAGCCGCGTCGCCGAGTCGACCAGGTGCGGACCGAGGTCGAGCAGGAGCCCGCCGCCCACGACGTCGTTCTCCTTCCACCGCTGCTGCGGCGTCGGCCGCCAGCGCTCCCATCGCCGCTCGAACGTGTGCACCGTGCCCAGCTCGCCCCGCCGCAGCAGCGCCTCGAGCGTGAGCTGCTCGGTGTCCCACCGCCGGTTGTGGAACACGGTGAACGGCGTGCCCGCCGACGCCGCGGTGCTGACCACGCGCCGCGCCTCGGCCGCCGTCGTCCCGATGGGCTTGTCCAGGACGAACGGGGTGCCGGCCCGGGAGACGGCCGCGGCGTGCTCCGCGTGCAGGCCGGACGGGCTCGCGACGACCACGAGGTCGTAGAGCCCGGGCTCGGTCAGCATCGCGGGCAGGTCGTGGAACAGGCGGGCGCCGGGCCAGTCGCCCGCCGCCTGGACGCGGCGGCCGGGGTCGCGCGCCACGACCGCCGTCACCGTCATCCCCGCGGCCCGTGCCAGGCGGGCGTGGATCTGCCTGCCCGCACCCCCGTAGCCGACGATCCCGATGCGAAGTGCCATGGGCCCCATGGTGCCCCGCCGCGCGCGGCCACGCGAGGCGCGTCCACGCCCGGCCGGATCGCGCGACCGGGAGCGGTGGTGAACAGCCGAAACACAACTCTGGCACACTGGCGCGCGCAGTCTGTTTCATACTTTTTCAGCATTTGTCCGCCAACCCGTGACAGGAAAGAGGGGCCCGTGTCCTCGACCACCACCAGCACGTCCAGCCGGCACCGCAAGACACTGCAGCTCGTGCTCGTCGTCGTCGCCGCGCTCGTGCTCGTCGGGAACTTCGTGCTCAAGTCGCTGGGCGACGACGTCGCACCCGCCGAGGGCGCGGAGGGCAGCGCCCTCGCGACGCTCGAGACGCTGACCGTCCAGGACGCCGCGGACGACGCCGGCTACGACCGCGAGTCCGACTTCGGGACAGCATGGCAGGACGTCGACGACAACGGGTGCGACACGCGCAACGACATGCTGCAGCGGGACCTCGAGGACTTCGAGCTGAGCGCGGGCGACACGTGCCAGGTCGCGTCGGGCACGCTGGACGACCCGTACACGGGTGCGACGATCGAGTTCGAGCGCGGCCCGCGGTCCGGCGACGTGCAGATCGACCACGTCGTGGCCCTGAAGAACGCCTGGATCACGGGCGCGGCGGACTGGGACAAGGACAAGCGCGTGCAGATCGCCAACGACCCGCTCAACCTCGTCGCCTCCGACGGCCCCGCGAACATGGGCAAGGGCGCGAAGGACGCCGCGCAGTGGCTGCCGGACAACCAGGCCTACCGCTGCGAGTACGTCGCGCGGCAGATCGCGGTCAAGGCCAAGTACGGTCTGTGGGTCACCCCGGCCGAGCGTGACGCCATGACGGACGTCCTGACGACCTGCCCGTCGGAGCCGCTGCCGGCGTCGTGACGCGCGCGGCGGACGGGCTTAGGGTGGCCGGCATGGACATCCGCCACCTCACGGGTCATGTCGACTACCACGAGGGCTGGGACCTGCAGCGCCGCACCCACGAGGCGGTCCGCGCGCAGGAGCAGGACGACACGCTCTTCCTCCTCGAGCACCGGTCCGTGTACACCGCCGGCGCCCGCACCCACCGCGACGAGTTCCCCACCGACGGCACGGAGGTCGTCAAGGTGGACCGCGGCGGCAAGATCACGTGGCACGGGCCGGGGCAGGTCGTCGCCTACCCGATCGTCCGGCTCGCCAGGCCGTTCGACGTCGTGGAGTACGTCCGCACCCTCGAGCAGGCCGTCATGGACGTGTGCGCACGGCTCGGGGTCGCCACGATGCGTGTGGAGGGCCGGTCCGGCGTCTGGGTCGCGGCGGACTCCCCCGCCGTGCCGCAGCCGCGGCGCGAGCGCAAGGTGTGCGCCATCGGCGCGCGCGTCGCCAAGGGCGTGACGATGCACGGCCTGGCCCTCAACTGCGACGCCGACCTCACCGCGTTCGACCACATCGTGCCGTGCGGGATCGACGACGCCGACGTCACGTCGCTGAGCGCCGAGCTCGGCCGGCAGGTCACCGTCGAGGAGGTCAGGCCGCTGCTCGTCGAGGCGCTCCTCGACCGGCTCGGCCCGCTCCTCGCGCGCACCCACGAGGAGCCCGCGACGACGACGGACGAGCCCGCGGCCGCCGTCGGCGCGTCCGCGTGACGAACGCCACTGGTCGCACCCCGGACGACCGCTGGCCGTCGGGCGACCGCGCAATAGGCTGGGCGAACCCGCTGACCTGGGAGGGACCCGCGTGACCATCGCACCTGAAGGCCGACGCATGCTGCGCATCGAAGCGCGTAACTCGGCCACGCCCATCGAGAAGAAGCCCGAGTGGATCAAGACCCGGGCCGTGATGGGGCCCGAGTACCGCGACATGAAATCGCTCGTCAAGGGCGAGGGCCTGCACACGGTGTGCGAGGAGGCGGGCTGTCCCAACATCTTCGAGTGCTGGGAGGACCGCGAGGCGACGTTCCTCATCGGCGGCGACCAGTGCACGCGGCGCTGCGACTTCTGCCAGATCGACACGGGCAAGCCCGCCGAGTTCGACGCTGACGAGCCGCGCCGCGTCGCGGAGTCGGTGCGCACCATGGGGCTGAAGTACTCGACCGTCACGGGCGTGGCCCGCGACGACCTGGCCGACGGCGGCGCCTGGCTCTACGCCGAGACGGTGCGCCAGATCCACGCGCTCAACCCCGGCACCGGCGTCGAGCTGCTCATCCCCGACTTCAACGCGATCCCCGAGCTGCTCGACGTCGTCAACGAGTCGCGCCCCGAGGTGCTCGCGCACAACGTCGAGACCGTGCCGCGCATCTTCAAGCAGATCCGTCCGGCGTTCCGCTACGACCGCTCGCTGTCGGTCATCACGCGCGCCCGCGACGCCGGCCTCGTCACCAAGTCCAACCTCATCCTGGGCATGGGCGAGACCATCGACGAGGTCAAGCAGGCGCTGCAGGACCTGCACGACGCGGGCTGCGACATCATCACCATCACCCAGTACCTGCGCCCGTCGCTGCGCCACCACCCGGTGGACCGCTGGGTGCGGCCCGAGGAGTTCGTGGAGCTGTCGCAGGCGGCCGAGGAGATCGGCTTCCTCGGCGTCATGGCCGGGCCGCTGGTCCGCTCGTCGTACCGCGCGGGCCGGCTGTGGGGCCAGGCCATGACGAAGCACGGTCGGCAGATCCCGGAGGCGCTCTCGCACCTCGCGCAGCCGACCACGTCCCGTCAGGAGGCGGCGAGCCTGCTGGCCCGCTGACGCGACGCTCCCACCGCGCGCGGACCACTAGAATCGATGACCATGGCCCGAACCTCGTCCGGCGGCGACGCGCGCAACGACGCGCCCGCCGCCAAGCAGAAGAAGCCCAAGAAGCGCCGCTGGTACCACCAGCTGTGGGACGTCTACCAGATGACCCGCAAGCAGAACCCGCTCGTCACCTGGTGGATGCTCGCCGCGTTCGTCGGCGTCGTGGCGGTGGCGCTGCTGATCGGCGTGCTGACGGGTCCCTGGATCTACGCCCTGGTCATCGGTGTGCCGTTCGCGGTGCTCGCCGCGATGTTCATCCTGTCCCGCTCGGCCGAGAAGGCCGCGTACACGCAGATCGCCGGCCAGCCGGGTGCCGCCCGGGCGGCGCTGGGCACCGTGCGCGGCGGCTGGACCTTCGAGGACGAGCCCGTCGCGGTCGACGCCCGCAACCAGGACTTCGTGTTCCGCGGTGTGGGGCGGGCCGGCGTCGTGCTGGTCTCCGAGGGCCCCGCGCACCGCGTCGGCCGGCTCCTGGAGCAGGAGCGCAAGAAGGTCAGCCGCATCCTGTCCAACGTCCCGGTCACCGTGATCCAGTGCGGCGACGGCGAGGGCCAGGTGCCGCTGACGAAGCTCGCGCGCACCGTGACCCGGCTCAAGTCGACCCTCACCCGCGCCGAGGTGACCGAGGTCAGCAAGCGGCTCAAGGCGATCGGCGGCGTCAAGCTGCCGATCCCGAAGGGCATCGACCCGACCCGCGCCCGCCCGGACCGCAAGGGCATGCGCGGCCGCTGACCGGCCCGTGACCAGGGGCGTCCTCCTCGCGAGGGCGCCCCTGACCCATGTCGGGGCCGGGGGCACCGTCCGTCCCACGGACGCCGCCTGTCTCGTCCGATGGACGGACGCGGCCCGGTCGGCCAGGGTGAGTTCTGGCAGGCTGTGCCTCGCCGCAGAGCCCTCGACCTGCGCATCTGTCCTGAGTTACACGGTCGAGAGACCTGAGAAACACAACGGCAACAATCAGTAACCAGAGAGAAACCCCCTGCCCATAGGTTCGTGGCGATCCGCGAGCGATCGTTCCCGGCTCGTCCGGGCGCACGGTCCGACGGACTCCCCTGGATCTATCGAGCTGGACCTATCGAGCGAGCAAGGAGCGCAGATGTTCAAGAACGCCGAGGAGGCGATCGCCTTCACCCGTAACGAGGGGGTGGAGTTCGTCGACGTCCGGTTCATCGACCTGCCGGGCGTCACGCAGCACTTCAACATCCCGGTCGAGCAGTTCGACGAGGACGCCTTCAGCGACGGCCTCATGTTCGACGGCTCGTCCATCCGCGGGTTCCAGGCGATCCACGAGTCCGACATGAAGCTCGTGCCGGACGTCACGACGGCGTTCATCGACCCGTTCCGCAAGGCCAAGACGCTGATCGTCAACTTCTCGATCGTCGACCCCTTCACGGGTGACGCCTACGCCCGCGACCCGCGCAACATCGCGGCCAAGGCCGAGGCGTACCTGAGGTCGACCGGCATCGCCGACACCGTCTTCTTCGGTCCCGAGGCCGAGTTCTACATCTTCGACGACGTGCGCTTCAAGACCGCGTCGAACGAGGGCTTCTACGCCATCGACTCCGTCGAGGCCGCGTGGAACACCGGCCGCGAGGAGGAGGGCGGCAACCTCGGCTACAAGACCCGGTACAAGGGCGGCTACTTCCCCACCTCGCCGAGCGACCGCTTCGCGGACCTGCGCGACGACATGGTCAAGGTCCTCGGCCAGGTCGGCCTCTCCGTCGAGCGCGCGCACCACGAGGTGGGCACCGCCGGCCAGCAGGAGATCAACTACAAGTTCAACACCCTGCTGCACGCCGCCGACGACCTGATGAAGTTCAAGTACGTCATCAAGAACGTCGCCTTCGAGGCCGGCAAGTCGGCCACGTTCATGCCGAAGCCGATCTTCGGTGACAACGGCTCGGGCATGCACTCGCACCAGTCGCTCTGGAAGAACGGCGAGCCGCTGTTCTACGACGAGAAGGGCTACGGCGGCCTGTCCGACCTCGCCCGCTGGTACATCGGCGGCATCCTCAAGCACGCGCCGTCGCTGCTGGCCTTCACGAACCCGTCGGTGAACTCCTACCACCGCCTGGTGCCGGGCTTCGAGGCCCCCGTGAACCTGGTCTACTCGGCCCGCAACCGCTCGGCGTCGATCCGCATCCCGATCACGGGCTCCTCGCCGAAGGCCAAGCGCATCGAGTTCCGCGCGCCGGACCCGTCGTCGAACCCGTACCTGGCGTTCTCGGCCATGCTCATGGCCGGCCTGGACGGCATCAAGAACCGCATCGAGCCGCCGGCCCCGGTGGACAAGGACCTGTACGAGCTGCCCCCGGAGGAGCACGCACAGATCGCCCAGGTGCCGACGTCGCTCGACGGCGTGCTCAACGCGCTCGAGGCCGACCACGAGTACCTGACCGCCGGTGACGTGTTCACCGAGGACCTGATCGAGACCTGGATCGCGTACAAGCGCGAGAACGAGATCGACCCGATCCGCCTGCGGCCGCACCCGCACGAGTTCGAGCTCTACTACGACATCTGACAGCCGGTCCCCCGTGACCTGCTGAGATGCGCCGAAACGGCGGCTGACCCGCACTTCGTCTCGCGACGTGGGTGCGGCGTCGGCCGCCGTTTCGCGTTGCCGACGCGCCGGGGCGCCGCTCAGGTCCCCGCGCCGCGGAGGCGCTCACCCAGCGACCGGATCGCCTCCGGGTCGCCCGGCGTCGGGGTCCACATGCCCTGGACACCGTCGTCCACGTACCGCGGCAGCACGTGCAGGTGCACGTGGAACACCGTCTGCCCGGCGACCGGCCGCGTGGCGTGGACGAGGTTCACGCCGTCGGCGCCGAGCACGTCCGTGACCCGGCGCGCGATCCGCTGCGCCGTCCGGGCGGACGCCGCGAGGTCGTCCGGTGGCACGTCGAGGAGGTCCGTCGCGTGCGCCTTCGGGATCACCAGCAGGTGCCCCGGCGTGGCCGGCGCGATGTTCATGAAGGCGAGCGTCCGGTCGTCCTCGTGCACGACGGTACTCGGTGCCGCGCCCGCGACGATCTGGCAGAAGATGCAGTCCTGTGATGCCGGCACGGTCGAACGGTACCGGCCTGGCCGCCACCGTCCGGCACATACGGCCCGCCCGCCCCGCCGAGTGCAGACTTCCTCACCCCGTGGAGCGGGCCGGCCGCGACAAACTCTGCAGCCGGCGGCAGGTGGGGGGGTCGGTCGGCGCTCGGGCCCGGCTGGTGCCGACCGCGTCCGGTCGCCTTCGAGCCCGACGTTTCTCGACTTTGACCGGCTCGAAAGCCGAGAAACGTCGGGCTCGAAGGCAAGGAGCGGTGGCCGAGGTCGGAGTCGGCGAAGGCCCGTCCCTGACGGCCGACGGTCCCGACGTCGCTCCCCTTCGAAACGCGGGAACCGCCAGGCGAGTGCAGACCTCATCACCCCGTGGAGCGGACAGGCCGCGACAAACTCTGCAGTCCGCGAGGGGGCGACTGGCCGCGGGGCGGCGGCCGGGCGCGGGGAGCCCGGCGCGGACGCGTCGGCGGGGGCGTCGACCGGC
>NZ_JABEMG010000066.1 GCF_013004695.1 Promicromonospora citrea
CCGGCGCGAGGTGTTCCGCTGGATCCTTCGTTACAACAACCGCCGCCGACACTCCTGGTGCGGCTACACCAGCCCCGTCGACTACGAGAAGAACACGACCAGCACTACGCTCACCACCGCGGCGTAACCCAACCCCGTGTCCACGAACCGGGGTCAAGGCCCGCTCTTGAGGGCGAGGCTGCACCGTCCGTGTCCGAGCTGGCGACTGTGATCCAGCACGACGACATCGTGGTCGATGGTCGGCGCGTGACGTCGATCCATACCGAGCAGATGCACATTGAGGTACCGCTCGGCACGCAGGTGGAGTTCATGCCCGCTCCGGACAACGCGAACCGCTGCGACGAGTGCGGGGACGAGATGGACGACGCCGAGGAGGACTATCTGTGCTCCTCCTGCGCGGCCGAACAGCGTGCCGAGGAGGCCGTCATCCCCGCTGAGGTATCCGACGATGATGATTGGTCGGACGAGACGCGCTACCCCGGCGACCGGGGGTCTAGGTCGTGACCAACATTCCACGTTTGCCGAAGGGCTCGCCCGACTCGGCGGGCGGCCAGTTCGCACCAGGGCCACGAGACGAGGCGCCCGTGGCCCTCGAAGGCACAGGCGTCCGGCCCGGCGGACCTGCGATCACCGCGGAGTTCGCGCCAGGCACCCTTCAGGTGGTCAGACCCGAGCTCCTGCCCGCCACGGACCCCACCATGCTCGTGCTCCAGCACAACCCGCACGCCTGGTCATGGGCGAACGCCACGCACGAGAACTACTGGGACAAGGCCGATGCCATGAAGTCGCGCGGCGTGACGATGGCGGCCCGCGCCGGCGACCTGGTCCCTGGCGACAAGGTCAGCCTGGGCCCGCTCCTACTCCAGCTCTCCCAGGACGAGCGCTACACGATCGACGCGGACGCCGCGCGGACGACGATGGCGGAAGTGGACCAGGTCCTGCACAGGCACTTCCGCAGCTCGGGCAGCTCGTACGCATGGATCTCCACTGATCAGGGCCAGTTCACACTGGCGTTCGACGCCCCGGTGTCATTCCTGCCGGGTCGTAGCGAGCGATGTGAGCGATGCGGGTCCCACATGCCTGGCAGCGAATGCACCGGTGGGCTGTGCGCCACCTGCGAGGACCTGGCCGAGGCCGTCGGCGAGCTGCATTGATCCGTCGTTCGCACCTTCTACGCCGCACTCCAACGGGATATGGCCGACGTTTCGAACCGCAGCAGGCAGCCTCAGGGCGCTCCTGACGGCACCGGCGGGCAATTCACAGCCGAAGGCCACAGCGAGGTCCAAGTCGTTCTGGACACCGCTCCGGCCCTCAAGGCCGTCGCCGCGGTCACTGGTTACCACCGCACTGAGATCAGCGCGGCAGCGCATACGCTCCGCAGTCTCCTGAGCGAGCAGGCCGCGGCCCGCACCAACAGCGATCAGGAGTTCTACGGAGAGGGCCGCTCTACGGCCTTCAGCGAGTATGTCGCGATCCTGCACGATCCCGACGTCCTCAACGATCCATGGACGGACGTAGCCATGAGCCAATCAGCCGCCAGTGCTCGCGACGCCCTCCAGGGTGGCTTCGACGTCTCCGCACCATCAGGGCTGAACGAAACACAACGGCGGGCTGCGATTGAGTACGTCTCCGGGAGGGTCAGCAGGGAACTCGCGCATGCCGCCGAAGCGCGCGCTCATTCCGCGCAGGCACGCTTCGGCACACAGGCTGAGGATCACCACTCCAGGGGCCGCCTCGACGGCTACGGCGCTGCACTCGTCGAGCTCATCCACTCAGGGCAACCCTCCACCGCCCGCCTCGAGACCAACGCAAAAGTCGCCGACCTGGCAGACGCGTCGAAAGGGGCCCCGACGCCTGAAGATGTCACCGCGGTAGCTTCCCACCAACGCACGGCACATCGAATCGCCGCCGCAGAGCACGAAGCCGCTGTCGCGTACGACGATGTCGCCAGTGCCCGCCAAGAACTCAGCGAAGCCAACCGGCGCCTGGACCGTGCCTTCGCCGCGGATTCCAACTAGGCCCACCACAGCGCGCTCGAGAACGACATCTCGGACGCTCATGTCGCCTGCTGCGAGTCCGAGCGGACCTACGAGAAGGCAATGCAGCAGTTGTGGCTGGCACGCGCACCACACCTACTGCAAGACGTCGACGAGGACCTGTCCAACGCCCGCGACGTCACCGCATTACGATCCCGGCACAGCATCATGCTCGAGCTGGCCCGGTTCCGTAGCCATCAGGACCGGGCGAACTCCGCCTTGACCGCTGATGACGTCGGCACCGACCCTGCCAGAGCCGGGCTGCAGCGGGCCACGCAGCTGGTCAAGGCCCGAATCACCCTGCGGAACGACCGGCTCATGGAGTGGCAGTCCGAGCAGCCTCGGAAGTGACCCTGGGTGTCCATCGTTGGCCTCGTCGGTCGACTCGGATGCCCGTCGATTCGCCTGCGGGGATCGGTAGGCTCCCCGGCATGGCCAGTCCTCAAGTGCACTGTGCCATGGCCTGTTCAAATTCGACCACATGGCGGAGACGAAGCCAATGATGGAGCTGATCAAGGCGATCGCTGGTGCCATCACGTCGCACACTGAGGCGCTGTTCGGCACGAAGTGGACCGAGTTCGTAGCTTGGAGCACCTACGGAGTCGCGGCCATCTGGTTGTACTGGCATCTTCTCTCTGCCGACCGGGACGGGACAATTCGCGTAGATCAGATCGAGCGGAGCCCTCTCGACGGCGTAGCTGCACTCTTCGCATGGCTAGGCGCTCCGTCGCCCACCTGGCTGCACGACGCGATCGCATGGTCGAGCTCACCGGACCGCTCCACACTCGTGATCGTCCTGGCGATACTCTGCGGCGCTGCGGCGATCACATCCGCCAGGATCCCGGGTCCAGGCTGGGCGATCCTCACGGTCCTCCTGGGCCTGGCGGCCATCCAGGGCGGAGGTATGGGCGTCCTACGGGTCATAGCTGCCGCGATCGCCGCTCCTGTTGCTGTCTCATATCTTCTAGGACTCCTGCAACGAGACCGGAAAGTGAAGGACATGACCCACATGCCGTTCTATACGACGCGGCAGCTCCTCAACGTTCTCATCCCGTTCGGCCTGGTTCTTGCAGCACCCGCCGTTGTACTCGTCCACCTGGTGACCTGCTTCAGCATCCCCGACCGCGAAGAGCCCGGCGCACTGGAGCTGTCTTCAGCATCCCTCCGTGCGCTTCGTGACAGCGGGGACGCGGAGGACAGGCGAGCGGCACACCACGCGCTCATCGTCGCGGGAGCGATCCTGGCGGCACCCGACGAACGAGACAGCCACGCACACTCCATCTCCTGGATCATGACCGCTCCGGCCGGTGCCAGGATCCCCGGTTCGTCAACATCGGAGGCTGCGCTTCGCCGGGCATGGCGCGAGAACGAGACTCTCCGTGATCCGACCGTCGCCATGCTGACGCATGACGGCCCTCTTGAAGGCCCTCGCTTTCGGGGCTATGTGGTGTCACCTGAGCGGGATGACTCCGAAACAGACGGCTTGGGCCCCATGCCAAAACACGGATGACGGCCAGCACCCACGGCTGAAACAGGTTGATAGCCGTCGCAGGGACGTCGGTCTCGTCCGGCGTCGGCCCGCCGGAGAACGCACCTGGACCTAGCTAGCCGCTCCCGCTACGGGCTCTCACGCTCGCTCAGCGTCCCAATGCTCGCTGGCCGACGCGGCGTCGAAGAACAAGTGCTAGCAGCCACTGCATGCGACGAGAGTACCCAGACACTCCCCAGCAACCTCCCAGGTTGATGCGGATTTTCATGCGGAATCCACGCGTGCACACCGATGCAACACGACGCACTCATGTGCATCACTCTATAGTTCTGCCATGGAAGAGATGGAGGTGGTGTATGGGGATTCGGCACGACAGGGACAGGGCCGAGCGTCACGCAACGAGCGCCCACAATCCGGCATCCTCGCAGGTCACGCTGCACTGGCGGACGGACCACCTGCTCGGCGCCCCGTTCCAGGAGGCCCCGCTCGGCCCGGCCACCCTGGTCCGCTACCCGCACCCGCCGGACCTGCCCGCGCCGCGCGCCGCCGTCGCGCTCCACGTGCACGGGTACAACGACTACTTCTTCCAGGACCACCTCGCCCGCACGTTCGCGGCGGCCGGGTACGCGTTCTACGCCGTCGACCTGCGCGCCGCGGGGCGCTCGCTGCGGCCCGGTCAGATCCCGCACTTCGTGACCGACCTGCGCGAGCAGGCGACGGACATCGCCACGGCCGCGCGCGCCGTCCGCGGTCTGGAGCCCGGCCTGCCGCTGCTGGTGCACGCGCACTCCACGGGCGGGCTGACGGCGTCCCTGTGGGCCCACGCGCACCGCAACGCCGCGGGCGCCGACGCCGGACCGGACCTGCTGGTGCTCGACTCGCCGTTCCTCGACCTGCACGCGCCGACCTGGCAGCGCACGGTCGGCACGCAGTTCCTCGACCGCGTGGGGCGCCTGGCCAGCACCCGGATCATCAGCGACAACCCCTCCCGGTACGCCGAGCACCTGCTCGCGGCGAACGGCGGGCGGTGGGAGTTCGACACGACCCTGAAGCGCCCCGAGGGCCTGCCGGGCCGCGTGGGCTGGTTCGTCGCGGTGCGGCGAGGGCAGGCGCGCGTCGCCAGGGGGCTGCAGATCGCGTGCCCGGTGCTGCTCGCGCGGTCCGACTCCTCCGGGCCCGACTCCCCGGACAACCCGCTGCTCGACGCGCAGGACACCGTGCTCGACGTCGAGCAGATGGCCGCTCTCGTCCCCTGCCTGGGCGAGGACGTCACCGAGCTGGTCGTGCCCGGCGGCGTGCACGACCTCACGCTCTCCGCACGCGGTCCGCGCGAGGCCTACCTCGACGGCATGCTCCACTGGGCGCAGGGCCGTCTGCCGGACGGCGCCGCGCCGACCCACCGACCCACGTGAGGTATCAGTGACCTATTTCGAGGGGCCGTTCCAGGCCCTGGCCCACCGCGGTTTCGCGCACGCCTCGGCGGGCACCGAGGGACTCGAGAACTCGCTCGCCGCGTTCGGCGCGGCCGTCGACCTCGGGTTCCGGTACGTCGAGACCGACGCGCACGGCACCGTCGACGGCGTCGCCGTCGCCCTGCACGACGAGTCGCTCGACCGCACCACCGACGGCACCGGGCTCGTGGCCGAGCTGCCGTGGTCCGAGGTGGGCGAGGCGCGCATCGGCGGCGTCGAGCCCGTGCCCCTGCTCGAGGACGTGCTGGGCGGGTGGCCCGAGCTGCACGTCAACATCGACGTCAAGCACGCCTCCGGCGTCGGTCCTGTCGCGCGCGCCGTCGAGCGCACCGCGTCATGGGACCGCGTGTGTGTCACGTCGTTCGACACCGCCCGGCGCCGCGCCACGCTCGCCCGGCTGTCGCGCCCCGTCGCGACGTCGGCCGGCCGCAACGAGATCCGCGCCTTCCTCGCCGGTGTGCGGCTGCGTCTGACCCCGGTGGCCCGGCAGGCTCTCCGGCACGCCGACGCCCTGCAGGTGCCCGTCCGCGAGGGCCGCGTGACCGTGGTCGACGACGCGACCGTCGCGTCCGCGCACGCCCTCGGCAAGAAGGTGCACGTGTGGACGGTCAACGACCCCGCCGAGATGGAGCAGCTGATCGACCTCGGCGTCGACGGGCTGGTCACCGACCGCGCCGACCTGCTCAAGGAGGTCCTGGTCGCGCGCGGGCTCTGGGCGTGAGCGGGGAGTGAGCGTCCGGGGCGGCGCCGGCTACTCGCAGCCGACGCCGTCGCCGTCGCGGTCCAGGTGGGACCCGTAGCCGGGGTCGCCCGCGTACACCGGGGCGGCTCCTGCGGCGCGCGCGGCGTCGCAGTTCTCGTAGGAGGCCGAGCCGCCGCCGGACGAGTCCGGCGCGGACTCCTGGCGGGTCGCCGCCCCTCCCCCGCTCGACAGCAGCCCCGCCGCCTGCTCGGACGCCTCGACGGCGTCCTCCCGCTCCGCGAGGTCGGCCTCGGCGCTCGTGACGGCGGCCTCCCGCTCCTCCAGCGTGTCCTGGGTCGCGCCCAGCCGGTCCTCCTTCGTCCGCAGCTCCTTCGCGCGGTCGTCGAGCCGGTCCGCGCGCGCGTCGAGCTCCGCCTCGGCGGCCGCGAGCGCCTCGCGCTCCTGCGCGACGTCGGCCTGCGCGGACTCTCCCTCGGACCGCAGGTCGGCGAGCGCCGCCTCGACGGAGGCCGACGCCGAGGCCTGCGCCTCCGCGGCCACGTCCGGAGCGGTGGCCCCGCCGATCCCGAGCCCGAGGAGGAACACGACGAGCGCCGCGACGACCCCCGCGACGATGATCAGCGGCCGTCGCACACGCTGCGACGACGTCGACGGGTCGGGGGGCAGGTTGTCGGCCTTGCGCATCGCGGGCTCCTCTCGGACGGCGCGCAACCCTGCGCGCCCCGTGTCGCCCCCCGCGACGGAAACGCTAGTCCGCGCCGGTGGAGGACCGCCCGCAAAGTCGGCGCCGTTCACCCGGTGATCACCCGGTCGTGGCGGCGCCGTGGCGCGGGTCGGTCTGGAAGACGATCGTGCGGGACGTCGTCGCCCGTCCCGCGGGATGCCCGCCCGCTCAGCCCAGCGTCAGCGTGACCGGGGTGCCCGGACCCTTCGTCGGGGGCTCCTTGGAGACCTCGGCGTACGCCGCGGCCAGGAGGGTCGGGTCGGGGCCCTCGAGGCGGACCGGCTTGGCGATGTCGTCCAGCACGACGAAGCGCAGCAGGTTGCCGCGCGCCTTCTTGTCGCGGTGCATGGCGGCGAGGAGCTGGTCCCAGCGGTCGCCGCGGTAGTGGACCGGCAGGCCGAGCGACGAGAGCAGGGCACGGTGCCGGTCGGCGACGTCGTCGGACAGCTTGCCTGCCATGCGGGCCAGCTCCGCGGCGAACACCATGCCGACGCTCACGGCCGCGCCGTGCCGCCACTGGTACCGCTCGGCGAGCTCGATCGCGTGCCCGAGGGTGTGGCCGTAGTTGAGGATCTCGCGCAGGCCCGCCTCCTTGAGGTCCTCTCCCACGACCCGCGCCTTGACCCGCACGGACCGTTCGACGAGCTCGGCGACGACGGCCCAGGTCTCGTCCGCCGCGTCGGCGCCGGCCCAGCCGCGCAGCTCCTCGACGTGCGCCTCGACCAGGTCGAGGATGACGGGATCGGCGATGAAGCCGGTCTTGACGACCTCGGCCAGGCCCGCCACGAGGTCCCACTTGTCGAGCGAGCCGAGCGCCTGCAGGTCGCACAGCACGCCCGCCGGCGGGTGGAACGCGCCGACCAGGTTCTTGCCCTCCGAGGTGTTGATGCCGGTCTTGCCGCCGACCGCGGCGTCGACCATGGCGAGCAGCGTGGTCGGCACCTGGACCACGCGGATCCCGCGCAGCCACGTCGCGGCGACGAACCCGGCCAGGTCGGTCGTCGCACCGCCGCCGATGCCGACGATCGCGTCCGTCCGCGTGAAGTCGAGCTGCCCGAGCAGACCCCAGAGGAACGCCGCGACCTGCGGTGTCTTCGCGGACTCCGCGTCGGGCACCTCGGCGACGAACGCCTCGTAGCCGGAGGCCTTGAGGTCCTCGGCGACCGTGTCCGCCGTCGTGGACAGCGCGGCCGGGTGCACCACGAGCACCTTGGCCGCCTCGCCGACCATCGACGGCAGCTCGCCCAGCAGGTGGTGTCCGATGACGACGTCGTAGGGCGCCTCGCCCGTCACGGTGACCCGGACGGGGGCGCTGTCGGTGCTCACGGTGTGCTCTCCTCGGTGCTCGTGCTCAGTGCTCGTGCTCAGTGCTCGTGCTCGTGCTCAGTGCTCGTGCTCAGTGCTGGTGCTCGTGCTTCGGGTCGGTCAGCTCGCCCGCGGTCAGCTCGAGACCGAGCGCGTCGGCGATCTCGCGCGCGACGTGCTCGCCCGGGCGCTCGCTCGACATGACCGTGAGGGTCGCGAGCCGCTCGTAGGTGGGGCGCCGCTCGTTCATCAGCTTCTGCCACTGGGCGCGCGGGTTGCCGAGCAGCAGCGGGCGGGCCTGGTTCATGCCGACGCGCTGGGCGGCGATCGCGAGCGGCACGTCGATGAACACGACGTGCCCGCCCGCCGCCGCGTACGCCGTCAGCGCCTCCTGGGTCACGGCGTCCGTCACGGCGCCGCCGCCGAGCGACAGGACGCCGTCGTGCTCCTCGAGCGCCGCGAGCACGGCCTCTCGCTCCAGCTCGCGGAACCGCGGCTCGCCGTCGTCGACGAAGATCTCGCTGACGGGCTTGCCCGCGCCGGCCTCGACGTCGGCGTCGGTGTCCCGGACGGTCAGGCCCAGCCCGGCCGCCAGGATGCGCCCGACCTTCGACTTGCCCGACCCGGGCGGGCCGATGAGGACGACGACGGGCCGGGTCCCGGTCGCCGCGCTCACCGCAGCAGCTCCGGGACCGCCGCGACGTAGGACTCGAGGTTGCGCCGCACCTCGGCCACCGAGTCGCCGCCGAACTTCTCGACGGCGGCCTCGGCCAGCGTGAGCGCGACCATCGCCTCGGCGACCACGGCGGCAGGCGGCACGGCGCACACGTCGGACCGCTGGTGGTGGGCCGTCACGGGCTCGCCGGTCGCGGTGTCGACGGTGGGCAGGGCGCGCGGCACGGTCGAGATGGGCTTCATGGCCGCGCGCACACGGACGACCTCCCCGTTGGACATGCCGCCCTCGATGCCGCCCGCGCGGTTCGTGGTGCGCGTGATGCCGGGCCGGCCGTCGGCGCCGGTGCCGCGCACGATCTCGTCGTGGGCCGCGCTGCCGCGCCGGCGCGCGGTGCGGAAGCCGTCACCGACCTCGACGCCCTTGATGGCCTGGATACCCATGAGCGCGGCGGCGAGGCGCGCGTCGAGACGCCGGTCGCCCTGCACGTAGCTACCCAGCCCCGACGGCACGCCGTAGGCGAGCACCTCGACCACGCCACCGAGCGTGTCGCCGTCCTTCTTCGCCAGGTCGATCTCCTCGACCATGAGCTTCGAGGACGCGGCGTCGTGGCAGCGCACCGGGTCGGCGTCGAGCGCGGCGACGTCGTCGGGGTGCGGCAGCGCGGCGTCGTCGGGCACCTCGACCTCGCCGATGGCGACCACGTGCGCCACGAGGCGGATGCCGAGGCCCTGCTCGAGGAAACGCGCCGCCGCGACGCCGAGCGCGACGCGCGCGGCCGTCTCGCGGGCGGACGCCCGCTCCAGCACGGGCCGCGCGTCGGTGAAGCCGTACTTGCGCATGCCGACCAGGTCGGCGTGGCCGGGGCGGGGGCGCGTCAGCGGCCGGTTGCGCGCCACCTCACGCTCGTCACCGGTGCCCGCGTCGACCAGCAGGGCCTCCGGCGCGACGGGGTCGGCGGACATGACGTCGGTCCACTTCGGCCACTCGGTGTTGGCGATCTCGATGGCGAGCGGGCCACCCTGCGTCAGGCCGTGGCGCAGGCCGCCGAGCACGCGCACCTCGTCCTGCTCGAACTTCATGCGGGCCCCGCGGCCGTACCCGAGGCGGCGGCGCGCGAGGGCCGCCTGGATGTCCGCCGTGGTGAGCTCCACCCCGGCCGGCAGGCCCTCCATCACCCCCACGAGGGCCGGACCGTGCGACTCACCCGATGTCAACCAACGCAGCATGCTCGGATTGTTTCACGCGCTCCGCGCGCTCCGCGCACCGGTCCGAGGGGCGACACGCCGAGCGCCCGGTGCCCGGCGTGTCGCGGGCCCTCAGACCGCCGGGACCGCGAGCGCCGCGCACAGCGCCTCGTCCATCGCGTCCAGCGGGGCGGGGCGTCCCGTCATGAGGCGGACCTGCTCGGCGGCCTGGTGCAGCAGCATGCGCTCGCCGCCGACGGTGCCGCCGTGCTCGCCCGTGCCGTGCGCCGACCACGCGGTCTGCAGGGCCGTGGGCCGGGGGTCGTAGACGACGTCGAGCAGGACGCCGCGCGGACCGGAGCGGCCGGCGGCCACGCGCGCGCCGAGCAGGTGGGCCCAGGTGTCGGACGCGTGCTTCGGCGTCGTGGAGACCACGGCGTCCGCGTCGGCCAGGGCGGCGGTCGTCGCGGCGTCGTCGAACACCTCGAACGAGGGGGTCACACCCATCCGGGCCACGGCCTCGCGCAGCGCGCCGATGCGGTCGAGGGACCGCACGAACACGCGCGCCGACGGGCAGCCGAGCTCGGCGAGCGCCGCGAGCGCGGAGGCCGCCGTCGCTCCCCCGCCCAGGACGACCGCCGTCTCGACGCGGCGCCGGCCGAGCCGTTCGCGCAGCGCCGCGACGACACCGTGCACGTCGGTGTTGGTGCCGGTGGTCGTCACGGTGCCGCCCGCGCGGCTGAACAGCACGGTGTTCACGGCGCCGACGGCGGCCGCGAGCGGCTCGACGTGGTCCACCAGCGGGATGACGACCTGCTTGAGCGGCATGGTCAGGCTCAGCCCGGCCCAGTCGGGGCCGAGCCCGGCGAGGAAGCCCTCCAGGGCGTCCTCGGTGACGTCGTGCAGCCCGTACCGCCAGCCGTCCAGGCCGAGGGCCTCGTAGGCGGCGGCGTGCAGGAGGGGCGACAGGGAGTGGGCCACGGGGTGGCCCAGCACGGCGGCGCGCATCGGTGCTCCCATCGGTGCTCGCATCGGTCAGTACCCGTTCTCCGCCGCCCAGGCCTGGTACTCCTGGCGGAACTGCAGGAACTCGTCGTAGCTGTCCGTGAACTTGGTCTCCTGCGTGTCCAGGTTGACGGTCACGTACCAGCGCCACGGCCCCTCGCTCGGGCTGAGCACGGCCTCGATCGAGGCCCGGCTGGGCGCGCCGATCGCCGTGGGCGGCAGCCCCTTGACGACGCGCGAGGCGTACGGGAAGGACTTGTCGTTGAACTCGTCGCTCGTGATCTGGTGCGAGGGCTTCTTGCGCCCGTAGGAGTCGATCGCGTCCAGGCCGAGCGCCTCGTCCGCCGCCAGGCGGTTCTCGATGACGCGCGCTACCTCGCCGCGGTACTCGTCCGGCGCCTCGCGCTCGACCAGCGACGCCTTGATGATGACGTCGTTCTGCCGGTCGGCGGGCACGTCGAGCTCCTCGAGCTCCTGCAGCGTCAGGGCGACCATCTGCTGGAGGACGTCGGCGGCGCTCACGGTCTCGGGCTTGGCGTCGTACGTGCTGGCGGCGAGCCAGCCCTCCAGGTGCCCACCTGCCTGCTCCGGCAGGCCGAGGGCCGCAGGGTCGGCCAGGGCGGCGTCGATGTCCGCCTCGGGCCAGCCCGCGTCGATCATGGTCTGCCGGATCTGCTCGACCGTGTAGCCCTCGACGACCGTCAGGCCACCACGCACGACCTTGTTCTCGGCCAGCAGCGCGACGGCGGACTCGGCGCTCATGTGCAGGCGCAGCTCGTGCGCGCCGGGCTGGATCGCGGCCGCGCGGGGGTTGGCGCCGAACGCGCGGACGAAGGCCTCGGCGCTCGCCACGACGTCCTTCTCCACGAGCTCGGCGGCGATCGTGGAGCCGTTGGCTCCCTCCGGCACCTCGACGACGACCGGTTCGCCGCCCTCGCCCTCGTAGTCCGCGGCGGCCAGCGGCGTGCGCAGGCCGAAGAGGTAGCCGTCGTTCTTCACGGTCCAGGCGCCGAGCCCACCGAGCAGCACGAGGACGGCGACCAGGGCGATCACGAGGGGGCGGCGAGAGCGCTTCGCCCGGCGGTCGCGCCGGCCGGCCCGGCTGCCCGGACGGACGTCACGCTCGGCGCTGGCGGCGCGCCGACCGCCCGCGCCGCGGCCGCCCGTGCTCCGGCCGCTGGCATGCCGAGGAGGCCCCTCGTAGCTCACTCCGGGAAGGCCCTCGGTCACGCTCGCTCCGTCCTCTGTGCTGACCGGGTCGTTCGTCGACCCGGTGCCGGTCTCCCACCCGGGACCCGTGCACGACATCCATGAGACGCCGGTCGCACGTCACGATCACATCACGGGCCGGGTGCCGCGAACGCTACCCCGACCAGCGGCCCTGCGGCCAACCGCTCGCGGGCGTCGTCCGACCCGGCCCGGGCCGACGCCCGACCAGGGCCGGGACGCGGCAGGGTCAGCCGTTGGCCTTCTCCCACGCGCGCAGCTCCGCGACGTTCTTCTGGTGCTCGTCGTAGCTCTCGGCGAACTTGGTCTCGCCCGTGTCGAGGTTGACGGTCACCCAGAACTTCCAGTCGCCCGGCGTCGGGTGGAGCACGGCCTCGACGGAGGCGTCGCCCGGGCTCGCGATCGGCCCCGGCGGCAGGCCGGTGTGCTCGTAGGTGTTGTACCGGTTCTTCTCGTCGCGCAGGTCGTCGCGCGTCAGCTCGGTGCCCGGCTTGCCCGCGCCGTAGGCGACGGAGGCGTCGATCTGCAGCGCCATGTCGTCGGCGAGGCGGTTCTCGATGGCGCGCGCGATCTTCGGCCGGTCCTCGGCGTGCAGCCCCTCGCGCTCGACCAGGGAGGCCTTGGTGAGCACGGCGCGCCACTGCTTGGGGGCCACGCCCTTGTCCTCGAGCATCCGGGTCGTCCGGCCGACCATCTCGGACAGGAGGCCCTCGGCCGTCGAGTCCGGCTTGGCCATGTACGTGTCGGGGTACAGCCAGCCCTCGACGTCCCCCTTGGCCTGCGGGGGCAGCCCGATCGCCTCCGGGTCGTCCAGCGCCGCCTCGAAGTCCTCGGCGGGCAGTCCTGTGACCTGCACGGCCCGGTCGACCACCTGCGCGGCCGTGAACCCCTCGGGGATGGTCACCTGCAGGTCGACCAGCTCGTTCTTCACCAGCAGCGCGACCGCGTCCTTCGCGGACATCTCCTCGAGCATGGTGCGCGTGCCCGGCCGGATCGACACCGAGTCCGGGTTGGCCTCGAACGCCGCGGTGAACGCGGAGACGCTGGCGACCACACCGGCCTCGTACAGGGTCTGGCCCATGATCTGGCCGGTCGCGCCCTGCGGGATCTCGACCTCCACCTGGTCACCGCCGGGACCCGGGTAGTCCTTCGACTCCAGGGGGCTGGTCAGGCCGGTCAGCCAGTCCATGTTGGTCCACACCGCGTAGCCCGACCCGCCCACCAGCACGAGGGCGACCACGAGCACGAGCAGCGACCGGCCGCGGCGACGCCTGCGGCGGCGCTGGGCCCGGCGGCTCGAGCGCGGCCCGGGGAATGCGGGGTCTGCCTGGCTCGGCGGGGGCGCCGTGAAGAGGTCCGTCACCTCGGGCTCACTGTCCTTCGTCGGGGGGCTGCTGGGGTCAGTCGTGCGTGTCGTGCACGGTCCGCGGCTCGACGAGCTCGCCGGCGCGCTCCCCCTTCGCCCGCTCCGCGTCGAGTGCAGATTGCAAGATGATAACGGCTGCGGCCTGATCGATCACGGACCTGTGCTTCTTCGTCTTCCGGCCCGCCGAGCGCAGCTGCTGGTGCGCGGACACGGTGGTCATCCGCTCGTCCACGAGGCGCACCTGCGGGCCTTCTCCCGTGGTCTCCCGCGCGGCGGCCAGGGCCGTGACCAGCCGGTCGGCGAAGGCGCGGGCGTCGGCGGTCGCGGCGCCCTCCTTGCCGGACAGGTGCCGCGGCAGGCCGACGTACACGACGGCGGCGAACCGCTCGACCGCCTCGTCCACGATCCGCCGCACGTCGGCGGTGGCCCCCTGACCGTCCCGCACGCGCGGCACGGTCTCGACCGGCGTGGCGACCAGGCCGTCGGGGTCGCTGGCCGCCAGCCCGATCCGCGCCATGCCGACGTCCACCCCGAGCCGGGCCCCGCGCGGGAGCCCGGCCGGGACGGTGGGTGCGTCCTCGCTCACCTGTACCCGCTCAGGAACCGACGGCGGCCAGGCGCACGCCCTCGGCGATCCCGGCGAGGGCCTCGCCCAGCCGGGCGGGGTCGGTGCCGCCGCCCTGCGCCATGTCGGGCTTGCCGCCGCCACCGCCGCCGAGCGTCCGGGCGGCCGTGCGCACCAGGTCGCCGGCCTTGTACCCGGCGTCGCGGGCGGCCGCGTTGGTCACGACGACCACCACCGGGCGCCCGTTCGACACGCCGCCGGCCGCGGCCACGACGGGCTCGGCCTCGCCGAGGCGGTTGCGCACGTCGAGCACCAGGGCGCGCAGGTCGTCGGCCTGGGCCTCGCCCGCGTCGTGCGTGACGACGCGCACGTCGCCCACGCGCGGGGCCTCGGCGGCGAGCCTGCCCGCGGCGGCCAGGAGCCGGCCCTGCCGCAGCGCCGCGAGCTCCTTCTCGGCCTCCTTCAGGCGGGACACCAGCGAGCCGACACGCTCGGTGAGGTCCTCGGGGCGCGTGTTGAGCAGGCCGCTGAGCTGACCCACCAGGGCGTGCTCCTTGGCCTGGAACCCGTACGCGCCGTCGCCCACCAGGGCGTCCACGCGGCGCACGCCCGAGCCGATGGACGACTCGCCCAGCAGCGTCACGCGGCCGAGCTGGCCGGTCTGCCGGACGTGCGTGCCGGCGCACAGCTCGCGCGACCAGTCGCCACCGATCGAGACCACGCGCACGACGTCGCCGTACTTCTCGCCGAACAGGGCCATGGCGCCGGCGGCGCGGGCCTCGGCGATCGGCATGAGCTGGTCGGTGACCTCGAGGTTGTCGGCGAGGCGCTCGTTGACGCGCTCCTCGATCTCCGACAGGGCGGAGGCCGAGACGGCCGACGGCGAGCGGAAGTCGAACCGGATGCGGCTCGGGGCGTTCTCGGACCCCGCCTGCGTGCGGTCGGGGCCGACCAGCTCGTGCAGGGCCTTGTGGATCATGTGCGTGGCCGAGTGGGCGCGGCTGATGGCCTTGCGGCGGGCCGTGTCGATCTGCGCCGTGCCGGGGTCGCCCAGCGCGGCGGTGCCCTCGACGAGGCGGCCGCGGTGCACGATCAGCCCCTTGATCGGCCGCTGCACGTCGTCCACCTCGATGGTGGCGCCGCCGTCGAGCACGATCGTGCCGTGGTCGGCGAGCTGGCCGCCGGACTCGGCGTAGAACGGCGTGCGGTCGAGCACGACCTCGACCTCGGCGGGGGCCGTGACGGCAGGAGCGGGCACGCCGCCGGAGAGCAGGCCGGCGACGCGCACGCCGGCGTCGGTCTCGGTGTAGCCGAGGAACTCGACGGGCGCCGAGAGGTCCTTCTGCAGGGCCTCGTAGGCGCCGACGTCGGCCCCGCCGGTGCGCTTGGCCAGGGCGTCGGCCCGGGCGCGGGCGCGCTGCTCCTGCATGAGGCTGCGGAAGGCCTGCTCGTCGACCTGCACGCCCTGCTCCGCGGCCATCTCGAGCGTGAGGTCGATCGGGAAGCCGTAGGTGTCGTGGAGCTGGAAGGCGGCGTCGCCCGGCAGGGTGTCCCCGCCGCTCTTCCTGAGTCCGGCGACGGCGTTGTCCAGGATGGTCGTGCCGGCGGCCAGGGTGCGCCGGAAGGCCTCCTCCTCGGCGTAGGCCACGGCCGAGATCTGCTCGAAGTTCTGCTCGAGCTCCGGGTAGGAGGGCGCCATGGCGTCCTTGGAGACGGGCAGCAGCGACGGCAGCGCGACGTCGTCCACGCCGAGCAGGCGCATGGCGCGCACGGAGCGGCGCAGCAGGCGGCGCAGCACGTAGCCGCGGCCCTCGTTGGAGGGACGCACGCCGTCGCCGATGATCATGAGCGCGGAGCGGACGTGGTCGGCCACCACGCGCATGCGCACGTCGTCGTCGTGGTTCTCGCCGTACTTCTTGCCGGACAGCTTCTCGGCGGCCTCGATGACGGGGTAGACCTCGTCGATCTCGTACATGTTGTCCTTGCCCTGCAGCAGGAAGGCAACACGCTCCAGGCCCATGCCGGTGTCGATGTTCTTCTTGGCGAGCTCGCCCACGATCCGGAAGTCCTCCTTGGACCTCACGTCGTCGATGGCGTACTGCATGAACACGAGGTTCCAGATCTCGACGAACCGGTCGCCGCCCTCGTCGACCAGCGGACCGCCGTCGGGGCCGTAGGCGGAGCCGCGGTCGTAGAAGATCTCCGAGCACGGGCCGGCCGGGCCGGGCTGGCCCGTCGACCAGTAGTTGTCCTTCTTGCCCAGGCCCTGGATGCGCTCGTCGGGCAGGCCGACGATGTCCTTCCAGAGCTGCCGGGCCTCGTCGTCCTCGTGGTAGACGGTGACCCACAGCTTGTCCGGGTCGATGCCGAGCTTCCCGTCCTCGAGCGAGCCCGTCAGGAAGTCCCAGGCGAACCGGATCGCGTCGGCCTTGAAGTAGTCGCCGAACGAGAAGTTGCCGTTCATCTGGAAGAACGTGCCGTGCCGCGTGGTCTTGCCGACGTCGTCGATGTCGAGCGTGCGCACGCACTTCTGCACGCTCGTGGCACGCGTCCACGGCGGGGTCTGCTGGGCCGTCATGTACGGGATGAACGGCACCATGCCCGCGATGGTGAACAGCGTCGACGGGTCCGGGGAGATCAGCGACGCCGACGGCACCACCGCGTGGCCCTGAGCTTCGAAGTAGTCGAGCCAACGCTTGCGGATCTCGGCGGTGCGCATGAGGTCAGTGATCCTTCTTCTCGGTCGTGCGAAAGACGGGTGTCGTGCGGAAAGACGGGTGGGACACGGGGGTGCAGCGCACGGGGGTGCCCCGCGCAGCACGCGGTGGCCACCCGTCGCGCCCGCGCGTGCGTCCTATTCTGCCGCCGCGAGGGCCGCGGACGGAAACTGAAAGTGCGGGCTGTGGACGAACGCCCGGGCCGGGCTACCGGCGCGCGTCGGGCGGGCCGCCCGGGAGCTCGCCGCGCAGCGACGCCATGAGCTCGGCCTCGCGCTCGGCACGCGCCCGGGAGAACTCCGCGGAGAAGCCGCGCGCCGCCGCGGTGAGCCGCGCCCCGGCGTCGTCGACCGCCGCGGCCGCCCGCTCGCTCACCGACGCGGGCGTGTACCGCTCGACGACCTGCCGCCCCTTGCGGATCACGACGATCGTCACGGTCACCCCGACGCCGACCCAGAACAGCCGGCGGATCACGCGCCCGCCTCCGCCGTACCCGGGTCGGTGTGCCGGCCCGCGCGGCCGCGCGCGCCGCCGAACGCCTGCCGCACGCCGTAGGAGAACGCGGCGACCTTGACCAGCGGCTTGCCGAGCGTCGCGGCGTAGAGGCCGGTCAGGGCGGAGACGTTCTCGCTGACGTTCGCCGCCGACGTCGTGATCGTGTCGACCTTGACGAGCTGCGTGTTGGCCGACGCCACGGTGCCCGCCGCCTCGTCGAGGATGGGCACGGAGTGCTCGGTGACCTCGCGGACGCTCACCCGCGCCTCGTCCAGCAGCCTGCCCAGCTTCCACAAGGGGACGGCGAGGAAGCCCACGAGGAGCACGAACGCGATCGCCGCGATCAGTCCCGCCACGTCTCCGAGGTCGCCGAGGGTCATGCGCAAGCTCCTGCCTGGAAAGGTGTGTCCGGCGCCGTACCGGCTGCCGTAGGGGGTCGTCCGCCACCCTATCCCGGCCACCGCCGCCTCCGCCCACCACCGCGCGGGCGCGCCCCGTCCCTGCCCGCGGGCGCCCCGCAGCCAGGTGCCCCGCACACAGCAGACGGCCCCGTCCGCGCCGAGCGCGGACGGGGCCGTCGGGGACAGCCGTGGATCAGCGAGCGTAGTACTCGACGACCAGCTGCACGTCGCAGGTCACGGGGACCTCGGCGCGCTTCGGCGCACGCGCCAGCGTCGCCGTCAGCTTCTCGAGCTGGACGTCCAGGTAGCCCGGGACCGCCGGCAGCACGTCGCGGTGCGCGCCCGCGGCGGCGACCTGGAACGGCACCGTGGTCTGGCTCTTCGGCTTGACCTGGATGGTCTGGCCCGGCTTCACGCGGAACGACGGGCGGTCCACGATCTTGCCGTCCACCAGGATGTGACGGTGGGTCACGTGCTGGCGGGCCTGCAGGATGGTGCGGCCGAAGCCGGCGCGCAGCACGAGCGAGTCGAGACGCGTCTCCAGGTCCTCGACCATGACCTCACCGGTCAGGCCCGCCTGCTTGCGAGCGTTCTCGTACACCTTGAGGAGCTGCTTCTCGCGGAGCATGTACTGCGCGCGCAGACGCTGCTTCTCGCGCAGGCGCACCGCGTAGTCCGACTCGGTGCGGCGACGGGCGCGGCCGTGCTCACCGGGCGGGTAGGGGCGCTTCTCGAAGTGCTTGACAGCCTTCGGCGTGAGCGCGAGGCCCAGCTTGCGGCTCAGTCGCACCTGACGGCGCGAACGGGTCACAGAGGTCACTGTGTCTTCCTGTCCTGTCGTACGAAAGAGGTCACACCTGGACACGGGTGCCCCCGAGGGGAGACCGCACCGGGTGCGGGACCAGCCGATGGAGCGGACGCCGTACGGCGGCCGTTCGCGGGGCCGAGGTCCCAGGGGTTGCCCGTAGGCAACCTGAGCATCTTACCGTACGTCGGGCCCGCTCCGCGCCGCGGGACCGGTGTCCTCGCTGCCCAGGATGCCCCGGATGCGCTCGAGCCGCTCGGCCACCTGCCGCTCGTAGCCCCGGTCGCTCGGGTCGTAGTAGCGCGAGCCCGCGAGGACGTCCGGCAGGTACTGCTGCGGAGCCACGGCGTGCGGCCAGTCGTGCGCGTAGCGGTACCCCGCACCGTGGCCGAGCGCCTTGGCGCCCGCGTAGTGCGCGTCGCGCAGGTGGTGCGGCACCGTGCCGACCCGCCCCGCCCGCACGTCGGCCAGCGCGGCGTCGACACCGAGGTAGGCCGCGTTGGACTTCGGTGCGGTCGCGAGGTGCACCACGGCCTCCGCCAGCACGATCCGGCCCTCCGGCATCCCGATCAGCTGGACGGCCTGCGCCGCCGCGACGGCCGTCTGCAGCGCCGAGGGGTCCGCCATGCCGACGTCCTCGGCCGCCGAGATGATCAGGCGCCGCGCGATGAACCGCGGGTCCTCCCCCGCCGCCACCATGCGGGCCAGGTAGTGCAGCGCCGCGTCGACGTCGGAGCCGCGGATCGACTTGATGAACGCGGAGACGACGTCGTAGTGCTGGTCGCCGTCGCGGTCGTAGCGCACGGCGGCGACGTCGACGGCACGCTCGACGTCGGCCAGACCGACGTGCGGCACGGCGGCCTCGCCGTCCTCGCCCTCGCTCTCCGGTGCGGCGCCCGCCTCGCCGTCCGTGGCCGCGACGGACCCGTCCGACAGGACGGCGCCCGCCGCCGCCTCGAGGATCGTCAGCGCCTTGCGCGCGTCGCCGCCCGCGAGGCGCAGCAGGTGCTCCGTCGCCTCGTCGTCGAGCTCGACGGAGCCGCCCAGCCCGCGCTCGTCCGTCACCGCGCGGCGCACGAGCTCGCGCACGTGCTCGGTCTCCAGCGGGCGGAGCGTGAGCAGCAGGGAGCGGGACAGCAGCGGCGAGTTCACGGAGAAGCTGGGGTTCTCGGTGGTCGCGGCGACGAGGGTGACCCAGCGGTTCTCGACGCTCGGCAGCAGCGCGTCCTGCTGCGACTTCGAGAACCGGTGCACCTCGTCGACGAACAGCACGGTCTCGTCGCCGCCCGTGGCCAGCCGGCGCCGCGCGTCCTCGACCACCTGGCGCACGTCCTTCACACCCGCCGTCACGGCGCTGAGCTCGACGAACCGCCGCCCGGACACCGTGGCCACGAGGTAGGCCAGCGTCGTCTTGCCCGTGCCCGGCGGGCCCCAGAGGATCACCGACGACGGCGCGGTGCGCCCGCTGCCGCCCGGCTCGATGAGCCGGCGCAGGGGCGAGCCGGGCTCGAGCAGGTGCTCCTGGCCCGCAATCTCGTCGATGCTGGCCGGGCGCATGCGCACCGCCAGGGGGGACGACGCCCGTGCGGCAGGGGTGCCCGCCGTGTCGGTCGTCGCGGCGTCGAACAGATCCACCATGCCCTCAGCCTACGGACGACCACCGACATGCGGGCCCGCGGCCTGCTCGGCGGCCCGCCCGGCGTCGGGGTCCGGGCTCGCGTCGGGACCGGCGGGGGCGTCCGGGGCCACCGGGTCGGGCGGCCTGCGCAGCGCGCTGAACACGGCCCACGCCACGGCGATGAGCGGCACGGCGACGACCGCGCCGAGGATGCCGCCGACGACCGTGCCGCACGTCACGCCGAGCGCGACGACGACGGGGTGCAGCGACACCTGCTTGCCCATGATGAGCGGCTGGAGCACGTGCCCCTCGAGCTGCCCGATGCCCGCGATGCCGAGTGTGACCACCAGCGCCGTGAGCAGACCGTCGGCCGCGAGCGCCACGACCGCGGCGATGATCATGGCGAGCGGGGCGCCGACGAGCGGGATGAACGTGCCGATGAACACGAGCACGGCCAGCGGCGCCGCCAGCGGCACCCCGACGATCGAGAGGAAGATCCCGGCGAGGATGCCGTTGCTGATGGCGACCAGCACGATGCCGCGGGTGTAGCCGGAGAAGGTGTACCAGCCGACGCCCGCCGCGTCGTTCCAGCGCTGCCGCGTGCGGGCGGGCACCTGGGCGACGAACCAGCGCCACATGGTGCCGCCCGAGGACAGGAAGAAGACGGTGCAGAAGATCGCGAGCGCGAGCACGGCGGTGCCCTCGACGATCGAGCCGGCGCTCTCCGCGGCGCGGCTGACGAGGGTCTGGGAGTTCTCCTGGATCCAGCTCGCGACGTCGTCGATCCACTGGTCGCGGGTGTCGACCTCGACGTCGACCGACAGGGGGTTGTTCTCGACGAGGTCGACGATCTGGTCGATACCGGTGTTGAACTCGCCGGCGAGGCGCTCCCACTGGCCCGCGACGGACACGACGACGTACGTGAGCAGGCCGCCGACGACGAGCACGCCGGTCAGGATCGCGCCCGCGGTCGCCAGGGGCCGGGGCATGACGCGCGCGTAGAGGTCGGTGAGCGGGTTGAGCACCGCGGTGAGCACGAGCGCGAGGAACACCGCGACGAACACGATGAGCACCTGGGTGACCGCCCAGAAGACGAGGGCGATCCCGGCGACGAGCAGGATGAGGCGCCACGACCAGCCCGCCGCGGTGCGCAGCCAGGCGGGCGGCTGGCTGTCGCGCTCGGGGGCGCGGACGACGGCGAACGGTGGTGCGGGCTCTGGCACCGGATCAGTCTGCCTGATGCGCGGTGACGTCGCTGGTCGTCGGGTCCTGCGTCGGGTCGTGCGCCGGACCGTGCGGCGTCGGGTCCACCCCCGGCGCGGGCACGCCGCGGAGCGTGCTGAACACCGCCCAGGCGACGCCGGTGAGCGGCACGGACACGACGGCGCCGAGCAGCCCGCCGAGCACGGAGCCGCCCGCGACGACGAGCGCCATGACGACGGGGTGCAGCGACACCTGCTTGCCGGTGATGAGCGGCTGGAGCACGTTCGCGTCGATCTGCGCCACGACGACCATGCCGATGAGCACGACGAGCGCGAGCACGGGCCCCTTGGCCGCGAGGGCGACGAGGACGCTGATCACGATGGCGGCCACGGGTCCGATCATGGGCACGAAGGCACCGAGGAACACGACGACCGACAGCGGCAGCGCGAGCGGCACCCCGACGACGGACAGGAAGATGCCCGCGATGACGCCGTCGGCCAGCGCGACGAAGAACATGCCGCGCGTGAAGCCGGAGAACGCGTTCCAGCCCGCGACGGCGGCCCTCTCCCAGCGGTCGTGCTGCGCCGCGGGCACGAAGCCGAGCGCCCAGCGCCACATGGCGCCGCCCTGGGTGAGGAAGAAGACGGTGCAGAAGACCGCGAGCACGACGGCGGTCGCGCCCTCGCCGATGACGCCGGCGCTCTGCGCCGCGGTCCCCGCGTAGTCGCCGGCGTTGGCCTGGAGCCAGGCGCCGCCGTCCGCGAGCCACTCGTCGGGGCTGCCGAGGGCGGACAGGAGGGGGACGTCGGAGACGAGCACCGCGAGGTCGGTCAGGCCGGAGCCGAACTCGGTGGCCAGCTCCTCCCACCGGCTGGTGACGCTGGTGACGACGTAGGTGACGAGCGCGCCGACGGCGAGCACGGCCGTGAGCAGCGACGCCGCCATGGCGAGGCCGCGCGGCATCACGCGGTCGTAGAAGTCGCCCAGCGGCAGCAGCACGGTGGTGAAGACGAGGGCGAGGAACAGCGCCACGAACACGACCTGCACGAGGCTGACCACGTAGAAGACCGCGGCGACGGCCACGAGGATGCCGACGAACCGCCAGGCGAGGTCGCCGGTCGAGCGCACCCACGACGCGGCGGGGACGGCGGTGGAGCCCGCGGCGGGCTGCGCGTCCTGGGTCACGGGCGGCCGGGCCGCCTCTGTCGACGCCACGGTCAGCGTGTCAGCCGTCATGCCCATGCTCCCGATTTTGTTGTTTGGGGCGAATTGTCCTGGCGGACGTTAGCGGTCGGCCACCGGGCGCGACAACTCCCCCGGCCCCTCTCTCCGGGTAGGATGGGGGCAGGCTTCCGGCGCGCGAGCGCCGGCGGGATCCGAATGAGACAGCGGATCGAGGCGCCCCCGCCGCTCCACACGGCGGGGGCGCCTTGTCGTTCCTCCCGGTCGTCACCCCGCGTGCACGTCGACCACGCTCACCGGCCGGAGACCCGCGCCGCGTCCGCCGACCACGAGCCCAGCACGCGCAGCCGCTCCGCCGACGGCGACCCCGGCTCGGCCGTGTACACGAACAGGACGAGGCCCGGGTCAGCGGTGAGGGCGAGCTCCTCGTAGGCGAGCGTCAGGTCGCCGACCACAGGGTGCCGGAACCGCTTGGTCCCCGTCCCGTGGACGCGGACGTCGTGCGCGGCCCAGAGCGTGCGGAACAGGTCGCTGCGCGTCGACAGCTCGCCGACGAGCTCCTGCAGGCCCGGGTCGTGCGGGTCGCGGCCGGCGTCGGCGCGCAGGATCGCGACGGTCATCCGGGCGAACCGGTCCCAGTCCGGGTAGAAGTCCCGCGAGGCGGGGTCGAGGAACACGAAGCGCGCGAAGTTCGGCGCCCGCCCGTCCGCCGCTCCCGGGCGCCCCGTGACGGCGGTCGCCCCCGTCATCGGTGCGTAGAACGCACGCCCCAGGGCGTTCGCCGCCACGAGGTCCTGCCGCTGGTCGCGGACCACGGCGACGGCGTCGGTGACCGCGTCCAGCATCCACTGCAGGCTCGGCCGGGCCTCCCGGGAGCGCGCGGACCGGCGCCGTCCCCTGCCCGACGTCGGCACGCCGTCCGCGGCCCGGGCCAGGTCCAGGAGGTGGGCGCGCTCGGCGTCGTCCAGGCGCAGCGCGCGCGAGAGGCTGTCCAGCACCGAGGCCGACGCGCCGCCCAGCGCGCCGCGCTCGAGCTTGGCGTAGTACTCCACGCTGATCCCCGCGAGCGTCGCGACCTCGCTGCGCCGCAGCCCGGCCACCCGCCGCTGCGTGCCGGCGGGCAGGCCCGCCTCCCGAGGCGTGAGCCGCGCACGGCGCGTCATGAGGAACTCGCGCACCTCCGCCCGGTTGTCCGCCCGCTTCTCCATGCGTCCCAGGCTAGGCCGGGGCGCGCCCGGGAGGGACGCCCTGCCAGTACACGTCTCGCAGTACACGTCCGCCGGTACACGTCCGCCGGTACACCCCACGTCAGGGACTCCCCGTCGCCCCGGTGCGCGCCCAGGCTGGGTGGGTCACCACGACTCACACCGAGGAGAACCACCATGCGTGGAGCTGTCATGCACGCCCCCGGCGACGTGCGCGTCGAGGACCGCGACGAGCCGACGATCGTCGAAGCCACCGACGCCGTCGTCCGCGTCACCGCCGCCTGCATCTGCGGGTCCGACCTGTGGCCCTACCGCGGCGTCGTGCCGCTCCACGGGCCGACGCCGATGGGGCACGAGTACGTCGGCGTCGTCGAGCAGGTCGGCGACGCCGTGCGGGAGATCCGTGTCGGCGACCACGTCGTCGGGTCGTTCGTCGCGTCCGACAACACGTGCGAGATCTGCCGCGCCGGCTACCAGTCGCGCTGCGTCGAGCACGTGATGATGACGACCATCGGCACCCAGGCCGAGCGCACCCGGGTCCCGCTCGCCGACGGCACGCTCGTGCGCCTGCCCGGCGAGCCCGACGCCGACCTGCTCCCCGCGCTGCTCGCCGCCTCCGACGTGCTCGGCACCGGCTGGTTCGCCGCCGACGCCGCGCACGCCGGGCCCGGGCGCACGGTCGCGGTCGTCGGCGACGGCGCCGTCGGCCTGTCCGCCGTCCTGGCGGCGCGGCACCTCGGCGCCGAGCGGGTCGTCGTGTCCAGCAGGCACCCCGACCGGCAGGCGCTGGCGCGCGAGCTCGGCGCCACCGACGTGCTCGCCGAGCGCGGCGACGCGTTCGTGGCCCGGGTCAAGGAGCTGACCGGCGGGTACGGCGCGCACGGCGTCGTCGAGGCGGTCGGCACCGAGGAGTCGATGTGGCAGGCGATCGGCTCGGCACGGCCGGGCGGGCACGTCGGCTACGTCGGCGTCACGCACGGGGTCACGCTCGACGGGCTCCGGCTCTTCATGAGCGGCGTGCACCTGCACGGCGGCCCCGCGCCCGTGCGGCGCTACCTGCCCGAGCTGGTCGACCTCGTCTGGCAGCGTGCGATCGACCCGGGCAAGGTCTTCGACCTCACCCTGCCGCTCGAGAAGGCGGCGGAGGGCTACCGAGCCATGGACGAGCGCCGGGCGACCAAGGTCCTCCTCACGCCCTGACCCCGCTCAGCTCGTCAGGCGGCGGGCCAGGCCGCTGGCGCGCCGTGCGCGACGGCGCACCGCGGCGGCGACCGCCTCCGGCGTGCCGACCACCCGCACCCGCCGCCGCGCGCGGGTCACGGCGGTGTAGAAGAGCTCGCGCGTGAGCAGGGGCGAGGTCTCGTCGGGCAGCAGGACCGTGACCGTCTCGGCCTGGCCGCCCTGGCTCTTGTGCACCGTCATGGCGTGCAGGGTCTCGACGTCCCCGAGCCGGGCGACGGCGTAGGACGCTCCGCCCTCGATGTGCGCGCGCAGCGTGTCACCCTCGGCGACCACCACGCCCGTGTCGCCGTTGAACAGGCCCAGCGCGTAGTCGTTCGCCGTGACCAGGACGGGACGGCCGGCGTACCAGGGCGTCCCGGCCGCCGCGCCGAGCACCGTGCCGGCCGCCTCGCCCAGCCGCCGTTCGACCTGCCGGTTCCAGGACGCCGCACCCCACGGGCCCTCCCGGTGGGCGCAGAGCAGGCGGTGGCGCCCGGCCAGCTCGAGCGCGCCGTCCGCGTCGCCCGCGAGCGCCAGGCGGCGCACCTCGAGCGCGTGCCGCGCCAGCTCGTCCTGCAGCGCCGTCACGGCGTCGGCGTCGTCGGGGTGGACGAGCTCGACGGCCGTGTCGCCCGCCGTGAGCGCCGCGAGGACGGCGCCGTCGTCGCCGGCCTGGACGGCCGCCGCCAGGCCGGTGATCGCCGTGCTCTCGGACCGGTGGTCGGTGTGCAGGGCCGCGACGGCGCCGTCGTCGCGCGCACCGAGGCCTGCGACGAGGTCGGCGAGCACGGCGCCCGCCTCGACCGAGGCGAGCTGGTCGGGGTCCCCGACGAGCACGAGCCGCGCCTCGGGGCGCACTGCTTCCAGGAGGCGGGCCATGAGCGTGAGCGAGACCATCGACGTCTCGTCGACGACGACGACGTCGTGCGGCAGCCGGTTGGAGCGGTCGTGCCGGAAGCGGGTGCTCGAGCCGGGAACCGCGCCGAGCAGCCGGTGCAGCGTGCTCGCGCGCAGGCCGGCCAGGCGGTGGCGGTCGTCGTCGGTGAACCCGGGTCGTGCGACCGTCCCGGCGGCGCCGGGACCGCTCGGCGGGGGTTCCAGGGCACGGACGACCGCGTCCTGGAGGCGGGCGGCGGCCTTGCCGGTCGGCGCCGCGAGCGCGATGCGCAGCGGCTGCCCGCCCGCCGGGCCACGAGCCCCTGCGTGCTGCTCGGCGTGCTGCTCGGCGAGCAGCGCGAGCAGGCCTGCGACCGTCGTCGTC
>NZ_JABEMG010000067.1 GCF_013004695.1 Promicromonospora citrea
ATGCGGGCCAGCAGGGGCGCCGCCTCGGCCAGCACCTGCGCCGTCGTCCGGTAGCAGACGGTCAGCGTGCGCACGTCGGCGCGCCGCGCCAGGTCGGCGCCCAGCGCGTCGGCCCACGACGTCGCGCCCGTCGCCGGGCCGGCCTGCGCCAGGTCGCCGACCACGGTCATCGACCGGCCGGGGCACCGCCGCAGCACCGAGCGCCACTGCATCGGCGTCAGCTCCTGCGCCTCGTCCACGACGACGTGCCCGTACGTCCGCGCGGGCGGACCGTCGAGCAGGTGCGCGGCCTCGTCGAGCAGGGGCAGGTGGGCCACCGACCACGGTGCGTCGGCGCCGTCGGGCGCCAGGTCGGGGTGCTCGTCGAGCAGGTCCCGCACCACGTCGTCGGCCGTCAGCCGCGGCCAGGCATCCTCGACCGCGCGCTCCAGCGCCAGGTCGCCGCGCAGCTCCGCGCGCAGCGCCCCCGGGTCGAGCTCCGCGACGGCGGCGGCGTGGCCGTAGGCGCCGTCGGCGTCGGCCTCGAAGCCGAGCCGAGCCAGGTCCTTGGCGGCCGCCTTGTCGAGGTTCACGCCGCCCGCGAGCACCTCCATGTCCTCGTCGAGGCGGGCCAGCAGCACGCGGGCCCGCGCCTGCACCTCGTCGGCCACGACGTCGACGACCAGGTCCCGGAACACCGCCCTGGCCTGGTTGTGCGGCAGGCCCGTGGCCACGGCGGCCTCCCGGGTCTCGGCGAGCGTCGGCGCGTCCAGCGTGGCCGGGTCGCCGTCGACCACGACGGTGAGCGTGCCCGACGGCGCCTGGTACCCCTGGACGACGTCGGCCAGCGCGTCGGCCCACCGCAGGTCGCCCGCGAGCCGGCGCAGGGCGTGCCCGGCGAGGGCCGGCTCCGGCAGGTCGAGGGCGTCGACGACGAGGCGGTCGGCGGTGCTCATCGCGACGTCGTTCTCGCCCAGGGACGGCAGCACCTCGCCGATGTAGTCGAGGAAGCGGGTGTTCGGGCCGAGCACGAGCACGCCGTCGGCCCGCGCCTCCTCGAAGCCCGCCAGCACGTAGGCGGCGCGGTGCAGCGCGACCACCGTCTTGCCGGTGCCGGGCCCGCCCTCCACGACGGTCACGCCCCGGTGCGACGAACGGATGATCGCGTCCTGCTCGGCCTGGAGCGTCGCCACGACCTCGCGCATGCGACCCGTGCGGCGCGCGCTGACGGCCTCGAGCAGCGGCCCGTCGCCCACGACGTCGTCCGGGCCGGGTTCCGAGCCGTCCAGGAGCTCGTCGCTCAGCCGGGCCACCCGGCGGCCGTCCAGGCCGAGGTGCCTGCGCCGTCGGACGCCGAGGGGGTGCGCGGCGGTCGCCGCGTAGAACGGGCGGGCAGCCTCCGCACGCCAGTCCACCAGGAGCTGGTCGTCGCCGTCGCTCAGGCCCGTGCGGCCGATGTGCAGCGACCCGCCGTCCGCGTGGTCGATGCGGCCGAAGCACAGGTGGTGGTCCGCGGCGTCGAGCGTGCGTGCCCGGCGCTCGAGCATCGCGGCGCGCACGTCGCGCGTGAACGCGTCCTCGGGGTCGCCCCGCAGCACCTCGCGCAGCTCGGTCCGCACGCGCGCGGCGTCCGCGTCGAGGCGCGCGTACAGCGCGTCGACGTACCGCTGCTCGGCGGCACGCTGGGTCTCGTGCCGGGTCTGGCCACGCGTCTCGTCGCCGGCCTGTCCCGGGGTGTCGTGCTCGGTCCGCAGCTGCTGCACGGGTCTCCTCGTCGTCGGCTCCTCGTTGTCGAGGCCTGGTGTCAACGCGACCAGGTCGCGGAACGTTCCCGGAGCTCCGGGACGGCCTCAGGACCGACCTCAGGACTCCGCGGCGCGCTGCCCGAAGGTCCCGCTCGTCACCGTGGTCCAGGAGCGGCGCACGATCTCCTCCAGCACCTCGAGGTCGACGGCCTCGAGGTCCTTGACGTACAGGCAGCCGACACCGGTCGTGTGCGGCCCCAGCCGGTCCAGCAGCTCGGCGTGGGCACCGACACCGTCGGGCAGGTAGATCGTGGTGGCCGCCCGGCGGGGTGCGAACGCCGCGGCCGCCGCGTGCCCCGAGCGCCCGCTGGGGTAGGCGTAGCGGTACTCGCCGAACCCGACGATCGAGGGGCCGAACATGCGCGGCGCCTCTCCGGTGACCCGCTCCATGAGGTCGCGCAGCGTCCGGGCGTCCCGCTGCCGGGCCGCCGGTGTCACGGCCTCGATGTAGGCCGCCGGGTCCGCGTCCGTCCAGGTGGTGACCATCGGCTCGTCCTCTCCGCTGCCGGGTGCGCCCGCACCGCTGCGCTCACCACCAGTATCCCCGGCCGCCGTGGGCGACGCCCGGTAGCGTGGGCTGCCCACCCGCGACACCCTGGAGGCGCCCGTGGTCGCTGCCGACCTCGACGTGACCGTCGACCTCGCCCGGTCTCTCCTGTCCGAACAGCACCCCGACCTCGCCGGCCTGCCGCTGCGCATCGTCGCCAACGGCTGGGACAACGTGATGATCCGGCTCGGCGACGACCTCGCCCTGCGCCTGCCCCGGCGCGAGGCGGGTGCGCAGCTGCTGCGCAACGAGCACGCGGTGCTGCCGCTGCTCGCCCCGCGGCTCCCGGTCCCCGTGCCGACCCCGGTCCGCGTCGGCGTGCCGAGCGAGACCCTCGGCTACCCCTGGCCGTGGGGCGTGGTCCGCTGGACCGAGGGCGTGCAGGCCGCCGACGTCCCGCCCGCCCGGCGCACCGCGTGGGCCGAGCAGCTCGCGCACGTGTTCGTCGCCCTGCACCGGCCCGCGCCCGAGGACGCGCCGGGCCACCGGTTCCGCGGCATCCCGGTCGCGGAGCGCCAGGCCACCTTCGAGGACCGCCTGGCCCTCCTCCCGGAGCGCCTGCACCGCCGCGCCCGCGCGGTGTGGGCCGACGCCGTGAGCGCGCCGGAGTACGACGGCGAGCCCATGTGGCTGCACGGTGACCCCCACCCGGCGAACCTCGTGGCCGACGGCGACCGCCTGGCCGCCGTCATCGACTTCGGCGACGTGACGAGCGGCGACCCGGCGTCCGACCTCGGCACCATGTGGCTGACCTTCGACGCCGAGGGCCGCCGCCGGTTCCGCGCCGTCGTCGACGCGCGCGCCCGTGGCGGGCGCGGCTGGGACGAGGGCATGTGGCGCCGGGCCAAGGGCTGGGCCGTGCTCTACACGGCGATCTGCTTCTCCTACCCGGACACGCACCCGGTCATGGTCGGCGTCGGCGAGCACGCGATGGAGCAGCTCCTGGCCTGAGAGCCGTGGCCGCGCCGAGGGTGTCAGTGGTCACCGCTACCGTCCTCGCATGACCTCAGGCACCCCTGGTGCGGCCTACGGCCGCCCCTTCTTCGCGCTCCTCGACGGCACCCCGGACGGGACGCCGTACCCCCAGACCGTGCACGACGCCGGCACGCTGCACGTGCCGTCGGGCCGGCTCGAGGCGTCCGACCCGTTCGTGAGCCTCGGCGACGGCCTGGTGGTCAGCGTGCCGCCGGGCTCCTGGCCCGCGTACGTGACGGTCGCCGACGTGTCGGCCGCGCGGGACGGCAGCCACCTGCGCGAGGCGTACCTCTCGCTCGTGGTGGCGGACGGCGCGCCGGTCGCCGAGGTGCGGGGGGTGACCCCGGAGGGGTGCGAGCCGCCGCGCCCCGACGAGCACTACGGAGTCGGTGTCGACGCGGGCACGGTCGGGTTCGCGGACGCCGCCGCGGCCGCCGCGGTCGCGGACGCGACGGAGGACGAGGACCTCGACGAGGAGTGGTTCGACCGGATGGACGACCCCGAGCACCTCCGGGAGGGCGTCGCGAACATCGTGCTGCCGCAGGCCACGGCGGGCGAGAACGTCGTGCTCAGCCACTCCGGCTGGGGCGACGGCTTCTACCCGGTGGTCACGACGCACGCCGCCGACGGGTCGCTGCTGGGCGTGCACGTCGACCTGCTGGTCGCGGGCCCCGACGGCGACGAGGAGGAGGACGACTGAGCCGTCAGAACCGCACGGCCGTCGTGTTCGCGCCGCAGACCAGCACGGCGACCCGCTCGCCCGGCTCGGGCACGTAGGCACCCGACAGCAGGGCGGCCAGCGCCGTCGCGCCTCCGGGCTCGGCGACGACCCGCGTCGCGTCCCACAGGGCGTGCTGGGCGGCGACGATGGCGTCGTCGTCGACCAGCACCGCCCGGTCCACGAACCGCTGGGCCAGCGGGAACATGAGCCGGCCGACCTGGCGCGGGGCGAGCGAGTCGGCGGCGACGCTGCCGGCGGGCGCGTCGACGGGCTCGCCCGCGGCCAGGGCGCGGTGCAGCGTCGGCGCGCCCTCGGGCTCGACGGCCACGACGCGGACGTCGCCGCGGAACCAGCCGGCGATGCCGCCGATCAGCCCGCCGCCCCCGACGGCGACGAGCAGGGTGTCGAGGTCGGGCAGGTCCTCGCTGATCTCGAGGCCGAGGGTGCCCTGGCCGACGAGCGTGCCGGGCTGGTCGTACGCGTGCACCGCCAGCGCGCCGGTGCGGGCGACGAACTCCTCGCTCGCGGCGAGCGCGTCGGCGTACCGGTCGCCGCCGACCACGAGGTCGGCGCCGTACCCGCGGATGCGGTCGGCCTTGGCCGCCGACGTCACGCTCGGCACGAAGATCGTGGCGGGCACGCCGAGGCGCGCCGCGGCGTACGCGACGGCGGCGCCGTGGTTGCCGCCCGACGCGGCGACGACGCCGGCGTCGGGCACGTCGCTCGTCAGCAGGTTCGTGAACGCCCCGCGCGCCTTGAAGGAGCCGGAGTGCTGGACGCTCTCGAGCTTGAGCGCGAGCGGGTGGGCCGGGCCGCCGAGGTCGGCGAGGTCGACCTCGAGCACGGGCGTGCGGCGCACGTGCGGGCGGATCAGGTCCGCGGCGGCGCGGATCGCGGGGCGGGTCACCGCGTCCGACGGCTGGTCGCTGCGGTCGCCGGTCTGCGTGTCGGTCTGCGTCGTCATCAGCTGATCCCCAGCTCTCGGGTCGTGTCCCAGGTCTCGGTCCAGCCGAGCTGGTCGAACATCGCGTCGAGGATGCCCGCGGTGAAGCCCCACACGAGGTGGGTGACGTCACCGTCGTGCACGTGGAAGCCCGGGCCGCGCCAGGTCTGCCTGCCGCGCCGCAGCACGGTGGTGAACCGGTTGGCCGGGTCGAGCAGGTCGGCGACGGGCGCGCGGAACACGTGCGCGGACTCCGCGACGTCGACCACGCGCACCGGTGTGGGCCGTGCCCACCAGCCGAGCACGGGGGTGACGACGTGGTTGCTCACGGGCATCGGCAGCTCGCCGAACACGCCGAGCACCTCGACGCCGTCCGGGTCGAGCCCCGTCTCCTCCTCCGCCTCGCGCAGCGCCGCCGCGACGGCGTCCTCGCCGTCCTCGGCGCGCCCGCCCGGGAAGGCGACCTGGCCGGCGTGGCTGCGCAGGGTCGCGGCGCGGGCCAGGAGCAGCACGTCGAGGTCCGCGGGGACGGCGGTGTCGGGCTCGGTCGCCCGGTCCGCCGTCAGCCGGTCGAGCACCCCGAACAGGACGAGCACGGAGGCGGGCCGCGCCGCACCGGTGAAGTCGCCCCGGGCGTGGGGCCACGGGCCCTCGAACCCTCGCTCGGCGAGGGCGACCAGCTGCTTGCGTGCGGATGCGGACGAGCTCACGGCTCGACCCTAACCGGTCCGCCGACCCGTCCTCTGTCGCGTCCCTCACACCCGCCCGGCGGTGTCCCCCACGAGAGTTCCCGCGGCGGCCCCGTGCGCCGTGAGCAGGGTGCGTGCGGTGGTCAGGGCCCGGTCGTAGACGCCCTCGTCGGCGAGCAGCAGCGAGCGGTCGTTCGCGGCGTTGAGCACGGCGACGACCTCGAACGCGACCTGCTCGGGGTCGGTGCCGGGCGCCAGCTCGCCCGCGTCGACGGCGCGGCGCGCGTGGTCGACGAGGTAGGACTCCCAGTCGCGCTGCGCCGCCACGACGGCGTCGCGCACCGCGCCCTCACGCATGTCGAACTCGACCTCGACGGTGCGGAAGAAGCAGCCGCCCCGGAACACCCGTGCGCGGGAGTACGCGGTCCACGCCAGCAGCAGCGCCCACAGCCGCGGCAGCCCGGGGCGGGCGGCGCGTGCCGGAACGACGACGTGCTCGACGAAGATCTCCCGCGCCCGCTCGACGGCGGCGAGCTGGAGCAGCTCCTTGGACCTGAACAGGCCGGCGATCGCGCTCTTGTTCACGGGCGCGACGGCGGCGAGCGTCCCGAAGGAGAGCGCGTCCAGGCCGCGGACGGAGGCGTCCTGGACGGCGGCGTCGAGCACCGCGCGCCGGGTGCGGTCGCCACGCACACGGCGTCCGTCGGGCCGCCCGGTCACCGCTGCCACCGTCTCCATGATGGAAAGTGTACGACCGTTCGGATACTATCCGGACGGTCGTACAGATTTCTCCCGCCGCCGCCTCGGAGAAGGAGCCCCCCATGCCCCCGATGCACCCCGCCGTCCGCGCCACGTTCCGGACCGCGGGCCGCCTGGCCCCGCCGCTCGCCGTCGCCGCCGCCTACCAGGTGTTCCGCACCCTGGGCCCGCGCACCCCCGTCCGGGACGCCGACCGCGCCACCCACGAGCGCGCCCGCCGCGGCGAGCTGCGGCTCGCGGGCGAGCGCGTCGCGACCTACGCCTGGGGCGACCCCGCGGGCCCGCCCGTGCTGCTCGTGCACGGCTGGCGCTCGCGCGCGTCGCGCTTCGCGCGCCTCGTCGACGGACTCGAGCAGGCAGGCCACCACGTCCTGGCCTACGACGGCGTGGCGCACGGCGACTCGACCGGGCGGCGCACGACGATCCTCGACCACCTCGCGGTCGCCCGGGAGCTGGTCGAGCGGTCCGGGGCGCCCGTCGGCGTCGTCGGCCACTCGTTCGGCGGGCTCACGGCGGGGATCGCCCTGACCGAGGGACTTCGGGGCGGGGCGCTCGTCGCACTCGCCGCCGTACCGTCGTTCGCGGACCTGAACCGCGGCTTCCTCGAGACGGTCGGCCTGCCGCCGGCACTGCACGCCCGGCACTCCCGGCTCGTGGCGCGCCGCCTGTTCCCCGACGACCCCGACCCCGTCGCCCGGTTCGACCTGGTGCACCGGCCCGCACCGGTCCCCGCGCTCTTCGTCCACGGCACCCGGGACCGCGAGGTGCCGCCCGCTGCGTCGCGGGCGCTGCACGCCGCACACCCCGACAGCCGGCTCGTCGAGGCCGACGCCGGGCACAACAGCGTCCTCGACGCCGACGAGACCGTGGCGGCGGTCGTCGAGCACCTCGCACGCGTCGCCGTGAACGGTCGGTGAACACGCCGCGAACACCGGCGGCCGGCACGGCTCGGCATCACCAACCGGATATCAGAAACCTTTCCTGACCTGCGCAGACACCGTACGCTGACGTCCGCTTTGTGCCGATTTCGCCTGCCTGCGGAGGGACCACCATGCAGTACGTCAGCGACCACGCCCTCGCGGCGACAGCCACCGCCCTCCTCGCGCTCGCGTGGTTCGGCTGGACCGTCCGGCACGCCGGACCCTGGACCCGGCTGGCACCCGTCGTCGGCGTGGTGCTGTCGGCCGTCGTGGTCGCCGCCGGCGTCGTGGTCGCCGTCGGAGCGTGGCCCGACGGCAGCGTGGTGACGGGTGCGGTCGTGAGCATCTACGCCGCCGCGCTCGTCGTCCACGCGGGGCTCACCCGGCTGTGCACCGGGCTGCTGGCGAGCACGTACCGCCGCGCGGTGGCGGCGGCCAAGGACGAGAACAAGGCGTCGGTCACGACAGGCAAGCGCTGGGTCCAGCTCATCCCCACGACCGTGTCGCTCTCGACCGCGCTCCAGGTCGGCGTCATCGCGAACACGCTCGACGTGCCGCTGCTGTACGTGGGCGGCGCGGCGGGCGTCGCGGTCGCGCTGCTGGCGTGGCCGCTCGGCGCGCTGCTGCGCACGGTCGTGCCCGGGCGCCGCCACCGGCCGACCGTCGCCCTGGTCCACCCGCTCACCGGCCTGCTGACCGGCGCGACCCTCGTGCTGACCGCCGTCGTGACCCTGCTCCCCCCGCCCTGACGGCGGCCCATCAGCGGCTCACGCGCGCCTCACCCGGGTGGAAGACCGGCTCCGGAGCCGGTCTCACCACCCCTTTGACGTGTACGAGCCGATGAAGTCTGACGATCGGCCGACATCTTTTGCTTGACACTCGGCAGAAGTCGCCCTAGGTTCGCAAAGCCACCATGTGGCGCACACCACGCATGCGCGTCATCCGTGCCGACCGGGCCGCCGGCCGGGGCGGAGGCCGCATGGGTCATGAGGGCGTGGCCGTCGACGCCGACGGTCGCGAGCCGACGTCCTGGGAGGGAACGACGATGGGGTCCACCTCGTGACACCGCTGTCGGCTGCTCCCTTCCCTCCCGATCCCTGTCTCGCCGGGTGGGCACGACCGCCTGCCCGGTGGTGTCGAACGGAGACGCATGCCTGAGAACAGCACTGACGCCCGGACCGCACGGGGCGGCGTGTCCCGCCGCACGGTCCTCACCGGAACCCTCGCAGGCCTCATGGCCCCGACGGCGGCCCTCGCCCTCGGCGCGGACAGCGCGGTGGCGGCCGGGTCGGACCCCATCGCCGCGCTCGGTACCACCCGGCACATCACGATCTACGCCGAGCGGCTCGCCTCCGGCCAGTACGGCTACGGGCTCGCTCCCGGCAAGGCGACCATCCCCGGCCCTCTGCTGGAGATGTGGGAGGGCGACACGCTCCAGATCGAGCTCGTGAACAACACCGACAAGCGGCTGTCGATCCACCCGCACGGCGTCGACTACGACACCGAGTCGGACGGCAGCCCCTTCAACGCCTCGTTCAACGAGCCCGGCGAGACCCGCACCTACACGTGGCGCAGCCACGTCGCGGCGCAGGACGCCGACGGCCGGTGGGTGCCGGGCAGCGCAGGCTACTGGCACTACCACGACCACGCGATGGACGGCGAGCACGGCACCGCGGGCGTCCGGGCCGGCCTGTACGGCGGCCTCGTCGTCCGCCGCAAGGGCGACGTGCTGCCCGACCGCACCTACACGGTCGTGTTCAACGACATGTCGATCAACAACAAGGCCGCGCCGAACACCCCCATGTTCGAGGCCCACCTCGGCGAGACGGTCGAGTTCGTCGCCATCGGGCACGGCGACCAGCTCCACACGTTCCACCTGCACGCCCACCGCTGGGCCAACAACCGCACCGGCTACCTCACGGGGCCGGACGACCCCACCCCGGTGATCGACACGCGTGACCTCAACCCGGGCGACTCGTTCGGCTTCCAGGTCAAGGCGGGCCACCGGGTCGGCGCGGGCGCCTGGATGTACCACTGCCACGTCCAGTTCCACTCCGACGGCGGCATGGCGGGCATCTTCCTGGTCCGTAACGCCGACGGGTCGATGCCCGACGGCGCGCAGGAGGCCATCGACCGGTTCCACCAGCACGGCAGCCACGACGCGACGACCACCGAGAAGTCCGGCAAGCAGACCGACACGCAGACCACGCAGACAGAGACCCACAGCCACTGACCGGCACGCACTCACGCGCAAGGGAGCAGTGATGGAACGGACAGCACGACGCAGGACCAGCGGGGCGGCCGCCTCGCGAAGAACAGCACGCGGCACGCTGGCGGCACTCGCCGGCGCGGCGCTCGTCGTCAGCCTGGCGGCCGTGCCCGCCCAGGCGCAGCGCACCGCCGACGTCGGCACGACGGCGGGCACGACAGCGCGCACCGCGCCCGTCGCGGCGCAGGACGCCGCCGACGTCACGGTGCTCGTGTTCTACGGGACGCCGAAGGACCAGGTCGACCCGGTCACCACCGCGGTGAAGACCTTCCGCGAGCTGGGCGCCGAGAACGGGTTCACCGTGCACACGGCCAGCGACCCGAAGGTGTTCACCGAGGAGAACCTCGCCGGCTACCGCGGCGTGGTGTTCCTCTCGGCCGAGGGTGTCGAGCTCAGCACGGCGCAGGAGAACGCCCTCAAGGCGTACGTGCAGGGCGGCGGCGGGTTCCTCGGCGTGCGTGACGCGGCCCGCGCCCAGGCGCGCTCGCAGTGGTTCACGGGTCTCATCGGCACGCGTCCGGCGGGCAACCTGCCCGACCCGCTCGAGGTCGCGAGCGTGACCGCGAGCGCGGAGAACCCGCCGAACGAGGACGCCCCGAACCTCATCGACGGCGACACGAACACCAAGTGGCTCGCGTTCGAGCCGACGGCGGTCATCGACCTGGAGCTGGCGGAGCCCGCCGTCGTCACGCGGTACGCGCTGACGTCGGCGAACGACTTCGCCGGGCGCGACCCGCAGGACTGGACGCTGCAGGCCTCCGCCGACGGCGAGACCTGGACCGACCTGGACACGCAGGAGGGCCAGGAGTTCCCCGACCGGTTCACGGCGCTGGACTACCCGGTCGAGAACGACACGGCCTACCAGCACTTCCGGCTCGACATCACCGGCAACCGCGGTGACGACCTGACGCAGCTCGCCGAGATCGAGCTGTTCGACGCGTCCGCCGACGAGGAGCCGGAGCCCGTGGTCCCGGTGCAGGAGGCGACGGTCAACGTGCTGGACCGCGCGCACCCGGCCAACGACGGGCTGCCGCTGAACTGGACCCGCTCGGACCGGTGGCTGAACTGGTCGCCGAACCCGATCGGCGAGGTGCACACGATCGCGCAGGTGCAGGAGTGGGACTACGAGCCGGGCAAGGGCGCGAACGGCGCCTTCCACCCGGTCTCGTGGTGCCGTGACTACGACGGCGGCCGCTCGTTCTACACCGGCATGGGCGGCACGGCGGCGAGCTACGCCGAGGAGGGCTTCCGCGACCACCTGCTGGGCGGCCTGCTGTGGTCGACGGGCATGGTGCGCGGCGACTGCCAGGCGACGATCGCGGCGAACTACGAGGCGGAGCGCCTGACGGCGAAGAACGCCTCGGGCCGGCTCGACCAGATCGGTGAGCCGCACGGCCTGACGGTCGCACCCGACGGCGGCGTGTTCTACATCGGCAAGGCGGCGTGCCCGTCCGGCCCCGTCGTGCCGTGGGACGACCCGGACGTCGGTCTGGGCTGCGGCACCGTCCACCGCTGGGACCCGGAGACGGAGTCCACCACGCTGCTCACCACCCTGGACGTGATGGGCAACCGCGGCAGCGGCGACGAGCTGGTCAAGAACGAGGAGGGCCTGCTCGGCATCACGCTGGACCCGCAGTTCGAGGAGAACGGCTGGGTCTACCTGTACTGGATGCCGCACGAGTCGATCGACCGCGAGCGGCGTGTCGGCCAGCGCACGGTGTCCCGGTTCACGTACGACGCGGAGGAGAACACGCTCGACCAGGGCACGCGGGTCGACCTGCTGCACTGGGACGTGCAGATCCACAGCTGCTGCCACGCGGGCGGCGGCATGGCGTTCGACGACGAGGGCAACCTGTACATCGGCTCCGGTGACAGCAACTCCTCGGGCGGCTCGGAAGGCTACTCCGGCAACAACTGGACCCAGGAGTTCGCCGGCATCTCGTTCCAGGACGCGCGCCGCACGGCGGGCAACACGAACGACCTGAACGGGAAGATCCTGCGGATCCACCCCGAGCCGGACGGCACGTACACGATCCCGGAGGGCAACCTGTTCCCCGAGGGTGAGTACCCCGCGGACAAGACGCGCCCCGAGATCTACGTCATGGGCGTGCGCAACATCTCGCGCCTGGCCTACGACAAGGTCAACGACTGGCTGACGGCGGCGTGGGTGGGCCCGGACGCCGGCCTGCCGAACCCCGAGCTCGGCCCGGCCAAGTACGAGACGGCCACGATCATCACCGAGGCGGGCAACCACGGCTGGCCGTACTGCATGGGCAACCGGCAGCCGTACCGTGACCGGAGCAACGAGGACGCCAGCGTCCTGACCGGCTGGTACGACTGCGACAACCCGAAGAACACCTCGCCGCGCAACACCGGCCTGGTGGACCTGCCGCCGGTCAAGGACAACATGATCTGGTACTCGCCCAGCGGCGGCGGCCCGGTCTTCCCGGTGAACGACGAGGGCATCCCGTCGTACGTGGACGAGGAGGCGACGTACACGCTGCCGTACCTGCGAGGCGGCGGTCAGGCCGTGATGGACGGCCCGACCTACCACCGCTCCGAGGTCGACACGGACAGCGGCGTGGCCTGGCCGGCGTACTGGGAGGACAAGTGGTTCATCGGTGACCAGTCGAACGCGAACAACCGGATCGCCGTCACGGTGGACCCGGACACGGTCGACGAGGCCGGCCCGCCGGTCTTCGCCGAGGACCTGCGCCAGATCGTCCGCGGCGGGGGCGGGGACGGCGCCGTCGAGCAGTGGATGGACGCCAAGTTCGGTCCGGACGGCGCGCTGTACCTGCTGGACTACGGCGGGGGCTTCTTCTCCCTGACCGACCGACAGAAGCTGGTCCGGATCGGCTACACGGGCGGCCCGGCCACGCCGGTGCCCGCGGGCTCGGGCGCGAGCGTCCAGAGCGACCCGCTGACGGTCGCGTTCACCGGCAGCGCCTCGGGCGGCGTGTCCTACGCCTGGGACTTCGGTGACGGCGCCACCTCGACCGAGGCGGACCCGCGGCACACGTACGCCCGCGTGGGTAGCTACGACGCCACGCTCACCGTCACGTACGCCGACGGCGAGACGGAGACGATCGAGGTGCCGGTGACCACCGAGTGCACCGTCCCGGACGACCGCGCCACGGTGCACGTCGGGGACGTGGACAGCAAGGTCGCCAACGACGACCTGGGCGGCTGCACCATCGCCGACCTGATCCGCGACGAGGCCGAGTGGGACACCAACGGCCGCTTCGTGAACCACGTGACCGCCGTCGCCGACCAGCTCCTGGCCGACAAGGTGATCACGAAGAAGGAGCGCAAGGCCCTCCTGGCGGCCGCGCAGGAGTCGGGCATCGGCGGCGAGGACGCTCCCACGGGCTACCGCTGGCTGTTCGACGGCACCGCCGAGTCCCTCGCGGACTGGCGGCAGGCACCGGGCGGGCACTTCGAGCTCAAGCCCGACGGGTCGATCCTCGCCCAGGGCGGGCTCGGCATGCTCTGGTACCCGGGCGAGGAGCTGGGCGACTTCTCGCTCAAGCTCCAGTTCAAGGACGTCGCGCCCGGCGACGGGTACGCCAACAGCGGCGTGTTCACGCGGTTCCCCGACCCGCGACTGCCCCGCGACGAGCGGGCCGAGTGTGGACAGGGCACCGACGACGAGGCCTGGGTGGCGATCTACTGCGGGCACGAGATCCAGATCTACGACGGCCCGTCCGGCGAGCCGCAGAAGACCGGGTCCGTGTACAACTTCGACCCGAACGGCCTCGACGAGGCCGGGGTGACCCCCAAGGGCGAGTGGAACGACTACGAGATCCAGGTGGTCGGCCAGCAGTACACGATCATCCGCAACGGCGTGGTCATCAACGAGTTCGAGAACTCGCCCGGCCAGGAGTCCTCGCGTGCCGGCGACCCGCCCACGGACCTGCGGCAGTTCCTCGAGGGGTACATCGGGCTGCAGAACCACAGCGACGCGGACGCGATGGAGTTCCGCAACATCCGGGTGCGTGACCTGTGAGCGCGCGGACTGACACGAGGAGAGGTCTGGTCATGAGACACCAGCTGTCCCGGCTCCTGGCCGGGGTCGCGGTCGGCGCCCTCGCGGCGCTGCCGCTGGCCTCGACCGCTGCCGCGATCGAGCCGGACGACGCCGGGGTGACCGCGTGGTCGGCTCCGGCGGACGCACCGAAGGCGCAGGCCACCGGCGCGGTGGCCGCCGACGCCGTGGCCGCCGACCAGGTGCTCACCTGGACGGCGGACAGCAGCGTGACGGCGTACGCGTCGGCGCCGACCACCGCCACGGCGGGGCCGACGACGATCGTGTTCGAGAACAGCGAGGCGACCGGCAACAACATCGCCATGAGCCACACGCTGACCTTCGACACCAGCACGCCGGGCTACAACCACGACGTCACGCTGGACATCCTGGCCAACCCCCTGGACGCCAACGGGGGCCGCTACGAGGCCGAGGTCGAGCTGACCCCGGGCACGTACCGGTTCTTCTGCGCCATCCCGGGGCACAGCACCATGGTGGGCGAGCTCGTGGTCACCGACGGCCCGGGCGAGGACACCACGGCGCCCGTCGTGACGCCGCAGGTGGCCGGCCAGCAGGACGGCGACGGGGCCTACATCGGCTCCGCCACCGTGTCGCTGGCGGCCGAGGACGACCTGTCCGGCGTCGCGTCCGTCGAGTACGCGCTCGACGGCGGCGAGTACGCGGCCTACGACGAGCCCGTGGTGCTCGACGAGCCGGGCACGTACTCGCTCGCGTACCGCGCGACCGACAACGCGGGCAACGTGTCCGAGCCGGAGACGCTCGACCTCACGGTCGTGTCGGCCGACGGCGAGGACACCACCGCGCCGACGGTCACGGTGGACGTCACCGGCGACCTCGACGACGACGGCGCCTACGTCGGCACCGCGACCGTGAACCTCACGGCCGTGGACGCCGGGTCGGGCGTGGCGGGCGTCGAGTACGACCTCGACGGCAGCGGGTGGACCGCCTACGCGGACCCCGTGGCGGTCACCGAGCCCGGCGAGCACACGGTGCTGTACCGGGCGACCGACAACGCGGGGAACGTCTCGCAGGAGGGTTCGGCGACGTTCACCGTCGTCGAGCCGACCGAGGAGGACACCACTCCCCCGACCGTGACCGCTCACGTCACGGGCGAGCAGGACGAGGACGGCGCGTACGTCGGTCAGGCCGCGGTGCACCTCATGGCCGAGGACGAGTCCTCGGAGGTGGCGAGCGTGGAGTACGACCTCGACGGCGCGGGCTGGACCGACTACGGCGACGCCGTGGTGGTCGACGTCAACGGCCCGCACACGCTCACCTACCGGGCGACGGACACGGCGGGCAACACGTCGGAGCCCGAGTCGGTGAGCCTCGTGGTCGTGGGCGGGGCGGACCCGCCCGACGTCACGCCGCCGATCGCGTCGGCGCAGGTGGACGGCGACCAGGACGACTACGGGGTGTACCTCGAGGTCGCGACGGTGTCGATCAGCGCGCGCGACGACGAGTCCGGCGTCGCGTTCGTCGAGTACGCGTTCGGTGACACGGCGTTCCGGGAGTACACCGGCCCGTTCGACGTCACGGACCCGGGCGCGCACGCGCTGTCCTACCGGGCCACGGACAACGCCGGGAACGTGACCCGCACGGGCACGCTCCGGTTCTCGGTGTCCCGGTCCACGATCGACGCGTGCCCCGTCTCCGACGAGCGCCCGACGGTGATCATGGGGAACAAGGACAGCAAGGTCGCCAACGTCGACACGGGCAACGGCTGCACGATCGCCGACCTGGTCGACGCCGACGGGGCATGGGTCAGTCACCAGGCCTTCGTCCTGCACGTGACCCAGGTCGCCGACCAGCTCGACGACGTCGACCTCATCACGCCGCAGGAGGCCACGAGGCTGATCCGGGCCGCCCGCCAGTCCGACGTCGGCCGCTGATCCCGCACCACCCGCACGACGACGGCGCCCCGCCCCTCCGCACGGAGGGCCGGGGCGCCGCTCTTCCCCCACCCACCCCGCCGAGGTAGTCACGTGGCGAGGTAGTCACCCGGATCGCTCTGGGTGACTACCTCGCCAGGTGACTACCTCGCCAGACGACTACCTCGCCAGGTGAGGTGGGGCGGTCAGGCGACGAGGGAGCGGAGGACGTACTGCAGGATGCCGCCGTTGCGGTAGTAGTCCGCCTCACCCGGGGTGTCGATGCGGACCACGGCGTCGAAGGCGACCTGCGAACCGTCGGCCTTCGTCGCCGTGACCGCCACCGTCTCCGGCGTGACGCCGTCGTTCAGCGCGGTGATGCCCGCGATGTCGAACGTCTCCGTGCCGTCGAGGCCCAGCGACTCGGCGTTCTCGCCGGCCGGGTACTGCAGCGGCAGCACGCCCATGCCGATGAGGTTGGAGCGGTGGATGCGCTCGAAGCTCTCGGTGATGACGGCCTTGACGCCCAGCAGGGCCGTGCCCTTGGCCGCCCAGTCGCGCGACGAGCCCGAGCCGTACTCCTTGCCACCGAGCACCACGAGCGGGGTGCCCTGGGCGGCGTAGTCCTGCGCGGCGTCGTAGATCGTGTCCTGCGCGTTCTTGACGAAGTTGAAGGTGTAGCCACCCTCGACGCCGTCCAGGAGCTGGTTGCGCAGGCGGATGTTCGCGAAGGTGCCGCGAATCATGACCTCGTGGTTGCCGCGGCGCGAGCCGTAGGAGTTGAAGTCACGGCGCTGCACGCCGTGCTCGGCGAGGTACTTGCCCGCCGGGCTGTCCGGCTTGATGGAACCGGCCGGGCTGATGTGGTCGGTGGTGACCGAGTCGCCGAGCTTGGCGAGCACGCGGGCGCCCGACACGTCGGTGACGGGCTCCGGCGTCATGCCCATGCCCTCGAAGTACGGGGGCTTGCGCACGTAGGTCGACTCGGCGTCCCAGGCGAACGTGTCGCCCTCGGGGGTCTCCAGCGCGGCCCAGCGCTCGTCGCCCTTGAACACGTCGGCGTAGTCCGACTCGAACATCTTGCGGTCGATCGAGGACGCGATCGTGGCCTCGACCTCCTCCGGTGCGGGCCAGATGTCGCGCAGGAACACCGGGTTGCCCGCCTCGTCCCGGCCCAGCGGGTCGGTCTCGAAGTCGAACTCCATGGTCCCGGCCAGGGCGTACGCGATGACCAGCGGCGGGGACGCCAGGTAGTTCATCTTGACGTCCGGGTTGATGCGGCCCTCGAAGTTGCGGTTGCCCGAGAGCACCGAGACGACCGACAGGTCGTGCTCGTTGACGGCCTCCGAGACCTTCTCGTCGAGCGGGCCCGAGTTACCGATGCAGGTGGCGCAGCCGTAGCCCACGAGGTGGAAGCCCAGCTTCTCGAGGTACGGCCACAGGCCGGCCTTCTCGTAGTAGTTCGTGACGACCTGCGAGCCCGGTGCCATCGAGGTCTTGACCCACGGCTTGGCGGTCAGGCCCTTCTCGACGGCGTTCTTGGCCAGCAGCGCGGCGGCGAGCATGACCGACGGGTTCGAGGTGTTGGTGCACGAGGTGATCGACGCGATGGCGACGGCGCCGTGGAAGAGCTCGAACTCCTTGCCCTCGCTGTTGGTCACCGTGACCTGCTTGCGGCCGTTGGCGGCCGGCGCCGGGGCGTCCGAGGCGGGGAACGACTCGCGGCCGGCCTCGTCCACGTCCGCGAAGTCGGGCGCGTAGTTCGGCAGGTCGTGCAGGAACTGCTGCTTGGCGCTCGTCAGCTCGATGCGGTCCTGCGGGCGCTTCGGGCCCGCGATCGACGGGACGACCGTCGACAGGTCCAGCTCGAGGTACTCGGAGAACACCGGCTCGGGCGAGTCGGCGTCGAGCCACAGGCCCTGCTCCTTGGCGTACGCCTCGACGAGGGCGACCTGCTCCTCGGAGCGGCCGGTCAGGCGCAGGTAGTCGGTGGTGACGGAGTCGATCGGGAAGATCGCGGCCGTCGAGCCGAACTCCGGCGACATGTTGCCGATGGTGGCGCGGTTCGCGAGCGGCACCTGGGCCACGCCCTCGCCGTAGAACTCGACGAACTTGCCGACCACGCCGTGCTGGCGCAGCATCTGCGTGATCGTGAGCACCACGTCCGTCGCGGTCACGCCGGCGGGGATCGAGCCGTTCAGCTTGAAGCCGACGACGCGCGGGATGAGCATCGAGACGGGCTGGCCCAGCATCGCGGCCTCGGCCTCGATGCCGCCGACGCCCCAGCCCAGCACGCCGAGGCCGTTGACCATCGTGGTGTGCGAGTCGGTGCCGACGCAGGTGTCGGGGTAGGCGCGCAGGACGCCGTCGACCTCGCGGGTCATCACGGTGCGGGCCAGGTACTCGATGTTGACCTGGTGCACGATGCCGGTGCCCGGCGGGACGACCTTGAAGTCGTCGAACGCCGTCTGGCCCCAGCGCAGGAACTGGTAGCGCTCGTGGTTGCGCTGGTACTCGAACTCGACGTTGCGCTGGAACGCGTCCGCGCGGCCGGCGACGTCGATCTGCACCGAGTGGTCGATGACCATCTCGGCGGGGGCCAGCGGGTTGATCCGCGACGGGTCGCCGCCGAGCGACGCGACGGCCTCACGCATGGTGGCGAGGTCGACGACGCAGGGCACGCCCGTGAAGTCCTGCATGATCACGCGCGCCGGCGTGAACTGGATCTCGGTGTCGGGCTGCGCGTCCGGGTCCCAGGACGCGAGGGCGCGCACGTGGTCGGCGGTGATGTTCGCGCCGTCCTCGGTGCGCAGCAGGTTCTCGGCGAGGATCTTCAGGGAGTACGGGAGGCGCTCGGTGCCCTCCACCGCGCTGAGCCGGAAGATCTCGTAGGACGTGCCGCCGACCTCCAGCGTTCCCTTCGATCCGAACGTGTCCACGGTGCTCACTCTGGCTCCTTTGCGGGGCTGACGGTGCGTCGGCTCTCACGGGGCGCTGTCGTCGCGCGGTGGAGCCGTCGCGGGTTCCAGGGGGCTTCACCCAGCCTAGGCCGGGCTGCTCCGCCCAGCATAACGCATTTATCTTGACGTCAAGATATCTGCCGGACGGGCGGTCGCCTGCTGCTCCCCCGTGAGCCCTTCCTCCGGCACCTGCAGCGTCTCCAGGACCCGGCGGGCGATGGCCGCGTTGCCCGCGTCGGTCGTGTGGATCCCGTCCTCGTGCACGAGGCGCCCCCGCACGACGTTCGGGTCGAGCAGCGAGACGTACGTCGCCTCCACCTCGCCCGCCGCGGCCCGCACGGCGCTGTCGAGCGCGCGGGCCTCCAGGCCGATCTTCCACGGCGTGGACGGCCCCACCGAGACGATCCGCGCGTGCGGGAACCGGCGCGCCGCCAGCTCGTAGGTGTCCGCCACCGCCTCGAACACCGGGGCGGGGTCGGTGCGCATCGCCCGGAAGTCGTTCTGGCCGCCCGCGATGACCACGACGTCCACGCTGTCGCGTGGCACCGAGCGGAGCTGGTCCGGGTAGCTCAGCTTGTCCACGTCGGGGTTGCCCTTGACGAACCCCGTGCCGCCGTCCGCCACGTTGAGCTCGCGCCAGCCCATCGCCTCCGCGACGAGCGTGCTCCAGCGCAGGTCGGGCGACGTCGCGCCCTGGCCCACGGTGTACGAGTCGCCCACGAACAGCGCGACGGGCGGCGGGGCGGGAGAGGCCGACGGCGACGGGGAGGGCGAGGGCGTCGCGGCGGGCCACAGGGACGGTGCCGCGCGCGGCACCGGTGACGGCGACCACGTGGTGCCGCCGACGGTGATGCCACCTGCCCCCAGCACCATGCCGACCACGACGGAGACGGCGAACGCCGCCACCACGGACACGGCGATCCCGCCGCTCACCAGCCACCGCTTCACGGTGCGCATCCTATGCCCTGCCGCCGGGGTCGCCGGACGCTCGCACGGGCACTGACCTGCGAATTCGTGGCGCGATCATCAGCGGTCGAGCACGGCCACCGCCTCGACGTGGTGCGTGTGCGGGAACAGGTCGTACCCGCGCACCCCGGTCAGGGCGTACCCGTGCGCCGCCAGGTAGCCGACGTCGCGCGCGAGCGCCGCCGGGTCGCACGCCACGTAGACGACGCGCCGCGGCCCCGCCGCGGCCAGGGCGTCGACCACGGCGCGGCCCGCTCCCGTGCGCGGCGGGTCAAGGACCACGACGTCGGCGGTCAGGCCCTGGTCGGCCAGCACGCGCTCGACGGCACCGGCCTCGAGCGTGACCTGGTCGAGGGCGTGGGCGTTGCGCCGGGCGTCCTTGACCGCCCGGGCGTCGCCCTCGACCGCCACGACGCGCCCCTGCTCCCCCACCGCGGCGGCGAGGGGCAGCGTGAACAGGCCGGCGCCGGAGTAGAGGTCGAGCACGGTCGCGCCCGACAGCTCCCCCGCCGTCGCGCCCGCCGCGTCGAGGACCGCGCCGGTGAGCACGGCGGGCGCGGCGCGGTGCACCTGCCAGAACCCGTCGGCGGCCACGCGGTACGCGTGCGTCCCCCACGGCCCGGCGACGACCTCGGACACCGCACGCCGCGCGTTCGCCCGGGGGTCGGGGCGACCGCGCCGCGTCGGCACGCCGTCGACGAGCAGCAGCGGCTCGCCCTCGGACGGCGCGACCACCCGCACGTGCGCACCCGGCGTCCACGTGCGGGTGAACACACCCTCCGCCGCGGCGAAGTCGAGCAGCTCGGTGGTGGCCAGCGGCATCGTGTCGAGCGCCACGACGCGGTGTCCGCGGTGCGCGCGCATGCCCGCGCGGCCCTCGTCGTCGGCCACCAGGTCGATCCGGGTGCGGTAGTGCAGGCCGAGGCGCTCGTCGTCGCCCGGGGCCGCCTCGACCGTGAGCGCGCCCTCGAGCCGGTCCGCGTCGACGCGCGCGAGGCGCTCGAGCTGCTCGGCGAGCACGGTCCGCTTCCAGTCCCGCTGGGCCGGCAGCGCGACGTGCGACAGCTCGCCGCCGCCGGCACCGCCGGGGCCCGCGGCGGACCAGGCGGGCTCGACACGGTCGTCGGACGCCTCGAGCACCTCGACGGCGTCGGCGCGCCAGAAGCTCGTCCCGCCCTCGGTGACGCGTGCGCGGACGCGCTCGCCCGGCAGGGTGTGGCGCACGAACACGACGCGCCCGTCCGCGGTGCGGGCGACGCAGTGGCCGCCGTGCGCGACGGGCCCCACCTCCAGCTCGAGCTCCGTCCCCACCTCGGGGCGCGGGACGTCGCTCACGCGGCGGGCGCGGCCGGGCCGCGGCGACCGCTGCGGACGGCGGCGCGGGCGGCCGCGCTCCGGGTCGGCGGGCGCGGTGCGGCGGTCTGGGGTGCGGGGCATGCCTCCAGTATCCCGTACCGGCGCGGTCACGCGGCGGCGCTAGAGGCGCCGGCCCCCGAGATAGGCGTCACCCTCGAGCCCCGTGTGTCCCTTCGACGACGCGAGCTGCCACGGCACCGACGCGACCACGACGCCGGGGGTGAACAGGAGGCTGCCCTTGAGCCGCAGGGCCGACTGGTTGTGCAGGAGCTGCTCCCACCAGTGGCCCACGACGTACTCGGGGATGTAGACGATCACGAGGTCGCGCGGCGACTCCCGGTGCAGCGAGCGCACGTACTTGACGACCGGGCGGGTGATCTCGCGGAACGGCGAGTCGAGGATGCGCAGCGGCACCGGCAGGTCGAGCGCCTCCCACTCGGCGACGAGGGCGTCGACCTCCTCCCGGTCGACGCCGACGGTCACGGCCTCCAGCACGCCGGGACGCGCGGCGCGTGCGTACGAGACGGCGCGCAGGGTCGGCTTGTGCACCTTCGACACGAGCACGACGGCGTGCACGCGGCTCGGCAGCGCGCGGGCGGCGTCGACGTCGTCCAGGGCGAGCTCGTCGCGCACCCGGTCGTAGTGCCGGCGGATGGCGCGCATCAGCACGAACAGCACGCCCATGGCGAGCAGCGTGATCCACGCGCCGTGCGTGAGCTTGGTGACCAGCACGATGACCAGCACGGTACCCGTGAGCCCGAACCCGACGCCGTTGACGACCCGCGAGCGCCGCATGCGCCCCCGTACCACGGGGTCGTGCTGGGTGCGCAGCTCGCGCGTCCAGTGCCGGAGCATGCCGAGCTGTGACAGCGTGAACGACACGAACACGCCGACGATGTAGAGCTGGATGAGGCGGGTGACCTCGGCGTCGAACAGGACGATGAGCACGATCGCCGCGACGGCCAGCGTGATGATGCCGTTGGAGAAGGCGAGGCGGTCGCCGCGGGTGTGCAGCTGGCGGGGCAGGTAGCCGTCGCGGCCCAGGATCGAGCCCAGCACCGGGAACCCGTTGAAGGCGGTGTTGGCCGCGAGCACGAGGATGAGCCCTGTGACGACGGTGACGGCGTAGAACGCCGGCGGGAAGCCCGAGAAGACGGCGTGGGCGAGCTGGCCGACGACCGGGATCTGCACGTAGGTGTCGGCCACGGGCTGCCCGTCCAGCGTGAGCTGCGTGTGCGGGTCCTCCGCGAACCGCACGCCCGTCGCCTGCGCGAGCAGGAGGATCGAGGCGAGCATCGTGGCCGAGATCAGGCCGAGCAGCAGGAGCGTGGTGGCGGCGTTGCGCGACTTCGGCCGGCGGAACGCGGGCACGCCGTTGCTGATCGCCTCGACGCCGGTCAGCGCGGCGCAGCCGGACGCGAACGCACGGGCCACGAGGAACGCGCCGGCGAGCCCGACGAGGCCCTGGTCGAAGGCGGCCTCGCCGCTCAGCTCGAGCTCGGCGCTGGCCGCCTTCGGCAGGGTGCCGGCGAGGAACCGGTAGGCGCCGGTCACGGCGAGCGCACCGATGACCGCCATGAAGCAGTAGGTGGGCACGGCGAAGGCGATGCCGGACTCGCGCACGCCGCGCAGGTTCACGAGGGTGAGCAGCACGACGGCGACGACGGCCGCGAGCGCCTCGTGGCCGCGCAGGCCGGGCAGCGCGGCCGAGGCGTACTGGCTGGCCGACGAGATCGACACCGCGACGGTGAGCACGTAGTCGACGAGCAGCGCGGCGGCCACGCCGGTGCCCGCCGTCGGGCCGAGGTTGGTGGTGACGACCTCGTAGTCGCCGCCGCCGGACGGGTAGGCGCGCACGTTCTGCCGGTAGGACGCGACCACGACGAGCAGGACGCCGATCACCACGAGGCCGACCCAGGGCGAGAACGCCAGCGCCGCGACGCCGGCGAGCGAGAGGGTCAGGAGGATCTCGTCCGGCGCGTAGGCCACGGACGACAGCGCGTCCGACGCGAACACCGGCAGGGCGACGCGCTTGGGCAGCAGCGTGCGCCCCAGGTTCTCGCTGCGCACGGGGCGGCCGACCAGGAGGCGCTTGGCCGCATCGACGATGTCCGACACGATGGACGACTCTATGCCCGTCGGGGGCCGCCCGCCGCGGTGCCCCGGTGCGCGGTAGCGTTCGGATCGTGCACTTCGTCATCATGGGCTGCGGCCGCGTGGGCTCCAGCCTCGCCCAGGAGATCGAGGGCCGCGGGCACTCCGTGGCCGTGATCGACCAGAACCCGGACGCGTTCCGCCGGCTGCCCGCCGACTTCTCGGGCAAGAAGGTGACGGGGGTCGGGTTCGACCGGGACACCCTGGTCCAGGCGGGTATCGAGGACACGTACGCCTTCGCCGCGGTCTCCGACGGCGACAACTCCAACATCCTCTCGGCCCGCGTGGTGCGCGAGACGTACGGCGTGGACAACGTCGTGGCCCGCATCTACGACCCGCACCGCGCCGAGATCTACCAGCGTCTCGGCATCCCCACGGTCGCGACGGTGCGCTGGACGGCGGACCAGGTGCTGCGGCGCATGCTGCCGCTGGGCTCGACCGACGAGTACGTCGACCCGTCGGGCACGCTGCGGCTCGCCCTGATCGACTACCACCGGCGCTGGGTCGGCCGTCCCGTGCTCGCGGTGGAGGCGGCGACGGGCGCGCGGGTGGCGTTCGTGAGCCGGTACACCTCCGCCGTCCTGCCGGGGCCTGACGTCGTGCTCCAGGAGAACGACGGGCTGCACCTGCTCATGCGCGCCGACGCCTCCGCGGAGGTCGAGCGGATCCTGACCGCGGCGCCCCCGGCGGAGGAGAGCTGATGCGCGTCGTCATCGCGGGAGCGGGCTCCGTGGGCCGCTCGATCGCGCGCGAGCTGATCGGTCACGAGCACGAGGTCACGCTCATCGACAAGAACGCCGCGGCCATGCGCGTCTCGCAGGTGCCGGAGGCCGAGTGGGTGCTCGCGGACGCGTGCGAGCTGCCCGCGCTCGAGGCCGCGGAGATGGCCCAGGCCGACGTCGTGGTGGGCGCGACCGGCGACGACAAGGTAAACCTCGTGTTCTCCCTGCTCGCGCGGACGGAGTTCGGCGTGCCGCGCACCGTGGCGCGCGTCAACAACCCGAAGAACGAGTGGATGTTCGACCAGTCGTGGGGCGTCGACGTCGCCGTCTCGACGCCGCGCATCATGACGGCGATGGTCGAGGAGGCCGTCGCGGTGGGCGACCTGGTGCGCATCTTCAGCTTCCACCAGTCGGGCGCGGACATCCTCGAGCTGACGCTGCCCGCCGACTCGCGGCTCGCGGGCACGCGCGTGGGCCAGGTGGCGTGGCCCGTCGACGTGACGCTCGCGACGATCGTGCGCGACGGCAGGCCGCTCGCGCCCAGCGTGGACGACACGCTGGAGGCGGGCGACGAGCTGCTGCTCGTGGCGGGCGCCGAGGCCGACACCGACGCGCTGCAGCGGCTGCTGGTGCCGAAGGGCTGACCGCTACGACGCCCAGACCCGCCGCAGCGGCGCCAGGCCCGCGGTGACGTACCCGGCGATGGGCCGCGTGCCGCCGTCGTCGTGCCAGGTCTCCAGCGCCGCGAAGTAGCCGAAGGTGAGCGCGTGGGCCAGGACGCGGGCCTGGGCGGCGTCCACGGTGCCGCCGCCCTCGAGCAGCGGCGCGATGCGCGCGGCCGCGCGGTCCATGGCGGCGAGCGCCGCCGAGCGGACGGACGGCTCGGTGAAGAAGTACCGCACGCGCCGCCACGGCCCGTCGGTGCCGGAGCGGTCGCCCGGCCCGTCGTCCGCTCCGTGCTGCGGTGCCTCGTAGCGGCGCACGACCTCGACCAGGCTGCCCACGGGGTCGGCCGGGTCGAGCAGCTCGCCGAGCGCCGCGGGGCTCATGGTGTCGAACTCGTCGGCGACGAGCAGCCCCTCCTTGGTGCCGAAGTACCGGTACACCGACGACGGCGACACCTCGGCGGCCGCCGCGATCTCCTCGATGGTGACCGCGCCGAACCCCCGCTCGTCGAAGAGGTCGAGTGCGCGCTCCTGGATGGTGCGCATCGCGGTGCGCCGCCACTGCTCCCGTAGGCCTGCCATGCGAGCGAGCCTAACGCGTGCTGACAGTGACTCTCCGAAAATGCTTGACGGATCCCGCCTGGGCGAGTGACAGTCGTTCTGACAGTCACTCTCTCGAACGAAGGAGACACCATGTCCGAGACCCGGACGCCCACGACCCGCACCGCCGTCCCCGTCCTGTGGGCCGGGCTCGCCGCGACCCTGCTCGTGACGGCGTACGCGTGGGTCGACTCCGCGACCTCGCAGGTACTGGCCGGCCACGTCGCCGCCTCCTACCCGGCCTACGGTGCCGCGGAGGTCGACGCCGCCGTCGCGGCCTATCTGGCGATCCTCACGATTCTCGGCGTGCTCGGTACGGCGACCTGGGCGGTCGTGGCCCGGGCCGCGCGGTCCGGGCGAGCCTGGGCTCCGCTCGCCGGCACGGTCGCCCTCGTCCTCGCCGTCGGTACGGCGCTCGTGGGGCTGACCACCCGGGACACGTCCGGCGACGTGGGACTGGCCCCGGCGCTCGGCTGGGCGCAGCTCCTGCCGTGCGCGGTGGGTCTGGTCGCGGTGGCGCTCCTGTGGCGGCGGCGGTGACGACGAAGGGCTACGGCCTCAAGCGCGCGCTCTACCGCGGCGGCCGGCCGGGACGGCTGATGCGGTGGTGGAACCGCGTGGACGCGTGGTGGTTCGCGCGCGGGCCGGCCCGCCTGCCCCAGGCCGCCGTCCTCGAGGTGCGGGGCCGCAGCACCGGCCGGCTGCGCGCGGTGCCGCTGGCTGTCGCGGACGTCGACGGGCGGGAGCACCTCGTGTCCATGCTGGGGCCCGGCGCGGGCTGGGTGCGCGACGTCGCCG
>NZ_JABEMG010000068.1 GCF_013004695.1 Promicromonospora citrea
GACGTCCGCGCCCACCCAGCGATTGTGCCCAGATCCGGGGGTGGATCTGGGCACAATCGCTGGGTGGGCGCGGACGCGGGCGCGACCAGCCGGGCGGGCGGGGCGAGCCGGGCGGGGTGTCAGCCCTTGACCGCGCCCGCCAGGGCGAACGCCGAGCCGCTGATGCGGTTGACCAGCACGTACAGGCCGAGCACCGGGGCCGCGTAGAGCAGCGAGTACGCCGCGAGCTGGCCGTAGGCCACCGAGCCGTACTGGCCGAAGAACGCGAAGATGCTCACCGCCGCCGGCTGCTTCTCCGGGGAGAGGAGCAGCACGAACGGGACGAAGAAGTTCCCCCAGGCCTGCACGAACACGAAGATGAACACCACGGCGATCCCCGGCCGCATGAGCGGCAGGACGATGCGGCGCAGGGCCTGCATCGCCGAGGCCCCCTCGGTCCACGCCGCCTCCTCCAGGGAGATCGGCACGGAGTCCATGAAGTTCTTCGTCATCCAGATGGCCATGGGCAACGACGTCGCCGCCATGAAGAAGATGGTCCCCGGCAGCGAGTCGAGCAGGTTGAGCTGCACGAACAGCGCGTACACCGGGACCATGATCGCCGTGATCGGCAGGCAGGTGCCGAACAGCACCGAGTACAGGAAGTACTTGCCGAACCGCATCCGGTACCGCGACAGCGGGTAGGCCGCCAGCACCGAGACGACGACGGTGATCGCCGCCGACCCCGCCGACAGCACGAACGCGTTCCACAGCGGGAGCCACGTCAGCTCCGGCGTCATGATCGCCGAGAAGTTGTCGACGGTCACGGCGTCGGGCAGGCCGAACGAGAGGGTCGCCTCGGCGTCGAGCGACGCGACGACGATCCACGCCATCGGCAGCAGGAAGCAGACGGCGACCACCAGGAGCACCACGTTGGCCGCGACCTTGGTCGGCGTGATGCGCGGCCCCGCGAGGGGTCCGGTCACCGAGGCCCGGCTCTCCCGCGCGGCGGGCGGTGTCATCGTGCCGGTCATCAGTCCACCTCCGGTCGGAGCGCGCGGATGTAGATCACGGAGAAGATCCCGCCCACGATGATCATCACCGTCGCGATGGCCGTGCCGTAGCCGACCTGCGCGAACTTGAACGCCTCCTGGTAGGCCAGGATCGGCAGCGTCGAGCTGTCCGTGCCGGGCCCGCCGCCGGTCATCACGTAGATGAGCGTGAAGACCGACAGGGTCTGCAGCGTGGTGAGCATGAGGTTGGTCGAGATGCTGCGCCGGATCACGGGCAGGGTCACCCAGGTGAGCCGCTGCCACCCGTTCGCACCGTCGAGCTGTGCCGCCTCGGTGAGCTCCGGCGGCACCTCCGCGAGCGCCGCCGAGTAGACCATCATCGAGAACGCGGTGCCGCGCCAGATGTTCGCGACGATCACCGCGAGCATCGGCGTCGAGTAGAGCCAGTCCGGCCCCTGGACACCGATCCCCGCGAGCAGCGAGTTGAGCGTGCCCTCGGAGTGGAAGAACGCGTAGGCGGCGAACGCGGCCACGATCTCGGGCAGCACCCAGGCCGCGACCACCACGGTCGAGGTGATCGACCGCACCGGCCGCACGGCCGAGCGCATCATGCCGGCCAGGGCGATGCCCATGACGTTCTGGCCCACCACGGCCGAGAGGAAGACGAACACGACAGTGAGCCACAGCGACTTCGGGAAGTCGGGGTCGCCCACCAGCGCGACGTAGTTGTCGAACCCGATCCACTCGGGGTTGAGGGCTGCGGGCCCGGTGAGGGCAGCGTTGGTGAACGAGCCGTAGAACGACCAGACCACCGGGCCGAGCATGAAGAGGGCGAGCAGGACGACCGCGGGCGCGAGCGGGACCACCCGCGCCACGCGGCGGGACGTGACGGCCATCGCGTCAGCCCTGGACGGTGTTCTCTTCGCCGACGATGCCGACGACCGCCTCGTCGTAGGCCGCAGCCGCCTCCTCCGGCGTCTGCTGCCCCGTCATCACGGCCTCCATCGCGACCATGATCTCGTTGGACACCTTCGGGTAGTCCGAGGTGGCGGGCCGGAAGTTGGTCACGTCGACGAGGCCCGTGAAGAACTCGGTGGTCGGGTTGGTCGCGGTGTACTCCGGGTCCTCCGCGACGTCGGTGCGGACGGCGATCTGGCTGTTCGCGACGTCGAACCAGAGGGAGTTCTCGCGGTTCAGCGCCATCGAGATGAACTCGAACGCGGCGTCGGGGTTCTTGGAGCCGGAGCCCATGGCCAGGGTCCAGCCGCCGGACATGCTCACCGCGCCCGGGTCCTGCCCGTCCTGGGTGGGCATGGGCGCCGTGCCCATCTCCTCGGACCACTCGGGCCACGGCGCGACGCCGGACTCGAGCCAGTTGCCCGCCACCCAGGAGCCGTCGAGCGCGATGCCGACCTTGCCGTCGGGCAGCCACTCGGCCTGCACGGTGTTGCCGATGTTGGTGTCGAGCGCCTGCTGCGGCGTCGGCGCGAGCCCCTCGCCGAAGACGGTCTCGACGAACCCGAGCGCGTCGATGAACCCCTGCGACCCGGTCACCCACTTGCCGTCCTCGTAGAGCGTGTCGCCCGTGCCGTACAGGAGCATCTCGAAGCCCTGCATGACGGCGGCCTCGCCCTGCGGCTTGCCGGAGTACATGTTGAACGGCACGACGTCGGGGTTCGACTCCTTGATGGTCCGCGCCGCGTCGAGCAGCTCGTCCCAGGACTTCGGGGCCCAGTCCTCGGGCAGGCCGGCGTCGGCGAGCACGGCCTTGTTGAACCAGAGGCCGCGCGTGTCGGTACCCATGGGCACGCCGTAGATCTTGCCGTCGTCGCCCGCGCCCGCCTCCTTGGCGCTGTCGACGAACTGGCCCCAGTCGTCCCACTCGGCGAGGTAGTCGTCGAGCGGGGCGAGGTACCCGGCCTCGACGTCGGACTTGATCATGTAGGTGTCCTCGTACATGACGTCCGGCGCGGTGCTGGGCGAGCGGTTCATCAGCGCGAGCTTGGTGAAGTAGTCGTTCTGCTGCGCCTCGATCGGCACCAGCTCGACGGTGATGCCCGGGTTGGCCTCCTCGAAGTCGGCCTTGACGTCCTTGAACAGCTCGTCGGCCTGCGTGAAGTTGCCGAACTTCTGGTAGGCGACCTTGATGGTCGAGTCGTCCGAGCCACCGCTGCCGGAGCCGCAGGCACCGAGCGAGAGGGCGACTGCCGCTGCCGTGACAGGTGCGATGAGGAATCGTGCCGTGCGCATGAAGCTCCCTTGCGTCGTGCGAGCCCGACTACGCCGCCGGGCCAACTGACGCACACGATTCACCCCTGGGCAGCCGGAGTCAAGAGACGCACCGGCGAAATTGTCAGCGCTGTCACCCAACCCCCTGGTCACGCTCACGGACGAGTGCAGAGTTCGTCGCGGCCAGGGGGTTCCTGACCGCGACGAACTCTGCACCTGGGGCACCCGCGGCGTCAGCCGCGGCGTCCGCGGCGTCAGCCGCGCGGGTCCTCCAGGACCGCTACCGTGCGGGGCGGGACCGTGACCGTGCCGGTGGCGCGGTCCCACGTCGTCGCCCGGACCACCGGGTCGACGCCGCGGGCCTGCACCCGCGACAGCGCGTACCCGCGGCCCGCGAGCTCCGGCACCTCGACGGTCGCCGCCTCGGGCGACGCGTTGAGCACCACGAGCACGCCGTCCAGCCGGCGGTCGACGTCGCGCCGTCCCGCCCTGTCGTCGATCGACATCGTGATCACGCCGGGCACGGCGTCCGGCCCCGAGCCGGGGAAGGTGACCTTCTGCTCGATGAGCTCGGCCGAGCCCAGCCGGAACAGGTCGGTCGAGTGCCGCAGCTCGAGCAGCTCGCGGGCCTGCGCCGAGGCGAACGCGATGTCGTCGGGCGCCGGCTTGAGCCCCGGGTCGGCCAGCAGCGGCTGCTGGTACGGCCACTTCTCCTCGTTGTCCGCCGCCATCGGCAGGCCGCGGCCGAACCCGTTGTCCCGGCCGGACCAGTCGATCGCGTTGAACCAGTCCCCCGAGTCGTAGGAGTTGCGGTCGAGCGACTTGGAGCGCAGCAGGTCGGTGCCGGCGTGCCAGAACGACGGCGACTGCGAGAGCGCCGCGGTGGCGAGCGACACCGTGTTCATGCGCACGCGGTCGGACATCGGGGTGTCGGCGGGCAGCTTGAGCGTCAGCAGGTCGAAGAGCGTCTCGTTGTCGTGCGCGTCGACGTACGTGACGACCTCCTCCGGGGAGTCCGCGTACCCCGCGGGCGAGCCGCGGTAGTCGAGCTCGTCACCGCGCACCCGCTCGCCCGTCGCCGTCGTGACCTCGTAGGCGCGCAGGTTGCCGGCCAGGCCGAGCTTGACCAGGTCGGTCTGGTGGGCGAGGTCGGCCGCCTCGTCGTCGCCGCCGTCGTTGACGGTCGCCGGGTCGCCGAGGCGCGCCTCGCGCTCGTTCGGGTCGGTGAACAGCCCCGTGCCGAAGCCCTGCGTGAACAGCGACGCGCCGTCGACCGGCGAGCCGCCGTGCACGGCGTCGCGCAGCCGGTCGCTGAACGTGCCGATCCCCGTGCCGCCGAGCTGGCCCTGCGTTGCCTGCTCGAACCGCGCGTTGCCCGCGACCTCACCGAAGTCCCAGCCCTCGCCGTACAAATAGACGGCCTTGCCGTCGACACCGTCCCGGCGGAGCGTGAGCTCGTCGAGCGCAGCCCGCACGGCCTCCATGTTCGCGCGCGAGTGGTGGCCCATGAGGTCGAACCGGAAGCCGTCCACGTGGTAGTCGCGGGCCCAGGTCACGACGGCGTCGACCATGAGCTTCTGCGCCATGGCGTGCTCCGTGGCGACGTTCTCGCAGCAGGTGCTCGTCTCGACCGCACCCGTCGTCGGGTTCTGCCGGTGGTAGTAGCCCGGCACGACGCGGTCGAGCACCGACCTCGGGTCCTGCCCGGAGGCCGCCGTGTGGTTGAACACCTGGTCGAGCACGACCTGCAGCCCGGCCTGGTGCAGGTTGCCGACCATGGACCGGAACTCGGCGACCCGGTGCCCGCCCTCCGCCCGGACGGCGTAGGAACCCTCGGGTGCCAGGAAGTGGTACGGGTCGTAGCCCCAGTTGAAGCCGTCCTGCCCCTGGATCTCGGCGACGGCGGCCTGCTGCTCGGTGCCGTCCGGCGCGTACCCGGACAGGTCGCCCGTGGTCGCGTGCGCCGCCCGGTCCTCGGGGACGCTCGCGATGTCGAACGTCGGCAGCAGGTGCACCGTCGTCAGGCCGGCGTCGGCCAGGGAGCGCAGGTGCCGCATGCCGTCGGAGCCCCTGACGCCGAACGCGCCGTAGGTGCCGCGCAGGCGCTCGGGGACGGTCTCGTCGGCGATCGAGAAGTCACGGACGTGCAGCTCGTAGATCGTCTGGTCCACGGGCCGGTCCAGCCGCGGGGCCTTCGCGGACCGCCAGACGGCGGGCTGCCACGCCGCCTCGTCGAGGTCGACGGCGACCGAGTGCGTCGAGTCGAGCGTGAGGCCCACCGAGTACGGGTCGGTCACCACGTTGGTCTCGACCTGTCCTGTGGCCGGCACGTACACCTCGACGGCGTACCGGTAGCGCGCGCCCCGCCAGTCGGCCACGGGCTTGCCGGGCTTCGTGGCGGGCTTCCCGGCCGTGCCGTGCGACGTGCGCCCCGTCGTGTACGTCCACGCACCGTCCTGCTGCCGGTCCATCGGGTAGGTGCGCGGCGCGGCGTCCAGGCGCGTGCCCGCTGGCCAGACCTGGAGCGTCACGGTACGCGCCGTCGGCGCCCAGAGCGCGAACGAGGGCTGCTCGCCCCGCGGCTCGCCCGGACCCTTGCCCGGGCCCTTGCCCGGCCACGTCACGCCGAGCGTGCGATCGGTCGCGAACAGGTCGTCGAGCACGCCGGGGATCTGCACGCCCGTGGTGGCCGTCAGCGTCCCGCCGTCGTGCCGCGTCACCTGGAGCGGGCCGCGCAGGGCGGCCGCCGCCTGGGCGCGGGTCAGGCCCTCGGCCGCGAGCGCGAGGTGGTCGGCCAGGTGCGGGAGGTCGGCGGCCACGTCGGCAGGCACCTCGGTCGGCGTCAGCGGGTAGGACGCCGCCTCCGTCTCCAGCGCCCAGCTGTCACCCGCGCCGAACTGCGCGGCGGGCACCAGCACGAGGCCCTGCCGCACCCAGTGCGCGGCCTGCTGCCCCTCCCCCGGCGTCCCCGGTGTGCCGACCTGCACCGACGGCACCTTGGTCTCAGGGTCCCACGTGAACGTCACGGGCCCGCCGCCGGTCGAGTACGCGATGTTCGCGCCGTCGCGCACGCCGTCGGCGCCGTAGTTCTCGGCCCAGGAGCCGTTGAGCGCGACCTTGAACTCGTACGAGCCGGCCGGCAGCTCGAACGTGCCGGTGAAGACGCCGTCCTCGCCACGGGTCAGGCGCGCGGCCTCGCAGTCGGGCGTCCAGTCGCCCGCGCAGCCCATCTCGCTGTTGTGCGAGCCGGGCACCGTGACCAGCTCGACGCCGGGGTCGGTCGGGTCGTCGGCCACGCCGCTCACGTCGACGCCGACCGAGGCGTAGGAGCTCGCGGCCGTGCGGTCGCCGTCGGCGTCCTGCGTGACGGCCCGGTACTCGACGAGGGTGCCCTCGGCGAGGTCGGAGCCGTCGGGCGAGACGTCGTGGAAGACGCGCGGGGAGGTGTCCTCGGCCGTGCCGAGGTGGTGCCACTCGTCCGTGCCCACGGCGCGCCACGCGAAGGACGTCTCGCCCCACGCGTCGTCCACGCCCGCGGCCACGGGCGCGACGCCGGTCACGGCGGCGCCGGGCCGCGCGCCCGTACCGGGGACGACGGCGGCGACACCGGCCGAGTCGGCGCCCACCGTGCGGTCGGCCACGAGCACGACGGCGGACCGCGCCGGGACCGTCAGCGTCACGGCGCCGTCGGCGTCCGCGGTCACGGCGGTGTCGGTGCCGTACAGGGGCTCGAAGGCCGCACCGGGGGTGAGCGCGTCGAGCGTCACCGTGCGCTCCTGCGCCGCGTTGTTCGCCGCGACCAGGTGCTCGACCTTCTCGTCGCGGTCCACACGGGAGAACGCGTACACACCCGCGCCGTCCTCGGCGTACCGCTCGACCTGCGCGCCCGTGGCCAGCGCCGGGTGCTCGTCGCGGAGGGCCGCGAGCGCCGCGACGTGCTCGTAGAGCGGGGCGTCGGTCGCGTAGCGGTCGACGCTGCCCGCCTGCTCGCCGGTGACGAGCGGCTGGTCGGCGTACTCGTCGACCTCGGTCGCGAAGAGGGTCTGCCGGGCGTCCTTGTCGCCGCCCGTGCCGGCGAAGCCCTGCTCGTCGCCGTAGTAGACGACGGGCTGGCCGCGGGTCAGGTACATGAGCTCGTGGGCGAGCTCGTCGCGGGCGAGCGGGTCGTCGGTGTTCGCGAGCATGTAACCGACGCGGCCCATGTCGTGGTTGCCGAGGAAGGTCGGCAGGGCCGAGGCGCTGCTGTGCGGGGTCGTGTACAGGTCGTCCGACGCGTACAGGTCGGCCAGGCGACGCGCGCTGTTGCCGCTCGCGTAGCTGGTGGCGGCGGCCTGGAACGAGAAGTCGAGCACGGAGCTCATGGCGGTGCGGCGCACGTAGGGCGAGGTCTTGGCGGCGTCGGCGTCGTACACCTCGCCGAAGGTGAAGAACTCGTCCTTGCCCTGCGCGCGGGCGTGGTCGGCGATCTCGGCGGACCACTCCTCCCAGAACTCGAAGTTCACGTGCTTGACGGTGTCGATGCGGAAACCGTCGATACCGAGGTCGACCCAGGCCTTGTAGATCTCCTCGAAGCCGTCCACGACGTCGGGGTGCTCGGTCATGAGGTCGTCGAGGCCGCTGAAGTCGCCGTAGGTGACGGACTCGCCCTCCCACGTCGAGTTGCCGCGGTTGTGGTAGAGCGTCGGGTCGTTGAGCCAGGCCGGGACCTTGACGTCCGCGTCGGCCGGGTCGACGACGGGCGTGTACGGGAAGCTCGTCGCCGCGTCGAGCTCGGGGAAGCTCCCGGTGCCCGCGTGGTCGGCCGGGTCGAACGGCGTGCCGGCGGCGTCGGTGTACGGGGCGGTGGCCTGGTCGACGTAGTCGTAGGTGCCCTCGGCGTAGTCGACGACGTCGGCCGTGTGGTTGGTGATGATGTCGAAGTAGACCTTCATGCCGCGCGCGTGCGCGTCGTCGATGAGGGCCTCGAGCTCCTCGTTGGTGCCCAGGTGCGGGTCGATGCGCGTGAAGTCGGTGATCCAGTAGCCGTGGTAGCCGGCGCTGACGTCGTCGCCCGTGCCCTGGACGGGGCGGTTGAGGAAGCTCGGGGTGAGCCAGATCGCCGTCGTGCCGAGGCCTTCGACGTAGTCGAGCCGTTCACGCAGGCCCGCGAGGTCGCCGCCCTGGTAGAAGCCCTTGTCGGTGGGGTCGAAGCCGGTGGCGAGCCGGTCGCCGTCGAGGCCGCCCGTGTCGTTCGAGGGGTCGCCGTTGGCGAACCGGTCGGTCATGACGAAGTAGAACCGCTCGTCGCCGCCCGCCTGGCGCACGGGGGCGTGGACGAGGGCGTCGTCGGCCTCGGTCCAGCCGCCGGCGAGGCCGAGGGGGGTGAGGGCGGTGCGGTGCGTGGTGTCGTCGTAGGTGACACGGACGGTCGCGGGGCCGGCGAGGTGCAGCGGGGCGTTGTCCGGGCCGCCGTCGCGGCCGTAGGACTCGTCCCAGGCGTCGTCGAGCGCCACCTTGTACTCGTAGGTGCCCGCGGGGATCTCGAAGTCGGCGGTGAAGGTGCCGTCGCCCTGGGCGACGAGCTCCGTCTCGGCGCAGGCCGGGTCCCAGTCGGCGGCGCAGCCGAGCTCGTCCTGGAGGCTGCCCACGAGGGCTGCGGTGCGGTCTTGTGCGGCGACCGCGACGGGTGCCACCGACGCCACGGCCGCGAGACCGGCCGTGGCGGTGAGGGTCAGGGCGACGCCCGCGGCGCCGATCCGGTGGGCGCGCGGGCGCGCAGTGCGAGACATGGAAGACCCCTTCGTCGTCCGGGACACCAGTGTGGACCGACGGCGACTGTAACGCTTGCACGATCTTGCAGCAAGGGTTTACCGGGGCATCCGTGCGGTCGCCGCGCGCGGCTCGCCGGCGGTCAGAGCGGGAGCTTGAAGCCCTCGTGCGACTGCGCGTAGCCGAGACGGCGGTAGAACCGGTGCGCGTCCGGCCGCTGCTTGTCCGACGTGAGCTGCGCGAGCACGCACCCGCGAGCGCGGCCCCGGTCGTGCGCGTGCTCCATCATCCGGGCGCCGACACCCTGGCCCCGCAGCTCCTTGTCCACCCGCACGGCCTCGACCAGCAGCCGCGACGCGCCGTTGCGGGAGATGCCCGGGATGAACGTGAGCTGCATGACGCCGACCACCGCGCCGTCGGCCTCGGCGACGACGAGCTCGTTGTCGGGGCTGGCCGCGATCGCCTCGAAGCCGCGCACGTGCGCCTCGCCGTAGGTGCCGGTACGGCGGGCGGCGACGGCGTCGTCCGCGATGAGCTCGACGATGCGCTCGAGGTCGGTGGGACGGGCTTCGCGGAAGGTGAGGTTCATGGCGCCACCCTAGGCGTGCCGGGGGGCGGCACCCGACCGCCCGGTGAGTGTCGGTGCCCGCCCGTACGATCCAGTGGTGACCGCAGACCCGCCCGCCCCTGTCCCTCGCAGCTCGTGGGTCGCTCTGGCCGTGCTCATCCTCGGCGTCTCGATGGCGCTGCTCGACACGACGATCGTGAACGTCGCGCTGCCGACCATCCGTACGTCGCTGGACGCCTCCGAGGGCACGCTGTCCTGGATCATCTCCGGGTACGCGCTCGCCTACGGTCTGGCGCTCATCCCCGCGGGTCGCGTGGGCGACCGGGTCGGGCACAAGTGGGTGTTCGTCGTCGGTCTGGCGGGGTTCACGCTCGCGAGCCTGTGGTGCGGGACGGCCTCCGGCGCCACCGAGCTGATCCTGGCGCGGGTCGTCCAGGGGCTGTGCGGCGGCATCTTCTTCCCGGCCGTGAACGCACTCATCCAGCTGATGTTCACCGGCCGCACGCGCGGCAAGGCGTTCGCCGTCATGGGTGCCGCCATCGGCTTCTCGACGGCGCTCGGCCCCATCGTGGGCGGCCTGCTCATCGAGGCGTTCGGCGAGCAGGAGGGCTGGCGCTCGATCTTCTTCGTCAACCTGCCGTTCGGCGTGATCGCGGTGGCCGCCGCCGTCGTGCTGCTGCCACGCATCGTGGTCGGTGGCAGGTCGCGCGGGGTGGACCTGTTCGGCCTGCTGCTCGTCACCGTGGCGCTGGTCGCGGTGCTCGTGCCGCTCATCGAGGGCGAGGACGCAGGCTGGCCGTGGTGGACCTGGACCTCGCTCGCGGGCGGGCTCCTGCTGCTCGTCGCGTTCGCCTTCTGGGAGCGCCGGGTGGCGGCCCGCGACGGCAGCCCGCTCGTGCCGCCCCGCCTCTTCGCCCACGCGGCCTTCACCGGCGGCGTGATCCTCGCCCTGGTCTACTTCGCGGCCTTCACCAGCATCTTCTTCACGATCTCGATCTTCTGGCAGGCGGGTCTCGGCCACTCCGCACTGGCCTCGGGCCTCGTGTCGGTCCCGTTCGCGATCGGCTCGATCGTCGGCGCGTCGCAGAGCGAGCGCCTCACGCACCGGCTGGGCCGGCGGGTGCTCGTGATCGGCACGGGGATGGTGGCGGTCAGCCTCGTGTCCGTGTGGCTGGTCCTGTGGCTCGTGCCGACCGGCGACCTCAACCACTGGCACCTCGCCGCGCCGCTCCTCGTCGGGGGCCTCGGCAGCGGCCTGTTCATCGCGCCCAACGCCCAGTTCATCGTCGCGACGGTCGACCGGAGGGACGCCGGCGCCGCGTCGGGCGTGATCGGCACGATGCAGCGCGTCGGGTCGGCCGCCGGCATCGCCGTGGTCGGCTCGGTGCTGTTCGGCTCGCTCGTCGTCCCTCCCGGTCGACCGACGCCCGAGGTGGTCGCCGACGCCTTCGGGCACGCGGCGACCCTCGCGATGGGGACGAGCGCCGCCCTGGCCGTGGCGGCGTTCGCGCTCGTCTTCGCTCTGCCGCGACAGGTACAGCCGGCGCGCTGACGCGAGACGTCAGTCCTCGCGGAGCTGCCGGACGGCCTCCTCGTAACCGCCCGTCGGCGGGTTCGGGTCCGTCGTGTAGACCAGGTGCACCAGCCCGGTCCGGAACGGCGTGGCCGACAGCAGCTTCATCGGCCGCTCCGGGTCGCCGTCGCAGAACAGGCGCAGGCCGCCGCCTGCCGTGGCGGGGTGCAGGAAGAGGTGCAGCTCGTCGACCAGGCCGGCGTCCAGGAGCTGGCGCACCACCGACACCGACCCGGACATGCCGATCTTCTCCAGCCCCGGGTCGGCCTTGAGCGCGGTGACGGCCTCGACCAGCTCCCCCTCGAGCTGCTCGGAGTTGCGCCAGGTGAACGTGAGCGGGCTGCGGGACACGACGATCTTGCGCACGTCGCCCAGCCGCTTCGCGAAGGCGGCGTCCTCGCCGCCCGCCTCCTCGCGGTCCGGCCAGGCACCCGCGAACGAGTCGTAGGTGGCCCTCCCGAACAGGAAGGCATCGGTGTCGTGCGTGTCGTCCACCGCCGCCCCGAGCTCGTCGTTGAAGTACGGGAAGTGCCAGCTGCCCTTGTCCGGCTCGACGACGCCGTCGAGCGCCATGAACAGGCTGGACACGATCTTCGCCATGGGATCTCCTCGTTCGCGCGGTTCTGACAGGTACGACGTGGGGCGCCCGCGGAACTCATCGCTCGCCGTTGCCCTGGCGGGTCGCGCGGCGCGGCCGGTACGTTCCCGCCATGACCACGGTCCTCGCGAGACCCGCCGCCGACCGGCCGGCCGTGGCGTGGGCGCCGGTGGGCGCGGCCGTCCTCGTGCTCGCCGGGCTGCTCACCACGACCAGCACCCGGTACGGCTACCACCGTGACGAGCTGTACTTCCGCATGCTCGAGCCCGCCTGGGGTTACGTGGACCAGCCCCCGCTCACGCCGTGGGTCGCGCGCACGTTCGCCGACCTGTTCGGCGACACGCTGCTGGTCATGCGCGTCCCGGCGACGCTCGCGCACGTCGCCGCCGTCGTCGTGGTCGCGCTCGTGGCGCGCGAGCTGGGCGGCCGCGCGGGTGCCCAGACCCTCGCCGCCTGGGGCTACGGGACGGCGGCGATCCCGCTGGCGTTCGGGCACACCTTCCTCACCGCGAGCCTCGACCTCGTGGTGTGGCCGACCGTGCTGCTGTGCACGGTCCGGGCGGTGCAGCGCGATCCGCGCTGGTGGGTGGTCGCCGGTCTGGTCACGGGCGTGGCCCTCTACAACAAGCTGCTCGTCGTGGCGCTGCTCGGCGGCGTGCTGGTGGGGCTGCTCGTGGCGTGGCCGCGGCGGTCGGGAGAAGTCGCCCCGACCCGGTGGCCGCTCGCGACGCCGTGGCCGTGGGCGGGCGCCGCCGTCGCGCTGCTCGTCGGCCTGCCGAACCTCGTCTACCAGGCCATGCACGGCTGGCCCCAGCTCGCGATGGGCGCGGCGCTCGGCGAGAACAACGCCGCCGAGGTGCGCTCGGAGCTGTGGATCTTCCAGCTGCTGACGCTCGGGCCACCGCTGGCCGTCGTGTGGCTCGTCGGCATCGTCTGGCTGTGGCGGCGGCGGCCGATGCTCCGCTTCCTCGTGGTCGCCTACCCCGTGCTGCTGGCGTTCACCTACACGGCCGGTTCGCAGGTGTACTACGCGACCGGCCTGCTGGCCGTGCTGTTCGCAGCCGGGTGCGTGCCGGTGGCCCGCTGGGCCCGGACGGCGTGGCGGCGCGCGGCAGTGACCACGCTGGTGGTCGTGAACGGTGCGTCCTGCGTGCTGATCAGCCTCCCGGTCGTGCCGGTCGAGGAGCTCGCCGAGACGCCCGTCGCCGACATCAACCCGTCAGCGCAGGACGCCGTCGGCTGGCCCGAGTACGTGCGGCAGGTCGCCGCGGTGCACGCGGCGCTGCCGGAGGTCGACCGTGGGCGAGCCGTGGTGCTCACGCAGAACTACGGCGAGGCGGGGGCGGTCGACCGGTTCGGGCCCGGCCTGGGCCTCCCGGCCGCCTACTCGGGCCACAACGAGCTGTGGACGTACGGCCCGCCGCCGCGGACGGCGACCCTGGCGCTCGTTCTCACGGAGACGCCCGGCGCGTGGGGCACCCGGTTCGAGGAGTGCACCGAGGAGGCGAGGCTCGACAACGGCGTGGGCGTCGACACCGAGGAGCAGGGCGTGGCCGTGCTCGTGTGCCGCGACCCCGTCGGCGGGTGGGACACGGTGTGGCCGGGCCTACGGCACCTGGACTGACCGGCTCGGGGCCACGTGGCCCCGAGCCGGGGTCGGTGCCTCAACCCGCGAGGTGCCCCCACCTCGGCGCGAGCGCCGACCACGGCCCGACGTCGGCCACCGTGCCGTCCACCAGCACCACGACCCGGTCGGCGCGGGCGAGCGCCGCGCGCTTCGACGTCGCGCCGACCACCGTGGTGCCGCGCTCGCGCAGGGCCGCCCACAGCTCGATCTCGGTCGAGGCGTCGAGGGCGCTGGAGACGTCGTCCGCCAGCAGCAGCTCCGTCTCGGCCGCCAGTGCCCGCGCGAGCGCGAGCCGCTGCACCTGACCACCCGACAGCCGGACGCCGCGGTGCCCGACGAGAGCGTGCGGCCCGCCCGCGTCGCGCATGTCCTGCTCGAGGCGGGCGCCCCGGACGGGTCCCTCGATGTCGCGGGCGTGGTCGAGCCGCACGTTGTCGGAGAACGACCCCGACAGCACGCGCGGCACCTGGGCCACGTGCGCGACCTGACCCGGGCGCAGGAACACCTGGGCGTCGGTCACCTCGGTGCCGTTCCACCGGATGTGCCCCGTGTGCTCCATGAGTCCGGCCAGCGCGGAGAGCAGCGACGACTTGCCGGAACCGACCTGGCCGAGCAGCAGCACGAGCTCGCCACGCCGGATCTCGAGGTCGACGCCGGCGACGCCGATCGTGCCGTCGTCGTGCACCGCGGACACGTCGCTCAGCGCGAGACGGTCGAGCGACTCGCGCGGCGCGGGCTCCGGCGCGGGTGCCACGCCGTCCACGAGGTCGACGCCGCGCTGTCGCGCCACGAGGTCGGCGCCGTCCGCGAACCGGGCGGTCGCCACCTGCCACGCCCGGGTGCCGGGCGCCTCGGTGACGACGGCGCCGGCGACCACACCGAACCAGGCGAAGCCGGTGACGGCGTTGGCGACGAGCAAGGTCGTCGCCAAATCCCAGCGGCCCGTGAGCAGGAACGACCACGACACGACAACCCCGATGTAGAGGGTCACGTGCGGCACGGCGTCGAGCACGGCCTGTACCCGGTGCTCGAAGATCGCGGCCTTCACGCGGCCCGAGTCGACCTCGCCGAGGTGACGCCGGACGTCGGGGGTGCGCGCCGCGAGCTTCACGGTGCGCGCCGAGTCGAGGGCCGACACCAGCGCGCGGCCGAACCGGGCACGGGCCGCCGACGAGCCCGCCGCCGACCGGCCCGCGATCGGGCGCCCGATCGCCGAGGCGCCTGCCGAGACCACCATGACGGCGAGCAGCACGGCGCCCGCGGTCCACCGGCCGCTGATGACGGTGGTGGCCACGACGATGAGCAGGCCGTTGACGAAGTCGACCCAGCGGTCGGCGTACCGGACGAACCGGTCGGCGTCCATGGCGCGGGCCACGACCTCGCCGGGCGGCGTCGCGGGCAGGCGGTGCTGCCGGGTCTGCCCGTGCATCACCGTCATGCGGATCCGCAGCAGCACCTCGACCCACCAGCGCGGGTAGACGCCCAGCGCGCGCGAGATGAACAGCGGCTGGAGCACGAGCAGCGCGGCCAGCGCGACGAGCACGCCGACGGGCAGCACGCCGCCCTGCAGGCTCTCGACCGTGCGGCCCCACAGGAAGCCGCTCACCGCACCCTGTGCGGCCACCAGGCTGGACAGGAGGAACAGCAGCGCGCCGAACGCGCCCCAGCGCGGCCGGACGAACAGGGCGTGCAGCACGCCGCGGGCCAGGCTCGGGCCCGTGCCGGGCTCGGGCAGGTCCGGCGGGGTACCGACCCGACGCCGGCCGCCGACGGCCTCGGCGGGGGTGTCGTCCGGGGTGTCGGCGTCTGCGGTGTGGTCCGCGGTGGCGTGCGGCGCTTCGTCAGCCGCCTCGTCGAGCGCGCCCTCGCTCCGCCCCGCCTCCAGGAGGGTGCGGAAGGGTCCGGACGCCTGCGCGAGCGTCGCGCGGCGACCCTGCTGCACCACCCGTCCGTGGTCGAGCACGGCCACGAGACCAGCCCGCTCGATCGTCCCGAGCCGGTGCGCGATGAGCACGCCGGTGCGGCCGGACAGCAGGCGGTCGGAGGCCGCCACCACGCGGGCCTCGGTCAGCGGGTCCATGCGCGCCGTCGCCTCGTCGAGCACGACGAGCTGCACGTCCCGCACCAGCAGGCGCGCGAACGCGACGAGCTGCTCCTCCCCGGCCGACAGCGTGGTGCCGCCGGGGCCGAGCAGGGTGTCGAGGCCGTCGGGCATCCCCGCGACCCACTCGGTGAGGCCAAGCTCGCGCACCGCCCCCTCGATCTGGGCCCGCGGCACGTCAGCGAACAGGGCGATGTTCTCGGCGAGCGTGCCCGCGAGGATCTCGGTGCGCTGCGTGACCACACCGACGGCGGCGCGCAGCTTCTGCAGGTCGAGGTCGCGCACGTCGACACCACCGAGGAACACCGAGCCCGGCTCCGGCTCGACGGCACGCGACAGCAGCGCGGCGAGCGTGGACTTGCCCGAGCCGGTCCGGCCCACGAGCGCGAGCGTCTCCCCCGCGGGGACGGTGAGGTCGACGTCGGTCAGCGCGAAGGTGCCCTCGGCGTAGGCGAAGCTGAGGTCCCGGAGCTCGAGCTCGAGCGGGCCCGGCGGCACGTCGCGGCCGCCCTCGGGCTCCGGCTCGACGGACAGCATCTGGCGGATGCGCAGCACCGCCCCGAGACCCTCCTGGATGTCCGGGAGGTGGTGCACGAGGTTGTCCATCTGGCCCACGAACATCGCCGTGACCAGGAAGAGCGTGACGAGCTGCTGCACCGACAGGCCGCCGCCCGACGCCAGGTACGCGCAGGCGACGGCCACGGCGGCGAGCAGCGCGTAGGACACGATCCCGGTGCGCCGCAGGAGGCGCTCCTCGATGCGCACCACGGCACGGAACTTCTCGTGGACCGCCGCGGACATCTGGGCGAGCCGCCGCACCGCGAAGGCCTGACCCAGGCTCGTGCGCAGGTCGTTCCGGGCCGCGACCGCCTCCTCGAAGGCCGCGGCGTGGTCGGTCCACGCCGCCTCCTCGACCACCTTGCGGCGGGCGATCTCGCCCAGCAGCGGCCGAGCGAGCAGCGCGACCAGCCCGGCCAGGACGGGGAACAGGAACCACGCGGGCCACCAGGTGATCCCGGCGACCACCCACATCGGCACGGTGCCGACCACGGTGCGGCCGGCGCTCCAGAGCTGGCGCCGGACGAGCGTGCCCACGGCGTGCGTGTCGTCGTCGACCCGATCGAGCACCTCGCCGACGGCCTGCTCGGACAACGTGGCCAGCGGCTGGCGCAGGGCGGCGCTCAGCAGGTCGCTGCGCAGCCTGCCCTCGGCCCGGTCGACGACACCGGCCCAGACCACCTGGCCCACGCCGTCGAGCACCGCACCGCCCACCACGCAGACGGCGAGCAGCACGAGGCCGACCGCCGTCGCGTGCTCGGCCAGCCGGCCGGCCACCGCGGTCCCGAGGGCCTGACCGACGGCCCCCGCCGTGAGCGCGAGCATCGCGATCGCCGCCGCCACGCCGCGCAGACGGCGCCAGTCGAGACGCCGCGCGGGGTCGTCCGGCCGGACACGGGCAGGACGCGGCGACGCCTCGGGCACGGGCGTGGTGTCGGGGGTCTGCGGCGCGTCGATCACGGTCCTGAGGCTATGTCGGCACACCGACACTCCCCGCCTCTTTTTCCACCGAAGCGACCAACATCACGCCCCACCCCGCCGAGGTAGTCAGTTGGCGAGGTAGTCACGTGGCGAGGTAGTCAGTTGGCGAGGTAGTCATGAAGCGAGGTAGTCACTCAGCATGCGCTGAGCGACTACCTCGCGGACTGACTACTTCGCCACGTGACTACCTCGCCAGGTGACTACCTCGCCAACTGACTACCTCGCCAGGTAACTACCTCGGCGAGGGGGGTCAGAGGGAGGCGAGGGCCTCGTTGAAGGTCGTGCTCGGGCGCATGACCGCGGTCGCCTTGGCGGCGTCCGGACGGTAGTACCCGCCGATGTCGGCCGGCTTGCCCTGGACCGCGACCAGCTCCTCGACGATCTTCTGCTCCGACGCGGCGAGCGCCTCCGCGAGCGGCTTGAACGTCGCGGCGAGCTCGGCGTCCTCCGACTGGCCCGCGAGCTCCTGCGCCCAGTACAGGGCGAGGTAGAAGTGCGAGCCACGGTTGTCGATCGTGCCCAGCTTGCGGCCCGGCGACCGGTCCTCGTTGAGGAAGGTGCCGGTGGCGCGGTCGAGCGTGTCGGCGAGGACCTGCGCCCGGGTGTTGCCCTCGCTCACGGCGAGGTGCTCGAACGACGCGGCCAGCGCGAAGAACTCACCGAGCGAGTCCCAGCGCAGGTAGTCCTCCTCGACGAGCTGCTGCACGTGCTTCGGCGCGGAGCCGCCGGCGCCGGTCTCGAACAGGCCGCCGCCGTTCATCAGCGGCACGATCGAGAGCATCTTCGCCGAGGTGCCGACCTCGAGGATCGGGAACAGGTCCGTGTTGTAGTCGCGCAGCACGTTGCCGGTCACCGAGATGGTGTCGAGGCCCTGGCGGATGCGCGCGAGCGAGAACGCCGTCGCCTCGGCCGGGTCCATGACGTGGATCTCGAGGCCCTCGGTGTCGTGCTCGGGCAGGTACTGCTCGAGCTTCGTGATGAGGTTCGCGTCGTGCGCACGGCGCGAGTTCAGCCAGAACACGGCGGGCGTGTCCGAGAGCCGGGCCCGGGTCACGGCCAGCTTGATCCAGTCACGGATCGGGGCGTCCTTGGTCTGGCAGGCGCGCCAGACGTCGCCGGCGCGCACCGCGTGCTCCATGACGACGTCGCCCGCGCTGTTCACGATCCGCACGGTGCCGTCGCTCGCGATCTCGAACGTCTTGTCGTGCGAGCCGTACTCCTCGGCGGCCTGCGCCATGAGGCCGACGTTCGGCACCGAGCCCATGGTGGCCGGGTCGAGGGCGCCGTTCGCGCGGCAGTCGTCGATCACCGTCTGGTAGATGCCCGCGTAGGAGGAGTCGGGGATCACCGCGAGGGTGTCCGCCTCCTCGCCGTCGGGGCCCCACATGTGGCCACCGATGCGGATCATCGCGGGCATCGAGGCGTCGACGATGACGTCCGACGGCACGTGCAGGTTGGTGATGCCCTTGTCGGAGTTGACCATGGCCATCTTCGGGCCGTCGGCCAGCGCCGCGTCGAACGCGGCGCGGATCTCGGCGCCGTTGGGCAGCTTCTCCAGGCCGGCGAAGATGCCGCCGAGGCCGTCGTTGGGCGAGAGGCCCGCCGCGGCCAGGTCGTCGCCGTACTTCTCGAAGACCGGCTTGAAGAACGCCTTGACCACGTGGCCGAAGATGATCGGGTCCGAGACCTTCATCATCGTGGCCTTGAGGTGCACCGAGAACAGCACGCCCTCGGCCTTGGCCCGCTCGATCGACTCGGCGAGGAACGCGTCCAGCGCGGCGGCGTCGAGGAAGGTGCCGTCCACGACCTCGCCGGCGAGCACGGGCAGCGACTCCTTGAGCACGGTCACGGTGCCGTCGGCGGCCACGTGCTCGATGCGCAGCGTGTCGTCGGCCTCGACGATCACGGACTTCTCGTTGGAGAAGAAGTCGTCGTGCCCCATCGTCGCGACGTTCGTCCTCGAGTCGGCCGACCACGCGCCCATGCGGTGCGGGTGCGCCTTCGCGTAGTTCTTGACCGACGCCGGCGCGCGGCGGTCGGAGTTGCCCTGGCGCAGCACCGGGTTCACGGCGGAGCCCATGACGCGGCCGTAGCGCTCGCGCGCGTCCTTCTGCTCCTCGGTCTCGACGCTCTCCGGGAAGTCCGGCAGGTCGTACCCGAGGGCCTGCAGCTCGGCGATCGCGGCCTTGAGCTGCGGCACCGACGCCGAGATGTTCGGCAGCTTGATGATGTTGGCCGACGGGTCGTGGGCGAGCTCGCCGAGCTCGGCGAGCGCGTCCGCCTGGCGCTGCTCCTCGGTGAGGCGCTCAGGGAACTGCGCGATGATCCGGCCGGCGAGCGAGATGTCGCGGGTCTCGACGTCCACACCGGCCTTGGCCGCGTAGGCCGAGACGATCGGCAGGAACGAGTACGTCGCCAGGAGCGGGGCCTCGTCCGTGTGGGTATAGATGATCTTCGACATGGGTGTGGCTGACTCCCCGGGGTAGTGGAAACGTGCCGATCTCTCGATATCAAGATACCTGAGAGGGCCCGCTCGCCCGGAATCGTGGGACACGTCACGACGCGGGTGTCCTGGCCGCACCGCGACCAGGACACCGCTCGCGTCGCACCGGACCCGTCAGACCAGCCCCAGCGACCGCACCGCGTCGCGCTCCTCCGCGAGCTCGGCGACGCTCGCGTCGATCCGCTCGCGCGAGAAGTCGTCGATCTCCAGCCCCTCGACGATCTTCCACTCGCCGCTGCCGTCCGACGTCACGGGGAACGAGCAGACCAGCCCCTCCGGCACCCCGTACTCGCCGGACGACCACAGGCCCGCCGACGTCCAGTCGCCCTCGGGCGTGCCGTGCGTCCAGTCGCGCACGTGCGCGATCGCGGCGTTCGCGGCCGACGCCGCCGACGACGCCCCGCGCGCCTGGATGATCGCCGCACCGCGCTTGGCGACGGTCGGGATGAAGTCGTCGGTGAGCCACGCGGTGTCCGCGGCGACCTCGGCGCCCGGGCGGCCACCGATTTCGGCGTGGAAGAGGTCCGGGTACTGCGAGGCCGAGTGGTTGCCCCAGATCGTGAGCTTCCTGATCTCCGGCACGGGCGTCCCCGTGCGGGCGGCGACCTGGGACAGCGCACGGTTGTGGTCGAGCCGCGTCATCGCGGTGAACCGCGTGGCCGGCACGTCGGGCGCGTTCGACGCCGCGATGAGCGCGTTCGTGTTGGCGGGGTTGCCGACGACGAGCACGCGGACGTCGGACGCCGCGCCGTCGTTGATGGCCCGGCCCTGCGGACCGAAGATGCCGCCGTTGGCCTCCAGCAGGTCGGCGCGCTCCATGCCCGCGCCGCGCGGCCGGGCGCCGACGAGCAGGGCGACGTTGACGCCGTCGAACGCCTTGGCGGGGTCGTCGAAGATGTCGATGCCGGCCAGGGTCGGGAAGGCGCAGTCGTCGAGCTCCATGGCCGTGCCCTCCGCCGCGGCCACGGCCTGGGGGATCTCGAGCAGGCGGAGCCTTACCGGCGTGTCCGCGCCGAGCATCTCGCCCGCGGCTATGCGGAAGAGCAGCGCGTACCCGATCTGGCCAGCGGCTCCGGTGACGGTGACATTCACGGGTTCAGTCATGCGCCCACTCTGGCATCGACCGGGCCACCTCGCCCAGCCCCCACGCAGCATGAGGAAAATGCCTACGCGCGTTCAGGTCCCGTTCAGGCGCATGATGGCAGGATGTGGCGCGACATCGCACGCACGCCGTCATGACGCGCACCGGTCGGTGCGCCACCGAAAGGAACTGACCCCATGTCCCAGGACCTCGCCGCGACCAGCGGCGTCACCGAGGTCGACGAGCGGTCGCACGGTCTGCTCTCCCGCCTGCTCGCCGAGACCTTCGGCACGTTCCTGCTGACCCTCGTGATCGTCGGCGTGCTGGTCTACAGCCCGCTGAACACCGTCGGCGGCCTCGGCGTCGCCCTCGGCGGAGCGTTCGCCTACATCGCGGGCGCCGCCGCCGTCGGCCGTGTCTCGGGAGCGCACTTCAACCCGGCGATCTCGCTCGGCGCCTGGCTCGGCGGCCGCATCTCCGTCGGCACCGCCCTCAGCTACTGGGTGGCGCAGATCGTCGGCGCCGTCCTCGCCGGCGCCGTGCTCTTCGCGACCTACCCGCGCGCGCTCATCACGCTGCTGCAGAACCAGAACCCCGACATGGCGGGCGTCGCCGACGTGTTCGACAACGCCGTCAACGGCTTCGGCGAGAACTCGCCCCTCTACCTGCAGACGCAGGGCGGCGCGCAGTTCGAGTGGCTGGCCGCCATCCTCGTCGAGACGATCATCTCCGCCGTCCTCGTGGGCGTGTACCTCGGCGCCACCGCCTCGCACCGCCGGGCCGCGTTCGCCCCGGCCGCCGTCGGCAGCGCCATCGCCGCACTGACCCTCATCTCCTTCTTCGTGACGAACACCGGCATGAACCCGGCCCGCTCGACCGCGGCCGCCCTGTTCGCCAACGACTGGGGCTCCGGCGGTTCCGGCCGTCAGCTCTGGCTGTTCTGGGTCGCGCCGCTCGTCGGCGCGGCGCTCGCCGCGCTGTTCTACCGCGCGTTCGGCACACCGGAGGACGACGAGCTCCTGCTGGTCGAGGGCGACGACGAGGAGGACGCCGCCGAGCCGGCGACCGTGCCCGCCACCGAGCCGGCAGGCACCGACGAGGCCGACACCGACGAGGCCGACACCGCGTCGACCGAGCCCGAGAAGAAGGCCTGACCTCGCTCGACCCGCACAGCGGGGCCGCATCCTCCCCGGGTGCGGCCCCGCCGTCGTTCTCCGGGGTGAACTCCGCTCACGATCCGGTCACGTCGGTCAGTTCGGGCGATCCGGGCTGGTAGACAACCCGCCGTGACTCCCCCTCCCCCTCCCACCCGCGGCCAGGTGCACGTGCCCGTGGCCCGCGGCTGGATCGTGGCCGCCATGATCCTGTGCTGGCCGCTCGCGATCGCCGCGCTGCTCGCGGCCGGACGCGCGGCCCGCGCCCACGGCGCGGGCGACGACCTGACGGCCGTGCGCGCCGCCTCGAGCGCCCGCACGTACGCGGGTATCGGCGCGCTGGTCGGCGGCGTCGGGATCGTCGGCTGCGCACTCGTCGCCGGCCTCGTCGCCCTCGCCGTCGTGACGGATCCGGCGACCTCGAACAACGTCGACCCGGCCGCGGCGGCACCGGCTCCGGCCTCCTACCGCACGGCGGCGGCGCCCCACCGCGAGACGATCGTCGTCGAGACCCTGGCCCTGCAGGAGGGCGACTGCTTCGTCGACCCCGGCAGCTTCGCGCGGTGGCCGACGCTCGACGTGATCCCCTGCAGCAGGCTGCACGACGCCCAGGTGATCGCGGTGACTCCGCTCGGCGACGGCGACTACCCCGGCAGCGAGGCGGTCTCGACCGCCGCGTGGGACGACTGCGCCACCGCCTACGAGGAGTACTCGGGCTCCTTCCTCACGGAGCACTCGCCCGTCTGGACCCTCCAGCCGACGCAGGGCGACTGGAACGACGAGTGGCACACGAGCGTCTGCTTCGTCCTCGTCGACGCCCCCGTGCGCGGCGACCTGCGCGACCATCCCGAGCTCCTCCGGACGGAGGCGGCCTGGTGACCGGTCAGCTCCCGCCCCTGGTGCCGCCGCACGCCCCGGCGGGCCCGCCCGTCCCGGCCGGCGGCCCGGACCAGGCTCCGGCCCCCTCGCCGTACCGGCCCCCCTCGCCCTACGAGGTCCCCGCCCAGCAGGGGCCACCGTGGCAGGCACCACCGTCCACGGGCGAGGGCTGGACGATCGTCGCGCTGCTGTTCGCGTGGCCGTTCGCCGTCGCCGCGTACCCGCACGCCCAGCGGGCGACGGCGGCCCTCGGCGCGGGCGACCTGCGCACCGCCGCGCGGGAGGCTGCACGGGCCCGCTACCACGGCGTCACGGGGCTCGTCGCCGGCATCGTCCTGATGGTCGCCTCGATCGTCGGCGTCGTCGCGTTCGCCGTCTGGTCCTCCGACGTCGCCCAGCGGACCGAGGACGCGACGTCGACCGGGTGGGTGGCCGACGACGAACCCGGCTCCGGTCCGGCCGACGGCACGTCGGTGTGGGACCTGACCGCCGGGGACTGCTTCCTCGTCGACGGGCTGGAGGAGGTCGTGCGGACGGTCGCCGTCGTGCCCTGCACGCACCCGCACGGCGGCGAGCTGTACGCCATCGAGTACGTGACGAGCGCCCAGGCGGACGAGTGGGCCACGAGCACCGGCCCGCGGTACCCGGGTCCGGAGCCGATGTACCGCTACGCCGAGGACCTCTGCGTGCAGGCCTTCGAGAGAGCCGGGGGCACGCCCGAGGAGGCGTCGGAGCTGATCTTCTGGCACACGGCGCCGGACCCGTGGGACTGGCGCCGGTTCGACCGGCGGATCAACTGCTTCGCCGAGTCCGTGGACGACGACCGGACGGCACCCGTCGGCGGGCGGTGAGCACGGGCGCGCGACTTTCGCCCGTAAACCCCGCGCCGCTACGATCCGGCACCATGGCCGACACGCTGCGCAACCGCGGGGACGCGACAGGACCCGAGGACGACGGTCCGGCGACGGACGACGCGGCGACGCCGGCGGGCGGGACAGCGGACGAGCGGTCGGACGAGCGGTCGGACGAGCGGTCGGACGAGGCGGAGGATGACATCGACGCCGACACCGACGCCGAGGCGGACCCCGACGACACCCCGACCGGCCCCTCCCCGACCCGCGTCGGCTGGGTCGTCGCGGCGTTCCTGTTCTTCTGGCCGCTGGCCGTCCCGGCGCTGGTCCTCTCCATGCGCGCCGCCGAGGCCAACGGCACCGGCAGCTTCCGGCGCGCACGCAAGGCCTCGGTGCACGCCCTCGACTTCGCGCTCGGCGCGGTCACGGTCGGCGTCGTCGGTGCGGTCGGCCTCGCGGTCGCCGTCGTCGCGGCGCCGACGTACGCCTCGTCGCTGCCGCACGGCGTCGTGTCCGTGATGCGGTCCGTCGTGCCGCCCGCGCTGGCGGAGCCGCTCGGCATCGCGGCCGACGACGACGGCCGGACCGTTCCGTCGGACCAGCCGACCGAGGGCGACCCGTACGCCGAGGGCGCGGACACCGCGGACCCCTTCGCCGATCCGTACGCGACCGACCCGTCCGCCGACGACCCGTACGCGACCGACCCGTACGGCGACGACCCCGAGGCGACCCCGGACGCCGACCCGGACGAGGGCGACGACGCTGACGACACGACCGCGACCGCCGGCACCGCCGTCCCCGACCTCGAGGTGGGCGACTGCATCGACACCGCCGCCACGGCGGGCCAGGCCACGCTCTACCGCATCCCCGTGGTCGCGTGCACGACGGCGCACGGCGGCGAGATCTACGCCGAGACGACGGCGTCCGACGACCTGGCCGAGGACGGCGACGCCCCGACGCAGCAGGCGCTGTGGGACGCGGCGGACGCCTACTGCTACCCGCAGTTCGCGAAGTTCGTGGGGCTGCGCTGGGCGAGCTCGGAGCTGCAGTACTGGCCGATCGCGCCGTCGGAGGAGAGCTGGACGGACGGCGACCGCCGCATCCTGTGCGTCGTGGAGTCGGCGACTCCCGTGAAGGGGACGCTGCGCGACGCGGAGCGGTAGCCCGCGCGGGGCCGTCGGGCCCCGGGTCGCCGAGAGGTCAGATGCTCGGCGTCGCGACCGCGAGGCCGCCGATGAGCACGCCGGTCGCGCCGTAGAGCACGATGTCGATCGTCCGCGTACGGATGACCAGGCCGACGGGGCTGTCGAGCACGGCACGGAAGATCGCGCACACCACCAGCACCACGCCGATGCCGATGGCGCCGGCCCGTGCGCCAGCGACGAGACCGAGCAGCACGGAGACGGCGACGCCCGCGAGCACCAGCCAGATCGCGAGCGTGCTGCGCTGCAGCTCGGGAAGCGTCATGTCGGCTGCCTCGACGCTCGCTGACTCACTGCGGTCGGGCTCCCGGGTGGTGGTCGTGGGGGCTCCTGCCTGCGGAGCCTCTCGGGCGCTGTCGAGCGTAGCGGTTCCTGCGGGGCCGGGCTCGAGAAGCGCCGTGGCGCCGCCCGCCGCGCGGGGGGCGATCCGCGTCTCACTGAGATCCACGACACGAGCGTACAACCGAAACGTCACGATTCTGGAGAGCCGTGACCTCCTTGCAACCTGACTGCCAGACACTTCCCAGGTGTGTTCGCCCAGGCGGGGGCCGGGCGGGCTACCGTGAGGCCATGCCCTCACCCTCAGCACAGGTCCCCAGCAGCGTCGTGGTCGTGGGGGCGGGCCTGGCGGGCGCGCAGACCGCCGCCGCCCTCCGCAAGCACGGGTTCGACGGCCGCCTGACGGTGCTCGGTGCGGAGGACGTGCCGCCCTACGACCGCCCGCCGCTGTCCAAGGAGCTGCTCCAGCGCACCGAGCCGGTGTGGCTGGCCGACGACCTCGGCGTCGACCTGGCGGACCTCGCCGACGACCTGCGGCTCGCGGACCCCGCCGTCCGCCTCCGGGTCGACCGGGAGCGCGCCGTCGTGACGACCGCGGCGGGCGACGAGGTCGTGGCCGACGCCGTCGTGCTCGCGTGCGGCAGCGCCCCCGTGCTCCCCGCGGGCTGGGACGCCGCCATGACCCTGCACACGGCCGCCGACGCCGAGCGCCTGCGCGCCGCGGTGACGCCCGGCGCGCGTCTGGTGATCGTCGGGGCGGGCTGGATCGGCGCCGAGGTCGCGGGCGTCGCGGCGGGGGCCGGCGCGGACGTCACCGT